>DATNHL010000164.1:0-6601 GCA_035604995.1 Occallatibacter sp. | reverse complement strand
TTCTCCCCAACCAGGAACAGACCGTCAGCGACCTGCTCAAAACCGCCACTCCCGGCGCCGTCCGCGCCCTTCAACCTCTCTCCGCCCCCGCCAACGGCGAGATGCCCCCCATCGTCCTCGGTCAGGATCTCGCCGAAACCGTCGGCGCCGCCGTGGGCGACTCCGTCATGCTCATCAGCCCGCAGGGTGAAATGACCCCCGTCGGCATGATGCCCCGCGTCGTCCGCTTCCGCCTCGCCGGCACCTTCCATTCCGGGTTTTATCAATACGACGCGCAGATGGGCTTTCTCCGCCTCGCCGACGCCCAGCGCCTCTTCAGCGAGCCCGACCTACTCTCCATCATCAGCTTCAAGGTCGACGACCTCGACCGCGCGCCGGAGATCGGTAAGCAAATCGAGCAGGCCGCCGGCAAGGGCTACATGACAAATAATTGGATAGCCCAGAACCGCGAACTCTTCACCGCGCTCAAAGAAGAACAGATCGTCACCTTCATCGTCATCGCGCTCATCGTGCTCGTCGCCGCGCTTAACATCCTCATCGCCCTCACCATGATGGTGATGGAGAAGACCCGCGACATCGCCGTCATGATGAGCTTCGGCGTCGAGCCCGGCCAGGTGCGCCGCATCTTCCTGCTGCAAGGCTTCCTCATCAGCCTGATCGGCACCGCGTTCGGCCTCGTCCTCGGCTACTTCGCCTCCTGGGCCGGCGGCCACTACCACTTCATCCATCTCTCCGCCGAAGTCTACTCAATCGACACCCTCCCCTTCGCCCCGCGCTGGGTCGACGCCGTCATCGTCTCCGCCGTCTCCATCGGCATCTCCCTCCTCGCCACGCTCTACCCCTCCTCCGCCGCCGCCCGCATCCTTCCCGCCGAGGCGCTGCGGTATGAGTAGGGGAACAACGTTGCCGACAAATCCTTGACAATGTGACACATTTTGTGCCACATTCTATCTATGCCAAGCGTAAACCTTCGCCAACTCCGCGATACTCGCCAATTGAAGATCTGGCTCAAGGCTGGGGAAGTCGTCGAACTCCGTGAACGGGATACGGTGTTGGCCCGGATCGTCCCGGAGACCCCGGCGACTCAGCCCGTCGAGTGGCCGGATTTCGCGGCTCGCCTCAAACGCAACTTCGGTGACCGTGTCATTCCTGCGGTGGACATACTTATCGAGGAGAGGAATAGCCGCTATTGACCATCTGCGCAGATTCCAGCTTCTTGGTTTCCAGTTGTATCCAGGATGTCCATTCCGCAGAGACAATCCGCAGAATGAGCGCGGTCCCTTCTGTCTGGGTCACTCCCCTCAACAGAACTGAATTGGCCCACGCACTCCAGCAATACGTCTTCCGCAAACAGCTATCGGCATTCGAGGCACAGCGAGCCTGGAGCGAATTTCAGCAGGATTGCGCGAGAGGAATCTGGATTCCAATTGGTCTGCCGGAGAGAATATGGGAAACCAGCATTACCCTCGCCCAGAAGCACGGACCTACACTCGGCGTGCGAACTCTTGATTCGCTCCACGTAGCCTGTGCGCTGGAATTGAGGGCCCAGCGCTTCTGGACCTTCGATGACCGGCAGGCCAGACTGGCCGAGGCTGTCGGGCTCGATACGAGAGCATGACTCTCGGCTGAACAGCCCCGTCAGCGGTCGTGCGCCTTGCCCTTCACGCGCCCGGCATAGGCCGTTCATTCAGCAGCATCCACGAAGTCCCGAACCGGTCCCGCAGCATCGCAAACCGGAACGCGAAGAACGTCTCTGCCATCGGCATAAAGATCTCCCCGCCATCTGTGAGCAGCGCATAGATACGCTCGGCCTCCGCAACGCTGTCCACCGAGAGCGACAGATACGCGCTGCGCATCGGCTCAAACGGCGGCGTGGGAATGTCCGCCCCGAAGAGCGCCGTTCCGCCCAGCTCGATGCGCGCGTGGAGAATCTTGTCCTTCCAGGCCGGGTCAACGCCGCTCGGATCGGGCATCTGTCCGTGGGTCATCATGAACGTGATCTTGCCGCCCAGGTGTTCCTCGTAGAAGCGGAACGCCTCCGCGCAGTTGCCGCCGTAGTTGAGATACGTGTTGAGCTTCATTTCTTCGGTCTCCCTTTCCGCAGCTCTGCTATAGGTCGTCCAGGCGCGCAGTCGATAGTAACGGGCGATTGACTCGCCCGGCAAGCGTCATTGCGGTGTAATGATCCCGCCCAGCGCATGACGCCGCGGCAGCACGATGCCGCGATGATCCACCTCCGCCTTCGGCCCCACAGGCTGATCGAGTGTAGGCATGGTTTCCCGCTCGATCAACGCCCCTCCGCAGGCAGGGCACCAGTCGGCAACAGTCTCCGGGGCAAGCAAGGCGTGGCAATGGCTGCAAATCCGTTCCATGGGTAAGAGTTTAGCCGAATAGGCAGTTTCCTCCTGCCTCTCGCGCTACACAACGCCTACCAAGTCTGCGGCAGGAGCAATATGAACGACCCGATTGAAGAATCATTTAAAGCGCCCGAAGTCTGGCGTGGCGGATTCTATGAGCTTCTGATCGTACCTCATATTGGATCGTCCGAACAGGTCTGTTCCCTGCTTTCCGCAATTTGGTCGTTCCCTTCACTCGATGGTTGCTATCTCCGCAACGATTACGCACCCTCGGCCCAATCTCGGTGCAATCCTTGTGGAAACGAGCACGAAGGCCACCTGTATGGGATGGCCACGTTGCCCAATAGTTGCCGAGTCGCATGTGGGTCTTATGCAATGGACTATTCAGGAGAATCTGACTCTTCATCGGCTCACTGGGTAGGTTTTTACATCCCTCTTGGCGCCCTTTCGCACATTTATGCCGTTGGCGCATATCCGTTCGGTCCGATGAATGGTGTACCTGAATGGCGGATGCCAATTGATGAGTTTCTTAGAGCACTTGCTGACTGGACATTCCAAAGGGTGCAATTTGACCTTGGGACCATCGGTTTTGAAATTGGCGGAGAGGTCACCGCAGAGGAGATCAGAGCGAACGGCGTTCCGAATCAGCGTCCAAACGGAATCCTGTGGAATGAGGACTGCACACTGAAATGGTTTGGACCGAACCTTCCGTAGATCAGCCGTGAGTGTACTGCCGAATGGGCGACCGTTTCTGCCCAGACGGTACACTGGAACCATGCACCCTCCCATTCGCCTGGTAGCCATCGATATGGATGGCACTCTCCTCCCGACCTTTGCACAGAAGATGAGCGAACGCACGGCACAGGCGCTGAGGGCCGCGCAGCAGGCCGGGATCACCGTGGCCATCGCCACCGGCCGGCGCACGGCCTACACGGTTCCGTTCCTCGAAGGTCTCGGTCTGCGAGCGGATACGCCGCTCATCACGTCCAATGGTGCAGTGATCCGCACCCTGGGCGGCGAACCCATCGACCGCTGCCACATGGAGGCGCGCGTGGCGCGCGAATTGTGCGGCCTGCTCAGGGAGTTTGGCGCAGTGGTGTTCACGTTTGACCGCCCCGGCCGCGGCGAGTTGGTGCTGGAAAATCTGGAACAGGCGCACGGGCGCATTGCCTTGTGGATCGAGGCCAACCGCAACGCCATCGAAGTTGTCACGCCACTTGAGAGTGCGCTGCCCGACGGCGAAGACCCCATCCAGGGCATGGTCACCGGGACCCTCGCCAACATGCGCCGGGCCAAGCAGGCGCTCAAGGCCAGCGAGTTGGCCGCCGATTGCGAGTGCGTCTGCACCGAGTATCCGGGCCGCGACCTCTCCATCCTCGACCTGCTCCCGCCCGGAGTCTCTAAGGGCTGGGCTCTCGCGCGTCTCGCCGGCCGCCTGGGCGTCGACCGCAAGGAGACCATGGCCATCGGCGACAACTGGAACGATGTCGATATGCTGGAGTGGGCCGGGCAGAGCGTAGTCATGGGCAATGCCGCCCAGGAACTGCGGACGATGGCCAAGATGCGCGGCTGGAACCAGGCTCCGCCCAACGACCAGGACGGCGTGGCGCAGGTGCTCGAAACCGCCGTGGCCAAAGTTCTTGCTGCCAAAGCGTGAGGGGAAACAGTACGATTTGAAGGTGCAATTCAAAATGCGTGGCAAAGTCCTCATTTCGGCAGCAGCCCTTGTCGCCCTCGCCACCACGGCCTGGGCTGGCGAGCTTGTCACCCTGCGCAACGGATTCGCCATGCAGTGCGACCACCACGCCGAGGTCGAAGGCCACGTGCGCCTCTACCTCAGCGCGGGCGAGGACAACTACATCGAGTTCGCACCGCGCGAGATTGCCGGCCTGGAGCCGGTGGCCGATCCGCCGCCCCCCGCCATCGCCAAAGACCCCGCCTCCGGCACACCCGCGCCCGCACCCGAGCCGGCCCGGGACGCAAAGCTCTCCCCTGAGGATCTCCGCGAGATGCTCTCCCAGGCGGGCGGCGAGCACAACCTCGACGTCGACCTCCTGGCCAGCCTGGTTAAAGCTGAGAGCGGCGGCAACGCCCGCGCCGTCAGCTCCGCAGGCGCCCGCGGCCTCATGCAGCTCATGCCGGGAACGGCTGCCGAACTCGGCGTCGCCGACAGCTTCAAGCCCGACGAAAATGTGCGCGGTGGTTCCGCTTACCTCGACGCGCTGCTCACCCGCTACCACGACAAGCTAGCCCTGGCGCTGGCCGCCTACAACGCCGGCCCCGCCGCAGTCGACAAGTACCACGGCATCCCTCCCTACCACGAAACCCGTGCCTACGTCGCGCGCGTCATCCACGAGTTCAATCGCCGCGTGCTGGCCCGCGAGGCCCAGGCCAAACAGGCACTCGCCTCGGCAGTGTCCGCCCCGGACACCCAGGCAACGCGCTAGTCCGTTCGCATCCGCACCACAACACGCTCACCCCCCCGCCGCCCCAATGCACTGCTCTCCATCGCATCCACGCTCCGACTCCTGCCCCGCCGCCCTCCGCCGTTACCCCTGCGCACCCAAAGGTGCACGGACACACCCGCCTCCGCCTCCCCTTCCACCCTATAGAATCAAGAGAACCGCTCATTTCATCACCGCGGAACGGAGAACGCTTGAAGAAGAACCATTTGTTTCTGGGTTTGCTGGTACTGGCCGCGCTGGTCGCGCTCGTCTTCTGGGGCCGCGGCCGCATTCACTTCGACTTCGGCGTCTTCCGCACGCAAATCGCCATGGCCGACTGGGGCAAAATCGGCATCGCCGCCGGCTGCATCTACCTGGGCTATGTCTTCCGCTCGGCGCGCTGGGCCTGGCTGCTCAAGCCCAACAAGAAGGTCGGGCTGTTTTCCCTGCTCGGCACGCAGGTCATCGGCTTTACCGCGGTCGCCCTGCTCGGCCGCGTGGCCGACCCGGTCCGCCCCTACCTCGTCACCAAGAAGACCGGCCTGCCGCTCAGTTCCCAGCTCGCCGTCTACATCGTGGAACGCCTCTTCGACCTCGGCTCGACGGCGCTGCTGTTCTCTTCCGTCATCCTCTTCACCGCCTGGTTCGGCCAGCCGGGCGCCCTGCCCCACCCTGAAATCGTCAAGAAGGCCGGCTATTGGGGCATGGCCCTCACCGTCGCCGGCGCAGTATTTCTCGTGGCCGTGCGCCTCTCCGGAGCCATGGTGGCCACCTTCCTCGAGCGGACCTTTGGCCTCGTCTCAAAGAAGCTTGGGGCTGCCGTCGGAGACAGGGTCCGCAGCTTTCACGCCGGCCTCGACACCATGCGCACCCTGGCCGACTTCGGCGTCGTCGCCGGCCTTTCGCTGGCCATGTGGCTGGTTATCTCCATGGCCTACCTGGAGACCACGCGCGCCTTCGTCGCCAGCCCGCAACTGGGCGAGATGAGCTTCCCCAGGATCATGCTGCTCCTGGCCTTCAGCGGCGGAGCCAGCGTCTTCCAGCTGCCGGTCATCGGCTGGTTCACGCAGATCGGCCTGGTGGCCGCGGCCATGGTCAGCTTCTACGGCGCCGCGCCCGAGGCCTCCACCGCCTGCTCCGCCACGCTGCTCCTGGTCACCTTCCTCAGCATCATCCCCGTTGGCCTCATCTGGGCCCAGTTCGAGCACGTCAGCCTGCGCAAAGTTACCCTGGAGAGCGAACACGCCGGCGAAGAATTGGCAATCGGGAAACCGGCGGAATAGAAATCCATGTTGTAACGCTTGCCGTTCTTAACGAGTCGCGTTATCATGCGAGGGTGACCAAGAGCTTCGCGGACGCCGATACGGAGCTATTGTGGCTGACTGGCAAGAGCCGCAGCATTCCTGCGAATATTCGCAGAACGGTTCTCAAGAAACTCTTCCTCCTGCGCCGCGCCCTGCGATTGACCGACTTGAAGGCTCCTCCGGGTAACCGCCTGGAGCCGTTGAGCGGCGACCGTGAAGGCCAGCACAGCATTCGCATCAACGATCAATTCAGGATTTGTTTTGTGTGGGCGGAAGGCGACGCATACGAAGTGGAAATTGTCGATTATCACTAGGGCCTGTTAACACTTATAGGACGGCAGCGACGGGAGCGGATTTTTTCGAGGTCAAGGAGCGAGGAGCGCAATGTACTCGACGTACTTCAGCGACGAGGGACGCAGAGATCGGGAAAATCCGCCCCGTCCCTTCGGGTTGCGGATAAAATCGGGCCATACTTTGTTGTCGCCCTCGACCTTGG
>DATNHL010000163.1:0-8853 GCA_035604995.1 Occallatibacter sp. | reverse complement strand
GACCGCGTCCTTTTCCGCCAGGACGACCCCTCCGCTGGCGCCTACATTCTTTACGACGGCGGTGTTACGTTGAGCCTGATGGCGCAGGACGGCCGATCGCTCTTCGCTGTGCAGGCAAGCCCCGGCTCCGTCATTGGACTCCCCGGCGCAATCAGCAATAAGCCCTACTCGCTGAGTGCAACTGCACTCGCCGGGGCACAGGTCAGTTTCATCAGCCGTGAAGGACTCACCAACTTGATGAATTCTGAGCCGCTTTTGGCTCTAAAGTTGCTCGAGGTCCTTGCCGCCGAGGTCCGCGCCGCCCGCAAGGCGATCCTCTAGTCTCGTGGCATGTTCGCCGTGATCATTTTCACTGCCGTTGCGGTCGCACCTTACATCACCGGCATGCCTGGCTCACCCCGTCCCATCCGGCCTCGCGGACCCGCGTCATTCGCTAACCCGCACCTGCTAAACTCTGTCGTTGTGCCCCTCGTAGGCATCGCTATCGTCGCTTACCTCCTCGGGTCCATCCCCACGGGATACCTGATCTATCGCATCTTCCGCCGCGAAGACATTCGCTCCAAAGGCAGCGGCAACATCGGCGCCACCAATGTCCTTCGCGCTGGCGGCAAGGGTCTCGGCGCAGCCACCTTCATCCTCGACGTGCTGAAGGGCTGTGCGGCCGTCTGGCTCGGCGGCTTTCTCGCCTCGCTCTGGATGCCCTCGGTTCCGCTGCGCACAGCGCAGGCTCTCGCGGCCCTCTGCGCTGTGCTCGGTCACATGTTCCCCATCTGGCTCAGGTTTCGCGGCGGCAAGGGCGTCGCCACCGGATTCGGCGTCTTCCTCTTCATCTCGCCCTGGGCCGCTTTGGCTGCTATTGGCGTCTTTGCCGTGGTCCTCGCCATCAGCCGCTTCGTTTCCGTTTCCTCCATCGTCGGTGCCGCCAGCTTTCCGGTGTTCGCATGGTTCCTTGTCACCGGATCGCGTCCGCCCTTCTACTTTGTGGCCGCGGCTCTTGTGGCTCTGCTTATCATCGTCAAGCACCACTCAAATATCCGCCGCCTGTTTGCCGGCACTGAAACCCGAATCGGAGTCCACAAGCTAGCATGAGCCGCATTGCCATCCTTGGTTCAGGAGCGTGGGGAACAGCCATCGCGCTCTCGCTTCATCGCCGCAGCGGCCACCAGATCACCCTCTGGGCGCATACCCAGGAACTCGCGCAGCAGATCATCGACGCCGGAGAGAACGCGCAGTTCCTTCCCGGCTTTCCCCTCCCCTCCGCCATCGCGGTCACGTCCGACTGCGCGGCCGTCACCGCTGCCGACATCGTCGTTTCCACCATCCCGTCGGAATTCCTGCGGCCCACGATGCTCCGCATCCGCAACTGCCTGCGCGTCGGTCAATTCGTCGTCAGCGCCACCAAAGGGATCGAAGACAGAACTTTCTACCGCATGACGCAGGTTCTCTCGGCGACTCTCGAGCCTGCCGGCCTTCTGCTTTCCATCGGCGCGCTCTCCGGTCCCAGCTTTGCTCTGGAAGTGGCGCAGGGCCAGCCCACCGCCGTCACTGTTGCCTTCAGTGACCCTCAGGTCGCCTCTCTGGTTCAGCAGGAGTTTTCCTCCGAATCCCTCCGCCTCTACACCTCCACTGATGTCGTCGGCGTCGAGCTCGGCGGCGCGCTCAAAAACGTCATCGCCATCGCGGCCGGAATCGCTGTCGGCGTCGGACTCGGACACAACTCCACCGCCGCGCTCATCACGCGCGGCATCGTCGAAATCACGCGCCTCGCCGTGGCCTGCGGCGCGCGCCGCGAAACGCTTGCCGGCCTCTCCGGCGTCGGTGACCTGGTGCTGACCTGCACAGGCAGCCTGAGCCGTAACCGCACGGTCGGCCAGGCGCTCGGAGAGGGCCGCAAACTGCCCGAGATTCTTGACTCCCTTGGCGGAAAAGTCGCCGAAGGCGTGTTCACCACACGCGCCGCCCTCGGCCTCGCCCGCAAGCACGGCGTCGAAATGCCCATCACCGAACAAATGGAGCTCATCCTCAACGAAGGCAAGGACCCCCGCGAAGCCATCCGCGAACTCATGCTCCGCCCCGGCAAACACGAGCACTAGATCGACCGCGCTGCCTCCGTCTCCCTCCGCCCTTGTGCCGCACGCCCCACAGATCCCTCACTCCCTATCCCCTATTCCCTGGTCCCTTCTTCCCTGCTCTACAATGTCCCCATCCGCGTTTTATGGATCTCAACCGGGGGTCGGGACATGCGCACATCCGTTCTCGCTTGTCTTTGCCTCGCCATCACGAGCCTTGCCGCGCTTCCCTGCTCCCGCGTCCGCGCACAAACACCAACCGACGCCCCGACCGGCGCCAGTTCTCTGCCCACCTTCAGCGCCGAAGCACAGCAGAAGCTCAATCGCCTCGAAGCCGCCGTCCGCACCGCGCACGCCTCGCACGACTCCGCCAAAGAAGCTGCCGCCCTCAATCAGCTTGGCGAGTTCTACCTCCTCATCTCCGAGGAGAAGAAAGCACTCGATGCGTACAACCAGGCGCTTCCGCTGGCCCGCGCCGCCAACGACCGGCCTCTCGAGGCCTCCGCGCTCAATGGCATTGCCTCCTGCTACCGCAGCGAGTCCCCGAACGACAAGGCGCTCGCCACCTACCAGCAGGCTCTCGACGAAGCAACCGCGGCAGGCGACGAGAAGGACCAGGTCATCGCGCTCACCGGCATGGGGTGGGTGAACGGCAATCTGCGCGAGTACCAAAAAGCCCTCGACTTCCACAACAAGGCGCTCGCCCTCGCACAAAAGCTGAAAGACCCCGATCTCGAAGCGCAGGTGCTCAACCGCATCGGCATCATCAACGACGATCTAGGCAACAACGCGCAGGCGCTCGACTTCTACGACCAGGCACTCGCGCAGTGGCGCGCGGCGGGCGACGAAGATGGCGAGGCCAAGGCCCTTAACAATCTCGGCATTCTGGCCTCAGAGATTGGCGACCCGCCGCTGGCGCTCCACTACTACCAGCAGGCGCCGCCTCTCTACCAGCAGGCAGGCGACCGCGCCGGCGAAGCCGGGGTGCTCAACAACATCGGAATCCTCTACCGCACCACCGGCGACGAACAAAAGGCGCTCGCCACGTACAAGCGGGTTCTCAGCCTGCAGCGCGCCCTCGGCAACCGCAGCGGCCAGGCGGCCGCGCTCACCAACCTCGGCAACGTCCAGTCCGATCTCGGCGACAACACCGAGTCGATCAAGACCTTCAACGAAGCCATCGACCTCCATCGCAGCCTCAACGAGGCTGATGGCCTCGCCGGCGACCTGCACAACATCGCCGGCGTCTGGGTGCACCTCGGCGAACTCGAAAAAGCTCTTGACGCGCTCAACCAGGCCCTCCCGCTCTGGACCAGCGCCGGCCAGCGCCGCGGCCAAGTGAGCACGCTCAATGCTATCGGGATCGTCTACGACGATCTCGGGCAGCAGGAGTTGGCGGCTACATACTACAGGCGCGCGCTCAACCTCTACAAAGATCTTCAGGACCCAACCGGCCAGGCCGATGTGCTCAATAATCTGGCCGGAGTCTTCACCGCGCCGGAAGAACGCGAGCGCGCGATCGCCTGCTTCAACCTCGCGCTCCAGCTCGAGCAGGCCGCGCAGGACCGCGACGGCCAGGCGCGCATCCTCGACAACATGGGCCTCGTGTATGAAGACATGGGCCAGAAAGATAAGGCCCGCGCGAGCTACGAGCAGGCTTTGCAAATCTGGACCGACGTAGGCGATCGCCGCGGCGAGGCCCTCGCGCTCGACAATCTCGGCAGCTACTGGAACACCGCGGGCGATAAGGAAAAGGCGCGCGACTACTTCGCGCAGGCGCTGCCGCTGGCTCGCGCTGTCGGCGACCCGGTCCGCGAAGCGCAAATCTTTCACGACCTGCTGCTCAACCACACGGCCGATCATCCGCCGCTCGCCATCTTCTACGGCAAGCAGGCCGTGAATCTTCTGCAGCAGGTGCGCGGCCAGATCCAGGGGCTCGATCCCGCGCTGCAGCGCAGCTTCTTCGCCTCAAAAACCCTCTACTATCGGGATCTCGCTTCACTGCTCATCGCTGAGGGCCGCCTGCCCGAGGCGCAGCAGGTGCTCGACCTGCTCAAGGAGCAGGAATACTCCGACTACGTGCGCGGCGAAGCGCAAAACACGCTCCAGCCGCTCACTCTCACGCCCGCCGAGCAGCAGGCACAACTCGATTACGAAAAGTCCACCGCACACATCGTCGCCATCGGCGAGCAGTGGGCCGAGCTTCGCCGCAACAATGCGCGCACCCCGGACCAGGAAAAAACTTTTCAGCAGCTCAGCGATCAGCTCGACGCGGCCAGCAAGGGCCTGAATGACTACTACGCGCGCCTCTACGTCGACTTCGGCTCCGGCAGCGCCGCCAACCAGAAAGTCGAAGACGTAAAAGGCGACGTCAGCACCCTCCGCCAGGCCATCGCTCGCTCGCCCGGCACGGTGGCGCTCTACACGCTAGTCAGCAAGGACCGCTATCGCGTTATCGTCGTCACCGGCGCAACGCCCGTAGCGCGCGAGTACGCCATCTCCGAAACCGATCTCAACCAAAAGGTCGCGGCGTTCCAACAGGTTCTGCGCGATCCGCGCCGCGACCCCCGACCGCTCGCGCAGGAGCTCTACTCCATCCTCATCGGCCCCATCGCCGCTGACCTCGACCAGGCCCACGCGCAAACCCTCGTCTGGTCGCTCGATGGCGCTCTGCGCTACGTCCCCATGGCCGCACTCTACGACGGCGCGCACTACCTCGCGGAGAAATACTCCACCGTCACCATCACGCCCGCCAGCATTGCGCACCTTGCTGAAAAGCCCGACGTCAGCAACCTCAGCGCCGCGGCCATGGGCATCTCCAACAAGTACCAGCCCGATCTCCCCGCGCTGCCCGCCGTCGCCGGCGAACTCGACCAGGTCGTCCACTCCCCTCAATCCACCGCCGCGCACGGCGCACTCCCCGGCACCATCCTGCTCAACGCCGCATTCACGCAGAAGGCCATGGAGAATCTTCTCGACCAGCAATTCTCCGTGGTGCACATCGCCAGCCATTTCGTCTTCAAGCCCGGCGACGACAGCCAATCCTACCTTCTGCTCGCCGGCAAAGATGCCGACAGTCCCGCCGGATTCCGCCTCACCGTTGCCGGCTTCCGCGACGATCAGCGCCTCTCGCTTGACTCCACCGAACTGCTCACGCTCTCGGCCTGCGAAACCGGTATGAGCGGCGCCGCAAGCAACGGCCGCGAGGTCGACGGCCTCGGCACCACAGCGCAGCTCAAGGGCGCGAAGGCCGTCATCTCTTCGCTTTGGGAAGTGGACGACGCCAGCACAGGCGCGCTGATGGCGGACTTCTACAAGCGCTGGGCCGAGGGCGCGGGCAAAGTCACCAAGGCTGAAGCGCTGCGCCAGGCGCAGCTCGATTTGCTTCAGGGCAAGGTCGCGCCGCAGTCCGATACGAGCGGCCGCGGCATGAGCGCCGTCGACAGCCAACCCGCCCAGCAGCCCCCGCTCGCCGGCTACGCGCATCCATATTACTGGGCCCCCTTCGTCCTCATGGGCAACTGGAAGTAGCCGAATCAATTGCCGCATCGAGGCGGCCATCTCTTGCATCTAAAATTAAAAAAGGTGCAAGTCCAACGGCCCTGGGGCCCCCAGTCTGAGAGACTAAAGGGAAATGGAGCGTGCGAATTGGCGATCTCCCGGTCCAGCCTGCCCGTCGCTGTCACCCGGCCACCCGGCATGATTGTCGGTCGTGCCGCCCTCAAGAAGCGGATCGACAATACCTTCCTGATCGGCATTCCCCTCGCCGGTTCCGTGGCCTGTGTCTTCTGGTTCCTCAACCACCCCATCCACTGGGTCGAGGTCGTCACCTTCGTCATCGGCTACTTCATTATTGGGATGGGCACGGGCGTCGGCTTCCATCGTTATTTCTCGCACAAAAGCTTTGAGACCGCCCCCTGGGTCGCTTATTTTCTTGGCGCAGCCGGCTCCATGTCGTTTCAGAGCTCCCTGCTCACCTGGGTCGCCGACCACCGCCGTCATCACTCCCACACCGACCACTGCGGCGACAACCACAGCCCCTTCGTCGACGGTCACTGCGACCACGAATCATCGCTCAAAGGCCTCTTCCACGCCCACATCGGCTGGATGTTCGACGACACCGTCACCGACATCAACGTCTACGGCCGCGACCTCGCCCGCGATCCCGTCATCCGGTTCTATGCCCGCACCCACTACGTCTGGCCGGTTGTCTCCATCGCCATTCCCTGGCTCGTCGGCTACGCCTTCGGCGGCATGACCGACGGGTGGGGCTGCGTCTTCGCGGCCTTCCTGCGTACCACACTCTTCCAGAACTCCGTCTGGTCGGTCAATTCCTTGGGCCACACCTTCGGATATGAGAACTTCAATTTGAAGAACAACAGCAAGAACAATTCCGTTCTTGCGGCGCTCACCTTCGGCGACGGCTACCACAACAACCACCATCGCTTTCCCCGCTCCGCCTTTCACGGACTGTGCACCGGCGAGATTGACCTCAACGGCCTCATCATCATGGCCCTCAGCAAACTCGGCCTCGCCCGCAACATCATCTTCGCCGACGGCTACCTCGGCGAAAAACGCCCGGTTCTTTCCCATGAGGCCATCGCCAAACTCGCCTCCGGCGACTGACGCGCCTGACGCTTCCGGCGCCGGAACCACTCCGGCGCGGCGAGCGCTCGCGGAAATCGGCAAATTGTGAGCGGGACCTTTGCGGATGCGGTAAGGCCTGTGAAATCAAGCAATATGTTCGCAATAATGGTGCTCTTACCCCCTCAAATGTTCGCTTAAATGGTTAGCTTTGGTGGCCAAAGGTTTGCTTGAGAGGTTGCATTTTGCGGAGACATGCACCTAGAAAAGTTACGTTTCAGGGGTGAATGTAACCCAGGAAAGTTAGCTTTTAGGGGTAACCGTAACCAAAAAAAGTTGGGGTCCGCGGTTTCTGATCCCTGATCCCTGATCTCTGATCTCTGGTCTCTGATCTCCGATCCCTGATCTCCGTCTTTCGCCCTGTATCAGGGCACGAGAACCCATCTTTGAAGGGTACGGGCTTCAGCCCGTACGAAACGACCCACCCGCGTTTTGATAAATAAACCGCGCGGCGAAGCCGCGCTCAAATCCGCCCCACCCTTTCGCGCCGCCATCCTGAGCGCAGCGGGCCGCGCGCACCGCGGGTGCGCGATGCGCATGGGGAGTGCGACCGGGGCAGACTCGTAGAGTCGGGGGTCGCACAAACCGACCGCGCGCCGAACCAACCCGCCAGCCCGCCCGGTGCCTTGACCCTTTAATCGCGAACGCTCCGTGCACCATTTGCGCGAAAATAGACAGTCAGGGCGAAAGCGGAGATCAATGCCATGTCGAATTTCAACAGAATCCAGTTCAGGTGTGCGCTAGCCGCAGGCATTCTCGTCGTGGCTGGCTGCGGAAGCGGCGGAAGCGCGGCACAAAGCTCTCCATCGGGTTTGCTGCCCAATGCCGCGCCGGCCTTCACCACCACCCCGGCACTCAATGGAGCGGTCGTGGTCACTCTGTCGTCGGTCACACCGGGCGCAACCATTCACTACACGGCAGACGGATCCACGCCAACCACGTCCTCGCCAATCTACGAGGCGCCGTTTCTCGTCGCATCCAACCTCACCGTCAAAGCTATTGCCACCGCGCCGGGCCACTCCAACAGCAGTGTGGCCACCAGAAGTTTTGCCCCAAATATCCCCTCGGGAACGCTGGTGTGGAGCGACGAATTCTCCAACGCAACGGCCGCCAACGTGCAGCCCAATCCCGCCGTGTGGACGTACGAAACAGGCGCAAGCGGCTGGGGCAACAGCGAGCTTGAAGATTACTGCGCGTGGGGCTCGGCCATTTCTCCATGCAACCCCTCCGCTCCCAGTGTCTACGTGGGCGCCGACGGTTATCTGCACATTGTGGCCGCGCAGCCGTCGCCCGGCGTTTACACTTCGGCGCGCCTCAAGACGCAAGGCCTTTTCAGCTTTCAGTACGGCCGCATCGAATTCCGCGCGCAGGTGCCGGAAGCACAGGGGTTCTGGCCGGCCGCATGGCTCTTGGGCAACAACATCGCCACTGTCAATTGGCCCGCATGTGGCGAGATGGACGTGCTCGAGCGCATCAATGCCGCCGTCACTCCAGATTGGAACAAGGGCTCGATCCACGGCACCGGCTTTATCGGCGACAACATCGGATCGAACTACAACTTTCCCACCGGCCAGACCGCTGCCGGTTGGCACACATACGGCATGATCTGGAGCAAGGGCAGCGTAGCCTATTATGTCGACGATCCCACCCAGCCCTACATCACCTACACGCCTTCCAGCATCGCGGCCCTCAGCGGCTCCGTGTGGCCGTATGACTCCGGCCAGGCCAACTACATCATCCTCAACCTGGCCGTCGGCGGATCATGGCCCGGACCTCCCAACAGCACCACCCCGTTTCCTGCCCAAATGCTTATGGATTACGTGCGCATCTACACCAATTGAGTCGCAGCGTCCTCGCGCGATCTCGCATGTTGACCGGGAGCCGGGTGCCCCATCCTCGACGCGTTGTTGCCTTTGCGGCTAGGGTGGGATCGTTGCTGATCCCTGATCCCTGACACCTGTTCCCTGTTTTGTCATCCTGAGCGACTGGTGTCCGCCGAGGCGGACGGAGTCGGAGGGCCTGCGGTTGCTCTTCTTAATCTTCACCCACCACAAGAAATGGGTGCCTCACTTCCGGGGTCCCCACGGACAGGTCCAAGTCCGTGGGGTGGAGATCCCTCGCACTTGGGGACCTGGGATAG
>DATNHL010000162.1:0-5255 GCA_035604995.1 Occallatibacter sp. | reverse complement strand
GCACATGGCCCGGTCGATCGAAACTGCGTCCCCCGCCACTTCCCCAATCCGATCCGCCGCGAAGTTCCACAGCGAAGCCAGAAACGGCCACAGGAACTTCGCCGCCTTGTCTTTGGCCGGGTCATCGGCCAGCAGAAACTTGAGCCGTTCCGGCAGCGAACCCACGTTTTTGCCCATCTCCAGCGACGGCAGCGCCGGCTTGCCCGCCGGCCGGTACTCGAACGTCGCCAAATCGAGCACCATCCGCACATCCTTGCCGTCCGCGCCTTTGCTCTTCTTGTAGAATCCCTGCCCCGCCTTGTCCCCCAGCCAGCCCCGCTTCAAAATCTCATCCAGCACCGAGCCAAAGCTCCCCTGTTCCGCGCCCTGCGGGAAGTTGGCCGCCACGTGCGCCAGGATGTCGATCCCCACCATGTCCGCCAGCCGGAACGTCCCCGTCCGCGGCCAGCCGATGGCCGATCCCGTCAGCGCGTCCACCTCTTCGATGGTCAGCCCCTGCTCCAGCATCAGGGTCGCTGCTGTAAACGTCACAGCCACGCCAATGCGGTTGGCAATGAAGTTGGGCGTGTCGTTGGCAAACACCACCTGCTTGCCCAGGTTCCTGTCCGCAAAGGCGGCAAAGGCCGCCGCGACGGCCGGATCGGTTTTGGCGGTAGGAATAATCTCCAGCAGCCGCATGTACCGCGGCGGGTTGAAAAAGTGCGTCCCGAAGAACCGGTCCCAGCCCGAAGACAGCCCCTTCGCAATCCGCACCACCGGCAGCCCGGAGGTATTGGTGGTCAGCACGGCCTGCGGAGCGAGATGCGGCACAACCTGCGCCAGCAGCGCCGTCTTGATGGCCAGGTTCTCGGCCACCGCCTCAATCACCCAGTCGCACCCGGCCAGTTTCGGCAGGTCGTCCTCAAAGTTGCCCGGTGTCACCAGCGCCGCCAGCGAGGCGTCGTAGAAAGCTGCCGGCTTGGCCTTGCCCAGGGCCTCGAGCGCACCCTTCGCCAACCGATTGCGGTCTCCCTCGCCCAGCGGAACCATATCCAGCAGCAGCGTAGGAATTCCAGCGTTGGCAAGGTGGGCAGCGATGCGCGAGCCCATGGTCCCTGCGCCCAGCACGGCGGCGCGGCGAACCAGAAGCGGTGCGGCGTTCGGGGAGATCGTGCTCATGCGGGTTCTCCTGCTTCTTTGGGATCAACCTGCGGATCTTTGCGATGGAGTATCGGTTGGAATGACTCCCGGCCGCCATATCAGCAGCAGCAGTAGCCCACTGACATAGAGAGCACCGGCGAGCTTGGATGAACCGCCCAAAATGCGCAGGACAAGTGCATACAAGATCACCGAGTACGCCGTTGCGAGCCTGATAATTTGCCCCGCTCTCCATCGCGTGAGAGGAGTGGATGCATTTGATTGGCCGCGGACGCGCAGCATCTTTCGTTGTACGGTAAATCCCGACTCGGCAGAGGCGGCAGCGACCAGCACGATGATCAGCTGAAATGTTGCGCTTACGGTGTGCGTTGGTTGCGGCTGCATCCGGCTGAACGGAATCAGAGACAGCGCTGACAGGATCATGACAAATTGAATAATGCGAATTTGAATAACCGGATTCATGGTTGCTCTCCCTGGGAGGGTTGGGGAAGCAAACTCTCCGCTCTGCCGAAACCATGGCAGCATACGGAAGAGCGCCGCTCCAGGTCAAGGATGCGGCCGACTCGCCGCGCCGCCAGCATGAATCCCCGGTCAAGTTGTCCCATCCAGAATCGCGCTCAGCCCCTTCAGGTCCTTCACCACAATCCGCCGCGCATCCACCAGCAGAAGCCCTTCCGCCTGCAGCCGCATCAGGTTGCGCGAGATAAGCTCGCGCACGGTTCCCAGCTGATTCGCCAGTTCCTGATGCGTCGCCGGTAACTGAAATTCGATGCCTTCACCGGTCTCCCTGCCCTCGCTCTGCGCCAGCTTGATCAGCGCAGCCACCAGCCGCTGGCGAATCGTAGTGAACGACAGCTCCTCGATAATGCCCACCAGCCGCCGCAGACGCGCGCCCACCACCGCCAGCATCTTCAGCGCCACCTGCGGATGCCCCAGGCAAAACCCCTGAAAATCCCGCTGCGAAATGAACGCGATCCTCGTGTCCTCGATGGCAATCGCCGAAGCCGGATACACGCCGCCATCGAACACCGGCAGCTCCGCCACCGATTCGCCCGGCTCATTCACAGCCAGCACCTGTTCCCGCCCGCCGGCCGAAGTCTTGAAGATCCACACCCTGCCATGCGCAATGATGTGCAGCCCGTGGCAGCGCTCGCCCTCTGAGAAGAGCAGTTCGCCGTTCAGGAACTGCTTGCGCACCGTCCGCACCGCCAGCGTGCGCAGCTCCTCCGGCGAAAGGCTCTTGAGCAGCGCCGTGCTCTGCAAAACAGAAACAATGTCGAAACGCTCGTTGTTCACCCGTGAATTTTACCAGTCTGCGATTCCAGTCAATGCCAACCTGCACCACCGGGCCCCAGGCCTCTGGTGACCGAAACCGGCTCGAATTGCTCTTTGTTTTTTCGCGAAGTGACCAAAGTCGCTGCGCCTGCTCGGCCACCTCCCGCAATCTTGAATACAAGGAGGTCGTGATGATCACAACCGCTCAAACCGTTCGCGAGATCGCTCTCGAACAACCCTCATCCATTCGCGTCTTCGAGTCCTTCGGCATCGACTATTGCTGCGGAGGCCGCAAGCCTCTCGCCGAGGCCTGCACCGCAACCAATGTCGAAGTGGACCGGGTGATCGCCGCGCTCGAAGCCGCCGCCGCCAACCCCGCTTCGCCCGCCGAAGACTGGACACACGAATCCCTACGCGCCCTCATCGGCCACATCGTCGCCACGCACCACGCCTATGTGCAGCGCGAACTGCCGCGCCTGGCAACCCTGGCGCAGAAGGTCGTCAATCGCCACGGCGACACCATGCCCGAAGTGTCAGAAATTCAGTCCACCCTTGCGCAATTGGACGAAGAGCTCACCCACCATCTGGCCAAGGAAGAGATCATCCTCTTCCCCCACATCGTGAACTTCGAGCTCGCCCGCAACGAAGGACGCCCGAAGCCCACAGGCTGCTTTGGCACGGTCGCCAATCCCATCCAGATGATGACCCAGGAGCACGACGCCGCAGGAACCCTGCTGGCCCGCATGCGCCGCCTGAGCCAGAACTTCATCCCGCCCGCCCACGCCTGCCCAACCTTCCATGCCTTTTATAGCGGCTTGCGCGAGTTCGAACAGGACCTGCACCTGCACATCCATCTGGAGAACAACATCCTGTTCCCCCGCGCCATCGAGCTGGAACTGGCCGCGGCCTGAACCCGAAAGGCCGCGCCTGCACCAGAATGGTGGATACTACAGAGCTGACCGGGGGGCTGCCACCGCAGCCCCCTCAGAGCTTCTTCCGCAGCGCCTCAAACACCACGTACCCAATGAACGCCGAAACCAGCGCGATCAGAAAGTTCGTCCCGGTAAAAATATCGCGCAGCGCAAACACCATGCTCTTCCCCTGCCCGTTTGCCCCGGTAAACTCGCCCATCAGCAGGTTGGAATAAAACAGAAAAATAATAAACGCAACCTCGATCACCGCCCGCCACAGCGGCGCGAGTCGCCTCCGGCCTCTCGTTGCTCTCAGCATGGACCTCTAGAGTAACAAGATTTCCGCGAGACCCGGGGAAGTCAACCAGTTCCCAAGCCATCCGCTCTCCGAAACCCGGAGCGATCCAGAGGCTCTCAAGCTCCATCTGCAAAACTGTCGCATACTATCACTATGCAGAACCGCTCCGTGCCCACCAACACCGTGCTTCCTCACCTCGTCTACCGCGACGTGCCCCAGGCCTGCGATTGGCTCTCGCGAGTCTTCGGCTTCATCGAGCACTACCGCTATGGCGATCCGGTCAGCGGAGTCCAGATGCGCCTCGGCGACGCATACATCATGCTGACCCGATCGCGTGAGAAGACCGAAAGCCCGGCAACACTGGGATATGGAACCCAAACGCTCACGGTTTTTGCCTCCGATGTCGATGCCCATTACGCGAGAACCAGGCAAGAGGGCGCAACCATTACAGAAGAGCTGCATGAAACCATCTACGGAGAAAGGCAGTACGGCGTCGAAGACCTGGATGGACATCGCTGGCTCTTTTCCAAGCACGCCCGCGACGTAAACCCTGAGGAGTGGGGCGCGACCATTGCTTCGCCCTTGCTTTGAAGCCCTTGCGGAGCATCCGAACCCCTGTTAGCCCTGAAACTGGCGTAGCTCCCATAGGCCAGAGCTCCCCCGTTTGACCCCCTCCGGCCATGGGCACTAGCTTGGAAGAGTACGAGCACCGCGCCTTCGCGCCCCTCGAACAAGGAGATTGGATGCACTTGAGATTCCGAACCGCGGCCCTGGCGCTCGCCTTGGCGGCCATTGTGTTTGCCGGAGCCCAGGCACAGGACCTGAAGAGCTTCGAGCAGCGGATCACCACCAAGGTCCTGCCCAACGGCCTCACCCTCATCGTCTGCGAGCGCCCCGAGGCGCCCGTCTTCAGCTACTCCACCTTCATCGACGCCGGAGACGTCAACGACCCCTCCGGCCAGAGCGGTCTCGCCCACATGTTCGAGCACCTGGCCTTCAAGGGAACCAGCCAGATCGGCACCACCGACTACGCCGCCGAGAAAGACGCGCTCGAAAAGGTCGAAGCCGCCAACGCCGCCTACGAAGCCGAGTACCTCAAACCCGTCGGCCGCGACGAGCAAAAGCTCGCCCAGCTCAAACAGGCCTTCGTCGAAGCGCAGGCCGAGGCGCACAAATACGTCATTCCCAACCAGTTCACCGATATTGCCGAGCGCAACGGCGCCGAAGGCCTCAACGCCCAGACCGGCCTAGACGAGACCCAATATTATTGGTCCATGCCCGAGAACCGCCTCGAGCTCTGGGCTTATCTCGAGAGCAGCCGCCTCGCCGACACCGTGCCCCGCGAGTTCTACAAGGAGCGCGACGTGGTCATCGAAGAGCGCCGCATGCGCACCGACTCCAACCCCGAGGGCCGTCTCTTCGAGCAGTTCGTCGCCACCGCTTACGTGGCCCACAACTACGGCCGCAGCGGCATCGGCTGGCCAAGCGAGGTGAGCCAGATCAACGCCACCGAAGCCATGGAGTTCCACAAGAAGTACTACGTGGGCGCGAACATCGTGGTCTCCGTCGTCGGCGACGTCAAAGCCTCTGAAGCCATGCCGCTGCTGGAGAAATACTTCAGCCGCGTCCCCGCC
>DATNHL010000161.1:0-11105 GCA_035604995.1 Occallatibacter sp. | reverse complement strand
CGGTCCGCGGGCGGGCAGCTTCGGCATTCTTCTCCGTGTCCAGCGCCACCAACTTTTCCACCAGCCGGCGGCTGGCCGCGGCCACCAGCCGCAGTTCGTTGCCATAGTGGGTATAGGGAGTCGCCAGCACCCCCGGCTCCTCCAGCAGATCGCAGTAGAGCCCCAGCGCCGTCACCATGTTTCTGGCGTCATGCGCCACCTCCGCCAGGTTCTCCCCCTCGCTGCGCAGGGTGGCCAGCGTCTCCACCACCGCTTCTACCCGCTTGCGCTCCGCTCCGCCCCATCCTGCCGCTTGCTCTGTCTGTTGCATGGCCCGCTCCCGTGTCCTGTAAGTTGTCCGTTGTCCGTCGTCAGAGATCGGAGATCAGAGATCAGGGTTCAGAGATCGGTTGTCCGGGAGCGGAGCCCGGTCCCCCGCCAGCCTCCGCTCCCCCTGATCCCTGATCCGTGTTCCCTGCTTTACGCCTGCCCATTTCTGCTCCGGGGTTCTGTCCTCTTCTATTACACGCAGGGTGCCAAACTAGAACGCCCACGCTAAGTTCCTGATAAGGGAGGAACTTACTGTCCGATTCCCTTACAGTCCGGCCCGCCAGAATTGAGACGGGTTGTCCCAAAATGGAACAGGCCGTCCCGAGACAGTCGGTCTAACCTAATTGTTTTCTTGAAGTTAAGAGGACATTCCCGTTCCGGGGCAGGGAAGCTTCCCATTCCCGTCCTGGAACAGCCTGGCCGCAGCCTATTCCCGCATCGCCCCTCCAGCGGTCCCGTACAATCCCTCTATGCATCCGAGCGCCCAATTTCCCTTCTTTCGCCCCGGCGGCAGAACCGCTGCCCAGCTTCGTCCGCTTACCCTCACGCCCGGCTTTGTGCAGACCGCCGAAGGCTCCGTCCTGGTCTCCTTTGGGAATACGCGCGTCCTGACCAACGCGACCATCGAACAGGGCGTCCCCGGCTGGCTGCGCAACGCGGGCCGCGGCTGGGTCACGGCGGAGTACGCCATGCTGCCCCGTTCGACGGTCACGCGGACGCCGCGGGAGAGCGAACGCGGCAAGATCGGCGGCCGGACACATGAGATCCAAAGACTCATTGGCCGGAGCCTGCGCTCGGTGGTGGACATGCAGGCCCTCGGCGAGCGCACGGTGATTCTCGACTGCGACGTGATCCAGGCCGACGGCGGCACGCGCACGGCCGCGATTACCGGCGCCGCCGTCGCTCTCGCCCTGGCGCTGAACGCGCTGGTCGAGGCGGGCACGCTGAAGGCTTCGCCGCTGAGGCAGCTGGTGGCCGCGACCTCGGTGGGCATCGTGGACGGAACGGAGCTGCTCGACCTCTGCTACGAAGAGGACTCGCAGGCCGAGGTAGACATGAACGTGGTGATGACCGAGGATGGCGGCCTGATCGAGACGCAGGCCACGGCGGAGAAGGGAAGCTTCTCGCGCAGCCAGCTGAACAGCCTCGTTGATTTGGCCGAATCGGGCCTAAAGGAGATCTTCGCGGCGCAGCGGACGGTGCTGGGAAGTTAGGGCTGCTGGACTTCCTCGTTCACGGCGCCCGGGTTGCGGTGGAGGGGGCTCTCCCCGAAGAGGGTCAGGCCCCTGTTTGCGCCGCCCCCACCGGCGATCTCAATTCCGTGCTAACCTGTCTCTGCTCATGGGCCCCGATCAACACGCGGAGGTTCTCCCCCAGGAAGGCGTTCAGAAAGACCATGTCCCTGCGCATCAACGATACAGCTCCCGATTTCAAGGCTGAAACAACCCATGGCATCATTCTCTTCCACGAGTGGATTGGCGATTCGTGGGCCGTGCTGTTCTCCCATCCGAAGGATTTCACGCCCGTCTGCACCACCGAATTGGGTTACCTGGCCGGACTCGGTGCGGAGTTTGCCAGGCGCAACACCAGGATCATCGGGCTCAGCGTTGACCCGGTGATCTATCACGCCAAGTGGGCGGCCGACATCGAGGAAACCCAGGGCCACGCAATCTGGTATCCGATCATTGGCGACCCGGAGCTGAGAATTGCCAAGCTGTACGACATGCTGGCGGCAGATGCCGGCGATACCTCCTCTCTGCGGACCGAGGCCAGCAATGCGACCGTTCGGACCGTCTTCATCATCGGACCGGATAAGAAGATCAAGTTGATGGCCAGCTATCCGGCGAACACTGGCAGGAATTTCGACGAGGTTCTGCGGGCTCTGGACTCGATTCAGTTGACCGCCGCGCACAAGGTGGCAACACCCGCGAACTGGAAGAACGGCGATGACGTGTTCATTCATCCGTCCGTTTCAGACGGCGAGGCGCGAGCCACATATCCCGACGGATGGCGTTCGCCCAAGCCCTATCTGCGCATCGTCGCCCAGCCGAAATAGAGCCGCGATCCTATCCGAGCACCCAGGCCAGCAGCAGCGTGGTTCCCAGCCCTGCTACCGACAGCACCGTCTCCATCACCGACCAGGTGGCCAGCGTGTCCTTGACCTCCAGCTTGAAGAAGGACTGGATCATCCAGAAGCCGGGGTCGTTGACATGCGACAGGATCAGCGAGCCGGTGCCGGTGGCCAGCACCAGCAGCTCAGGCCGCACCCCGGCATGGCCTGCCAGCGGCGCCAGCACCGACGAGGCAACAGCCATGGCCACGGTGGCCGATCCCATGGAGACGCGGACGACTGCCGCCAATAACCAGGCCAGCACCAGCGGCGGCATGTGCGCGCCCAGGGCTAGGCTGACCGTGGCCTGGGCGGCGCCGGAGTCCCTCAGCACGCCGCTCAACCCGCCCGCCGCGGCCAGAATCACCAGCACGTTGGCGATGGGCTCAAAGGATTCGGAGGTCAGCTTCCGCAGCAGCTCCCGGCCGTGATGCCGGCCGGTCTGGATGCGCGGGCCCAGCGTCACGAGCGCCACAAGGACGGCGATCAGCAGCGCGATGTCGGGGCTGCCCACGAAGCGCAGGACCTGGTTCACTATGCTTGAAGGCGCGGCGATGGAGTCGGCCCAGCTACCCAGAAAGATTAGCCCGATGGGCAGCAGGACGGCCGAGGCGGCACGGATGGGACCGGCGGGTGCAGGGACTGCCTTCGCGGTGACCTTTGCGTGGGCAGCAGCTGCTTCCTCCTGCTGCTCAATCTGCAGCTCTTCTTCCTGCGTGGGTGCAAAGAGGGGCAGGTTCTCCCCCGGTGCGGCCAGACCCTCGCCCTGGGCAGGCTGGGGCGCGGCCTTTTGCTGCTTCCGGTCCCAGCGGTGAATCAGCAGCCATCCCAGCCCGGGCCCGGCCAGCGCCGCGGCGGGCAGCCCGGCGGCCAGTCCCCAGACAATGGTGCGGCCCAGGTCGGCGTGGTACTGCACGGCGGCCAGCATGGCAGCCGGATGCGGCGGCAGTGTGCCATGAACGATCGAGAGTCCGGCCAGCAGCGGCATTCCGGCCAGAACCGGAGGCCGTCCGGTGCGGCGTGCGGCCTCGGCCACAATCGGCATCAGGAGAACAAGTCCAACCTCAAAAAACACCGGCATGCCCACCAGGATGCCCAGACCGAGCAGCGCCCAGGGCAGGCCTTTCGGGCCACAACTCTCGACCAAAACTCTGCCCAGCGCCGCCGCGCCGCCGGAGCCGGCCAGCAGGCGGCCCAGCACCGCACCGAAGCCGAGCACAATCGCTATGTGCCCCATCAGGTTGCCCACCCCGGCGGTGAAGGCGAGCGGAACCTGCTTGAGCGGCATCCCCGCGGCTACGCCCAGCGCCAGGGCGGCCACGGCCAGCGCCAGCGCCGGATGCAGCCGGACGCGCGCAATCAGCAGCAGAAGCAGCAGGACTGCGCCGCCGGCGCAGGCCACCAGTGTCCAGCTTGCGGGCGAAGATGCCTCGGCGAGGTTCACCGGCAGATTATTCCACAGCCGACCGGCATCGAAGAACACCGGGCGTTTGGCTTCCGGATGGGCGCTCGTTCGGAAGCTATGATCAAATGTGCCTCCCGAATTGTTATTCCCTGGGAGGGATCATGTCAGCGCAACAACGAAGGCCAGTAAACCACGCATCAAGGGACCCGCATCACTTTCCGGAACCACGCACACATAACGCGCGCCTGAACTCGTAGCCGTAAGGCCATCCGGTCGGATCATCATTTGACTTGCCCTCATTGAAGTCGAAGTAGTACACATACCCACTGAAATGGCCACGGTCGTCCTGTCGATAGTTGCTGCTCCATTCATACGCGGTTAGAAACATATCCCCTTTCACGTGCCATGAGGTCGGCTCGTCTGAATGCATTCCCGCCAACCCGGGGGTGTCGGCTGTTTTGTCATATATACCCTGCAACTCCGCCAAGTTTGCAAGTCTCCAATCGGAATATCCAGCCAATCGCAGATTGCGACAGTAGTTCATCGCAGTTTTCCAGCTCACGTCTTTGCCGTTGTCCTTCGCGGTCCACATGAGCCCGGTAGATGGATCGGCCCAATATCCCAGCGCCTGAGCCTCTTGCGCGGCTTCTCGACTCGCCAGCGCTTCTGCCTGGCCGCGCGCGTCATCGCTGTGCGCTCGCGCCGCCCAATGCGCCCACACCGCCTCCGCAGCAGTCTGTGCTGACTGAGTTCCACTCGCGGAACGGGGTTTCTGATAGTTTCCGGCAAACAAGTTTCCGTCGCCATCAATGGTGAACGCGAAGTAGCGCGCCACTCCCCTGGCGTAAAGGCGCTCAAGCAGCCAAATCCCTGCGTCCACTCGCATATTGGTGAAAGTGACTTGTGTGCCCTTGCGGATTCTGATATTCCCCCCGTCCAAGTTCACGTCGGCGCCAAACTTTCCCTCCACGTGTTGGACTGCACAGTCCGCTTCGTCTATCCCCACAATTCCAGAGAAGGACTTGAGGAGGGCCTCCTGTGTGCTCACGGGGTTTGCGGAAGGTCCGCAGGCAAAGTCAAGCAGAATGGTCTGGCGGTCTTCTATTGTTTGGCGACGAGGGTTTGAAAAGGTGCACATTTCAAGCAATCTGGAGAAAAGCATTTGTGGCGGCTCGTCGGGAGAACCGGCGCCCTGACCTTGCGCACGAAGGGCCTTGGCCGCTGCAACTTGGCTGTCGAGGCGCTGATCTTCCTCGGCGAGTTCGTTACCGGAGACGGGAACGTTCTGCATCCAATTCTGTCTCGGTACTGGATCGCAGGACCCGCAGGGCGGCAGGACAAGTGCCACACGGACCCCGTCGCGCCAAAAGATCTCGAAATGGCGCTCAGAAGAATGGGTCACCTGAAAGGCGACGTCTTTCACACCTGGAGCGCCGGCCGGTGCTGGACACCTAGGTGCCCATGTGCATTCTTTCTTTAGTCTTATGTCATTCGTGTCTTCGCGAAAGACATACTCCTGCTCCCTGGACTCCGCGAATCGCTGCGCCAAAATAGCCTGCCGAATAAGTGTATTGACCTCTGGCAGCGGTGCTTCTGTCGACGATTGAGCGCGAGCCGCCATGCCGACGAGAGCTAAGGAAATCAGAACAAGCATTGATGGCCACTCCATGATCCACGCTCCAAAGGGTGCCTTTTATGCAAGTGATTGTAGTTCAGTCTGCAACCCGACTGGCAATCGAATGTGGCACTTCCGTAACTGCCATAGCCAGCGGCTGGCAGATAGCGACTGTACGTTCGCCAATCCCCAAGTTAACCCGCCAGCACGTCCCTAATCGGGAACGGCCCCTCCCGGCATGCCGCCATCGCACTGTGTCATCGCGCACACTTTTCCCTTGCGCATCTCTGCTACCATAAAGACGATTGCAGTTCCTGCCGCCCCCTAGGCTGTTTTCCTGTCCCTCAGCGGGACGCGAGCGTACCGGCGGCCGAATCCAATCCAGATCCATCCCAGGAAGGAGAATTCCTTATGCCTCTAGTCTCCATGCGGCAACTCCTCGACGAGGCCGCCAAGGGCGGTTACGGCGTCGGTGCATTCAACGTCAACGATATGGAACAGATCCAGGCCATCATGGCCGCGGCCAGGGAAACCAAGTCCCCGGTCATCGTCCAGGCCAGCCGCGGCGCGCGCGCTTTCGCGGAGGATCTCTACCTCTTCAAGCTGATCCAGGCGGCGGCCGAGCTGAATCCCGATATTCCGATCGCCATGCACCAGGATCACGGCAACAGCTTTGAGACCTGCAAGAGCGCCATCGAACTGGGCTACACCTCGGTCATGATGGACGGCTCACTGAAGGCCGACGGCAAGACCCCCTCCACATTCGAAGAGAACGTCGAAGTCACCCGCAAGGTGGTCGACTTTGCCCACGAGCGCGGCGTCACGGTCGAAGGCGAGATCGGCGTGCTGGGCGGCGTGGAAGACGGCCATGGCGCGGGCGGCTCGGGCCTCGATCACATCACCGATCCCGACCAGGCGGTCGAGTTTGCCGAGCGGACCGGCGTGGATGCCCTGGCCATCGCCATTGGAACCAGCCACGGCGCCTACAAATTCACGAAGAAGCCCGACGGTTCGGTGCTCAAGATGGATGTGCTCATCGCCATCCACAAGCGCCTGCCCAACACTCACCTGGTCATGCACGGCAGCTCCTCGGTGCCCAAGGACCTGCAGGACGTCGTCAACAAGTACGGCGGCAAGCTGAAGGAGACCTGGGGCGTGCCGGTCGAGGAGATTCAGCTCGGCATCCGCAACGGCGTGCGCAAGATCAACGTGGACACCGACAACCGCCTGGCCATCACCGGCGCCATCCGCAAGGTCTTCTGGGAGACTCCGGAGAAGTTCGATCCGCGCGACTACCTGAAGCCCGCTCGCGAGGCCATGCAGAAGGTAGTTGCCCTGCGCATGACCCAGTTCGGCCAGGCCGGACACGCCGGCGACTACGCGCCCATCTCCATCGCCGAAATCGCCAAGGGCTATGCCGACGGCTCGCTCACCACGCAGCCGCTGGTGGCCGCCAAGTAGCTCCACCATCGAACCTTGAAACAGCAGGGCCATTTCGCTTCCGCGGAATGGCCCTGTTTCCTTTGTGTCCCCACGCTCTGATGCGCCAGCCGATTGCCGCGAACTACTGCACCGTCACGGTGAAGGTTCCGGTTCGCGTGATGTTGTTCGATGTCGCGGTCAAACTGACCGTATACGTGCCGGCGGGCGTTCCGGGGTCCATGGGCGGCGAAGTAACGACTGGCGGGCTGCCCCCGCAGCCCCCCAACCCCGCAACGCAGACCAGCAGGACCAGCGCCAGGGGAATCTTTCTCCGCCGGCCTCCGGGCATCCAGAACAGCAGGACGCATGCCAGCACTCCAACGCCATAGAGCCCGTTGGCTGACGCCTGCTTCACTGCCAATGCATGCGGAGCGGTGGTCGCAATGGTCAGTTGGGCGGTCGCGGAAGAGCCGTTGAGGTTCGCGGAGACCGATGGGCAGGTTGCCTCTTTCATCGCGGCAGGCAAAGTGCAGGTTACGGTGACCAGGCCGGCGAAGTTGTCCACCGCGGTAAGACCCACCGCTATGGTGCCGGCTTGGCCGGGCGCCCTGATGGTCATGCTGGGGATTGGCGCGGCGATGTTGAAGGTGGTGTCCACGACCGTGACCACCAATGGGGAGGGGCTTTGCGACGCTGTGTAATAGGCGTCTCCGGGGTAGGACGCGTTGAACGTGTAAGTCCCCGGGGTATCGATGGCCTGGGTGACATACCCGGCCAGATACGCCCATTGGTATTCGCCGGCGGAGTAGTTACCGACAAAGGCTCCGTCCCTCGGCGTGTACGTAATTGTTCCCGTGGGCGCGGCGCCGTTCTCGAGAAACGCAATCGGTTGGGAAGGGGCCTGCTGAATGCTGTAGGCGAAGACCGGCGCGACGACAAAGAACGACTGTCCTGCATAGGCGGTTGCGCCCACGCCTCCGCCCGGGGTGATGTCCAGGCCAAGGCTGGTATCGAGATACATGAAGGTCGACGCTTGCGTCACGGTGGCGTTCAACGTGGATTTGCTTGAGTTATAGCTCGAGTCTCCGCTGTACTGTGCCTGCAGACTGTAGCTGCCCAAAGCCGTGAAATCGGGAGCAACTGTCTGGTCTTCGACGTAGGCCAGGGTGTTGAGGGGGTAGCTGCCCGCGTCGAGAACCTTGCCGTTGCTGGTGAAACTGACAGTTCCCGTTGGGCAGCCCAGGCCAGTCTGCAGCGGACTGGGTGCGCAGGGAGTACCCGCGGCGCCGCTGACGTCGCTGCGCAGGAAGAAGATGGCGCCGTAAGGGATGGTGCCGGTTTGGTAAAAGCCTCCGGCGGTGGGGTTGAATGCCACAAGCGCTGCTTGTGTGTTGCTGTTCTCCTTGCCCACGGTCATCTCCACCGGTGAGGAGTCGCTGGCGCCGAAGGTGGCGTCCCCGGCGTAGTGGGCCGTCACACTGTAGGTGCCGCCCGGAAGCAGCGCGGTGGTGCCGCCGGCGGTGCCGTTCACCAGGGGAAAATCATCGATGCCGAGAGTGCCGCCGCTCGGCGTGGCCATCAGCGCGACGGAACCGGTGGGTGTGCCCGGCCCGGCCTTGGCAGCAACGGTGGCCGTGACGTTCACCGCCTGGCCATGCACGATGCTTGCCGGAGAGAGACTCGTCAGCGTCGTCGTGCTCGGCGTGAACGCGGCCGAGCTCCAGGCGTTGACCAGGTTGTTGGCGTTCACCGACCCGAGGCCAGTTGCCAGGTCGTAGCCCGCAGTGGTCGTCCAGGCAGGGTTAGAGGGATTGTTGGGATCGACCAGGATGCCATAGCCGCCCGACGGAGCCGTTCCGCAATTGGGAGAGCCGGAAGCGCACGGCACCGAGTTGTTGCCCTTGGTAACGTCGTAGAAGATGCAGGAGCTTCCCGTTGCCGGCGCCGTTGACGAGTTGCAACTCGCGCCGCTTTGTGCCGCCAGCTTGTAGAGAACGTAATTGGCGTTGCCTTGGCGGCCGCTCATCCCCTGGCCCGCCGTTTTCTGGTTCACCAGGGCAATGATGCCCGCGAAACTGGGGGCAGCGGCCGAGGTGCCGCCGATACCCACAAAAGTGTCGTTGGCAAGGCTGCACTTCTCCTGGGTTCCAAAAAAGCCCAGGTCCGCCTCGCACATGATGTAGAAGCTGCCGTTGAAGCCCGCGCTGGAAAACAGAGACACATCGGGCAAATCGCGCACTCCGTCGGTTGGGACTCCGGCGCCGGTTTGCCAGGCAGGCTTGTTGTAGCCGGAGAGGCAGCTGCCGTTGCTGTCCATGGTGGAGCAACTGCTGGGACCGCCGCTTCCCCCTACGATGTCCAGGTTGTTGGAGGAGTACAAACACTGGCCGGCTCCCTGTCCGGCGCAGGACTGGTTCCAGGTCGTCTCCGGAATATAGCCCAGTGCCGAAGCGCCGGTGGCAGCATTGTTGGTCGCGCTCCAGTACTTCGAGGCGGTGGTAGCCGTCTGGTCGAAATCGGTGCCGCCGACCGCAACGTTATAGGTCGTGGAGGCGAATCCGCTCACCGCCAGTCCATCTTCGGCCAGGTCCTCGCGGTTGAAGTCGTCGCATCCGGCCGCACCGCCGTCGCCCGCGGCAATCACCACAGTGATGCCCTCGGCCGCCGCCTGTTGCCACAGGGCGTTGTAGAAGGTGTTGCCCGCATTGCCCAGCGTGGCCTCGCATTCGCCGTAGCTCTCGCTCATGACCGGCGCAAGGTTGTTGTCCACAATGTAGAGCGCGGAGAGGTCCACGCCCAGCGATGTCTCCGTGCTGGCCGATACCACCAGGTCGATGGTGGCATTCTTGGCCACCGCGCCCGACCAGGATACATCCAGCACAGCTTCGGGCTCATCGCCCGCCACGCCTGGGTCGGGGCCGTTCAGGATCACAATCGGGTCCTTCGCCGGGAGGCCGAAGAGGCTGCGGAAGTCCTCGATGTCCGATAGGTTGATATTCGTTTCACCGACAATGGCGATGGTTTGGCCGGTGCCGTCGATGCCCGCGGTCCACAGGGGAAGCACGTTGTAAACGGTCGCGAAGTCGGTGGGCCCCAGTCCGTAATAGGTCTTTCCCCCGGAGGTGTAGGTGAACAGCGGCGGGGACGCGGGAGAAGCTGATTTGGACCGCACCGGAGTCGCGTGCAGGGTGAATTGGGGGTGCCTGGGGAAGTTGTGCAGCGTGAGTACGCCCTTGACCGCGACGGCGAGCGCAGCCGGGATGGAAGGGTCGCTCGCGTTGGCCCAGTGCTGCTCGCCGTTCACCTCGTACTTGTGGATCGAGGTGTGAAAGGCTTCTTCAACCTGTCCGGCAGTGCCGGAAAACTCGATGGCGATACCCCCTTTGGAGATGGAGCCAACCTGGAAGCCGTGCGATTGGAGCCACGCAACAACGGTTGACCGATCGTTGTCGGCGAGGCCGAACTGCTTCCCGAATTGCTCCGGGGTCAACCAGTGGCGATAGTTCCGAGAGCCCCTGGTCTGCTGCTCTTCGAGCAGGGAGCGCAGGGCGGATTCCTGTTCGGCGCTGCGCTGAAGGACCAGCGTCATGCGCTGCATGGGCAGGCTGGCCGGCGCCGCGCCACGGTCGAACTCCGCGCGCGCCAGCGTATGCGTGTTGCCCTTGAGCACCGTGCGCTGCTGCTCATCCATCGGCAGAGAGATCAGGGCGCGCGACGCGGCCTGACCGGAACTGGCCGCGATAGCAGCCTGTGCCGCGGCAACCGTCCCCGCCAAGATCAATATCCCGGCCAGAAGGCCGCACAACGGCAGCAAAGTGCGCGGTCTCCGGCGACGGCTTGAAATGGGAATCGATGCAGCTGGAGGAATGGTAAAACGGACGATATCGAGCATTGGCATCATGGCAAAGTCTTTCCCGGCGATGAGTTGCATCGCCCTTTCTTACCCTTGTGAACCAACCATACGCCCGCGCTTTCCAATGAGACGAAAGCTCCGGACCTGTCGTGAAGAATCATTCGTCTTCAGCAAGAGATAAGCCTGTCACAACTGACGCCTACGGCCTCTTCAATCGTTGCGCGGCAGAGCCTATCATCGTTCTGGAAGAGTTCTAGGGCCTGTTAACACTTATAGGGCGGACAGCGTTGCGAGAGAAAATCGGGCCAGACGAGGCGGAGCCCGAAGGCTTTGGCGACCCCAAGGTCGAGGGCGACAACAAAGTATGGCCCGATTTTATCCGCAACCCGAA
>DATNHL010000160.1:0-6251 GCA_035604995.1 Occallatibacter sp. | reverse complement strand
GGTTGACGTAGAGTTGCATGGCTCCCAGCCGGAACCATCCCTCAACGTACTTCTTTCCGAACTCGGGCAGCTGCAAAGCGCCCACGAGCGGGAGGCGAATCTGGCCTCCGTGCGTGTGGCCGCTCAGCACCAGGTCAATCGCCTTGCCCACCGGATGCGCCAGCAGATAGTCGACGTAGTCCGGAGCATGGCACATCAGGATGACGGGTTCGTTCGGCACGTTGCGTATCGCGGCAGGAATCGCCTTCTCCGGATCCGGCAATCCCATCACAGGGTCATCGACTCCCGTCAGCCAGATTCTTCCGCCTGCGCGCTCGATCGGCACGCATGCGTTGGTGAGTACGCTGATGCCGTTGGAGGTGAGCGCCGCTGTCACCTGCTGTGCGTCGACAGTGACGTCGTGGTTGCCGAGCACAGCATAGAGCTGCCTGCATTCGAGTCCGGTGAGAAGATTGGCGCATTGCCATGCGGCGCCAACTTCAAAATCGGTGGTGGCGAGCCCATAGCTGATGAAGTCCCCGGTGAGAAGAACCAGGTCGGGCTGCATCCGGTTGACCCGGTCAATCACATGGCGCAGGAAGATGGGCTCTGTGTATTGGTCCATGTGGATGTCGCTCAGCTGTGCGATGCGCAGGCCGTTGAAGGAACCAGCCAGGCCGGGCAGATGGATCTCGCGCTGAACGACCTCGATCCAGTGACGCTCAATCCCGCTTGAGTAGAGGGCCAGGCCGGCTGCACCGCCAATGCTGGTCTTCAAAAACCGGCGCCTGCTGATGAGCGGCCCGGAGTGAGAGTCAAAGAGCGCCATGTTTTATCGTATCCATTCGCACGCTGACCGGAAGCGGAACGCGGCAATCGGCAATAGCTTGAGACGAAGAGCGCAAACTCCGGCTGCATTTTGGAAAGAAAAACGCCGGATTCGGGAGATGAAGCCCAGACCCGGCGAGTTCCCTGATGGCGCGTTGCGGCACGGCCGGGGAGGCGCGCTTCTTCGGAGCTTGCTACGGTTGAGGCGCCGGAGCCGGAGCAGGCGGCGGCGTTTGCGGCGCAGGCGCCGACGGAGTGGCGTTCGAGTCCGGAGCCGTGGCCTCGGGCTTCTTGTTCTTGTCGGTCAAACGTGTCTTGTCGCCGGTGGTGGTTTTCTTCTTCTTTTTGCTGGCCGTCGTATCGCCGCTCAGGCCCAGCGGAGCAGCCTGCGACTGGCGGTCGGCAACTTCGGCGGCGTCCGGCGGCAGAGGGGCGTCGCTGTCGAGCGACGGTCCCTTGACCTTGTTCTTCTTTTCCGTTTTGGCGCGAGCGCTGAAGCGTGACTTCTGGGTTGGCTTGCTCGCCTCCAGAGGATTCACGGGTTCCGGGGCCGCGGCTGCCACCGGGGCCACTGCTCCCGCATCCTCGGTATTGCTGGACGCCGCGGTGGGCAGCGTCTTGGTGGGCGCTTTGCCGAAACGAATTTTTTCCTTCTTGCCAGGCTTTTCTGTTTTCAGGCTGGTGTTCTTCTTGGTCGCCGCGGTCTTCGGCGCGGGGGCTGGGGGGGCTGCTTCCGTGGGCAAGGCGGCCTGTGGCGACTTCTGCCGGAAGGTGCGCGTGGTCTCGCGGAAGCGGGTGCGCTCAACCTTCTTTTTCTTCTTGGGCGCCGGCGGCGTATAGGCGCTGTAAACGGGCTTGATCTCCTTGGTGCTGGCGCCGGAATCGGCATAGCCCGGCTTGATGTCGATGTAGGCTTCTTCGCGCATCTGCGTCAAGTAGTCGCGCATGGCCGGCGCCATGCGGCTCTCGTAGAAACTCTGCTCCACATCCTGCTCAACGTCCTTGAATGCGGGAACGCCGCCGGGGACATGCTGGTCGACCTTGAAGATGATGTAACCCTGCTTGGTCCGGATGGGATCGGTATACTGGCCGGACTTGAGGGCGAAGGTAGCGTCTTCAAACACCTTGGCGAGCTCTCCCTTGTGAAAGGTGCCGAATGCTCCCCCCTCCGAGGCCGTGGTGCCGTCGCTGAACGACTTGGCCAGCTGGCTGAAATCGCCGCCCGCGTGGAGCTTGGCCTCGATGTCGTCGGCCTTGGCCTTGCCCGCCGCAACCTTTGCCGCGTCGTCCGGATCGGCCCCGGTGGAAACCAGAATCTCGCTCAGATCCACACTTTCCGGCTTGGCGTACTCCTGCTTGTGCTGCTCAAAGTAGCGCTGCACCTCACCCTGGGTGAACTGAACCCTGCGGCCCACTTCCTGCCGCATCACTTCCTGGGTGATGATTCCATTGCGGATGTTGGCCTTGAAGTCCTCAAAGGAAACACCCTGCTCCTTGGCCGCCTTTTCCAGGTCTTCCAGGGTCTCAAGGTTGTACTGCTTGCGGATTTCATCCAGGCGCTTGATCAGCTCAGTCTCGCCGTTGATGCCCAGATCCTTACCCTTGGAGAGCCAGAGCTGGCGGTCGATGAGGTCGCGCAGCAGGTCCTTGTGGGCCTCGGAGATCTGCTGCATCGTCGCGCCGCGCTGCTTGGCCTCGCCGTCCAGTTCCTTCATGGCGCGATCGTAGTCAGATTGCGTAATGATCTGGTCGTTCACGCGGGTGACGATATCCTCGACCGTTACACCCCCATAAGGACTCTGGGGGGTGGCGGGGCGCGTTTGCGACAGGGCCGAACTTGCGAGCAGCGCCGTGCCGAACACGAAAGCCGCGGGAATGCGAAGAGATATCGGAGTCATAGGTTAGGACACGCCAGGGGCAAACTTGTTTCCCCTGAGCCATAGACGTCATTGTAAATGGCTGGGGAGCAACAACGCGACGTTTGCGGCGATTCCGGACCAAATCGGAGTGGAAAGGCGGTAAACCCAGCGGCGATTCACGCATGCTGAGGGAAAAGGAGGTCATTCCGGCGCTGGCGGGCGCCGCTACCGGAAAGCCCCAACCCCCGTCAAACAGCCAGGTGGTATACTTTACCCTAAGACTGCTTTGGGTTGAGCCCTGGGAGCGGTTTTCCAATTCCCTCCAGCCTTGCCGGAAGCGGGCGAAACCCTCCGGGCAAGGCGAATTTTTTGCCGGGAAGCAATCCAGGCGACTCGGTTTCTGGACAGTTGGAAATCCGCAAACGGGGACCCCGCCGCAGCCGCAGTCCGGAGGTTTTTCCAGCCTATGACTCCCCGCGCGCGCCGCGCACTTTTCACCGTGGTTCTCTTTTTCGCCGTCTGCGCCGTGGTGGGCAGCCTGCTCCAGCGCCGTGTGGGCGCACAGTCCTCCGAGGATGAAAGCCAGCTCCGCGACAGCCTCAAGTCGTTCACCAACGTCTACGCGCTGGTGGAGCAGAACTACGCCGAGCCGATTGAGGGCGACAAGGCCGACGCCGCCATCTACGACGGGGCCATTCCCGGCATGCTGCGCGTGCTCGACCCGCACTCGAATTTCTACGATCCCAAGGCCTACGCCAAGATGCGCGAGGAGCAGCACGGCCGCTATTACGGCGTGGGCATGACCATCCAGCAGGCTTATGGCGGCGGCAAAGTCTACGTCGTCTTCCCCATGGAAGGCGGACCTGCGTTCAAGGCCGGCATCCATCCCGGCGACGTGATCTCGGCCATCGACGGCAAGACGACAGACGGGATGACATCGGACCAGGTGGCCAAGACCCTCAAAGGCCCCAAGGGCACGCCCGTGCAGGTGAGCATGACGCGGGAGGGCCAGGCGAAGCCGCTCATCTTCCCCCTCATCCGCGACGAGATTCCCAACCCCTCCGTCGACCTTAAATATGAGATTCGCCCCGATATCGGCTATCTCCACCTCAAGCAGTTCCAGGAAACCACCGCCCAGGAAGTCATTCAGGCCATCGACGGCTTTGGCGATCTGAAGGGCCTGGTCTTCGACCTGCGCGACAATCCCGGCGGCCTGCTCAGCCAGGCGGTGGAGGTCTGCGACCACCTGCTCACCAAGGGCCAATCCATCGTCTCGCAGCGCGGCCGCGCCTACCCCGACCAGAACTACACGGCCCAGCGCGGCAACGACGGCAAGACCTTTCCTATCGTCGTGCTGGTCAGCCGCGGCACAGCTTCAGCCGCGGAGATCGTCAGCGGCGCCCTGCAGGACCACGACCGCGCTTTGATTGTCGGCCAAACCACCTTCGGCAAGGGCCTCGTCCAGACCGTTTACAACCTGAGCGAGAACACCGGCCTTGCGCTGACCACCTACCACTACTACACGCCTTCCGGCCGGCTCATTCAGCGCAACTACGAGGGCGTCTCGCTTTACGACTATTACTACAACCACGCCGGAGCGCTGCCCCCGAACAAGACCAACCAGGAGGTCAAGCTGACCGACTCCGGGCGCACGGTTTACGGCGGCGGCGGCATCACGCCGGACGAGAAGATCGAGCCCCCCAAGGCCAACCACTTCCAGGAGACGCTCCTCTATAAAGACGTCTTCTTCCACTTCGCGCCCGTTTACCTGGCCAATCGCACCGTGGACAAGAACTTCCAGGTGGACGAGGCGGTGCTCTCCGAGTTCAAGCAGTACCTCACCAGACAGAGCATTCCTTATACGCAGGCCGATCTCGACGGAGTGAGCGACTGGCTCAAGGCCAGCATCAAGGACAAGATCGTGGCCATTCAATTCGGCGAGTCGGTAGGCCTCCGCGTCCGCGCCGACTGGGACCCGGAGATTCAAAAGGCTCTCTCGTTCCTGCCCGAGGCGCAGGCTCTGGAAGACAACGCCCACAAGGTGCTCACGCAGAAAGCACAGGCCCGCAATGAAGGGACCGTGGGCGTGCCCGTCCAGCCGTAGTCAACCGCCAATCTTCATTTCGTTAACAAGAAGGCCATCCCCGCGGGGATGGCCTTCCTGCGTCTGCCGCTTGCATCGTCGCTCAGTCCTGTTGACTAAGGATCGCGCAAGCACTCTCTTGCCGCCGCGCAGGCCCATGGCCGTACACTATAGCGGAACCAGAATTGGTATACCCCGAAAGCACAGCGCTCAAGTCGACGCGACCAACAGACCGGGGCCCCCAGCGACAGGTCTTCGTCGCTGGGGTGGAGGAAGCGGCGACCTCGCACGGACATCAACAGGGTACAGTAATTCTGGTTCCGCTCTAAACGCCATGATCTTCTCCGACCTTGCCCTCTCAAGACGCCTGGAACGTGCGGAGGGTTTCTCCTGTGCGCAATATGCCCGGACCCGCCGCCGTCAATTTCCTGAAAGCAAAGCAGACTGGATCGAGTGCGGCGGTGCCTATGCGGTCTTCGACGGCGTCAACTCTCCCTGCACCCAGACCTTCGGCCTCGGCATCTTCGCGGAATTGACCGAAGAGACCTTGAATACGATTGAGGCCTTCTTCCTTGATCGCGGCGCGCCGGTGATGCACGAGGTAAGCCCCTTCGCGGGCGTTGGCGCGCTGGACCTGCTCTGCCGCCGCGGTTACCGGCCCATCGAACTGAGCAGTGTTCTCTACTGGCCCGTGCAGCAGCCTGCGGCAACGGGCCAAAGCAATATCGCCGTGCACCTCGCCGACCCGGAAGAAGCGGAACTCTGGAGCCAGATCAGTGCCCGGGGTTGGTCGCACGACCATCCGGAGCTTAAAGAGTTCCTGATCCAGCTTGGCGCCATTACCGTGGCGCGTGAGCAGACTGCCTGCTTTCTGGCCGAGGCTGACAGCATTCCCGGAGCCGCCGGCGTTTTGTGCACGTATCAGGGAGTCGCCCTCTTCGGTGGGGCATCGACCGTGCCCGAACTGCGCCGCCGAGGGCTGCAGACAGCCTTGCTCAACGAGCGCATGCGCTACGCCTTCGAACACGGATGCGACCTTGCCATGATGGTCACTCTGCCGGGCAGCGACTCCCAGCGCAACGCCGAACGCAAAGGCTTCCAGATCGCCTACACAAGGACCAAGTGGCAACTGCTTCGCTGAAGCGCGCGCATCATGCTGGTGAAAAAAACCGATCCGGAGGGAGGCGGGGGTTTTACCCCGCGCATAACGCCGGCGGAATCAACGCGGGCTGGTAGGGGTGGGTTTGAACCCAGCCATTTTTCTCCGGAGGAACTGCCCGCTTCAGGACGACGCTGGTGCAGAGCCCTCCCCATTCGCTCCTCTACTGTTCATCTTTATAGATGTGCACTTCCAGTTTCCCGCCCTCGCTCAGCCGCGCGCGAAACATCCCCGGCGTATTGAAGCTGAACGCCGTCTGCCCATCGGGCGTCAGAGCAATCACGCCGCCATCCCCATGCAGCGACTCCAACTCCCCGTGAATCACCTGGTCCGCCGCCTGCTG
>DATNHL010000159.1:0-6222 GCA_035604995.1 Occallatibacter sp. | reverse complement strand
AGCAGGGCGTTGAGGATGGGCCAGTCGGCCACCGCATCGGTGCCGTCGAGCATCTTCTCCGTCTCGCGGTAGGGGCTGGCTACCGAGCCGGTGTCGAGGTGGTCGCGTCCGATCGCGACCGGCGCGGAGATCTCGCCCTTGCAAACCAGGTCGTTCATGGCTTCACCCATGCGGGCGCGCTCGCCGTAGCCCAGCCAGCAGATGCGCGCAGGCAGGCCCTGAAACGCAAACCGGCCGCGGGCCAGCTTTAACCAGCGCGTCAGAATCTCGTTATCCGGGAACAGTTCAAGGGCCAGCTCGTCGGTGCGGTCAATGTCTTTCGGGTCTCCCGAGAGCGCGACCCAGCGGAACGGTCCTTGTCCGGTGCAGAAGAGCGGGCGAATGTACTCGGGAACAAAGCCGGGAATGAGGAAGGCGTCGGCGCAGCCGGCGTCGAAGGCGAAGCGGCGGATGTTGTTGCCGTAGTCGAAGGCGACCGCGCCGGCCTGCTGCAGGGCGAGCATGGCGTTGACGTGGACGACCATCGAGGCGGTGGAGCGGCGGACGTATTCCTCGGGGTCGCGCTGCCGCAACTCCGCGGCCTGAGCCAGTGTGAGGCCTTGCGGGATATAACCGTTCAGGGGATCGTGGGCGCTGGTCTGGTCGGTCACTACGTCGACCACGACGCCGCGACGAACGATCTCGGGGAGGACGTCGCCGCAGTTGCCTACCAGGCCGACAGACAGCGCGCGGCCCTCGCGGCGGGCCGCTTCACATAGACGTAGCGCCTCGTCCAGGTCTTCGGTAATGAGGTCGCAGTAGCGGGTGTCCACACGGCGCTCGATGCGGCTGCGGTCCACGTCGATGGCCAGGACCACTCCATCGTTCAGCGTCACGGATAAGGGCTGTGCGCCGCCCATGCCGCCCATGCCGCCGGTAACTACCAACTTGCCCTTGAGCGAGCCGCCGAAGTGGCGCTCGGCGAGGGCGGCGAAGGTCTGGAAGGTGCCCTGCAGGATGCCTTGCGTGCCGATGTAGATCCAGCTTCCGGCGGTCATCTGGCCGTACATCATCAGGCCCTTGCGGTCGAGCTCGTGGAAGTGGTCCCAGTTGGCCCATTTGCCGACCAGGTTGGAGTTGGCGATGATGACGCGCGGGGCCATGTCGTGGGTGGGAAAGACGGCGACGGGCTTGCCGGACTGGACGAGCAGGGTCTCCTCGTTGCCCAGCCGCTCCAGCTCGCGGACGATGGCGTGGAAGCACTCCCAGTTGCGGGCGGCGCGGCCGATGCCGCCGTAGACGACGAGATCGGCGGGCCGCTCGGCCACCTCGGGATCGAGGTTGTTCATCAGGCAGCGCAGGGCTGCTTCCTGCTGCCAGCCCTTGCAGCGGAGCGTTGTGCCGCGCGGGGCGCGAATGACTGGAGCTGTGGTGGTTGTGGCCATCTCTGCCCTCCCCAGCCTCGGACGCGCGGGATGGAAGCCGCGCGGAGGCCGCTAAGAAGGATACTACCTGCTGACGGCAAGCGGCGATGATGGCGAGCGGGGAAAAGCGGGAGGAAGGCGGCGGTTTCCCAGATTGTGCAGACCGTAAGTCCTTTGTTTTTTCACTGGGACCGGATTCTTGCGCAAATAAGTCATTTATTTTCTTGAATATAGGAGCGTTTTGGGGGTCATTTTTTACGTAACCTGCTTGTTTTCATGGGGCTGGGACGAAAGGTGGGGGGTACCGAGGGGGGAGAATGGAGGGCGAAAATGCGGCCATCCGGAGGCGCCGCGGGGCTCCGTCGTTCATTCATTCCAGATTCATTGTGCGCCGGCGACACATAATTATCTGCAAATGCAGCTATCAGTTCTTAGCCTTTAGCTCATAGCTTTCGGCTCTCAGCTCTCCCGGGTCTTCCGCCGCGGCGGACGAGACCTGGGTGCAGCTGGCGGGGCGGACGAAAAGCATTCCGCAGGGGCTAAACAGGCGGCGGAAAGAGGCCTATTTTCGGATAGGATGCCCGAGAAACATCCCGGAGGGGCTGAAGCCCTCGTTGATTTGATTGCGTTTACGGCACGACTGAAGTCGTGCCCTGACACTTCTTGCCCCTCCCGTTGGGTTTTCAGCGGCCTGTAAAGCCCCGCTGATTCTATTGGCGTTGTGCCGGGACTAAAGTCCCGGCCTACCGGCCACCTTTAACGGCGCGGCAGGTTCGGGTCGCAGCCGCCCGGGGGATTACTTGGCTGTGGGTTCGGGTTTGGCGGGTTGGGCGGGCGGGGCTGGGGGTGCGGCTTTTGGCTTGGCAAGAGCTTCGTCGACGCGCTTCTTGAAGTCGCCCTGGTCTTCGTGGCCCCATCCGCTGTAGTTGGAGACGACCCGCATCTCGCAGCCGGTCCCCTGGGTGATCAGGGTGACGTGGTTCATGCGCTGCAGCAGGGTTCCGGTGATGTCGACGTGGACGGAGTGCTTGGGTTGGTAGTCGGCGTTCATTTTGGCGTCGTCTATCTTGACCTTGGCGTAGTTTTCCTGGTTGGCCAGGGTGTCCTTGACCGCGGGCCACATGTCAGCGCAGGCATTGGGATAGGCGTACTTGTAGGTTTCGGCGGAGGCCGGCATGGCAAGCGCCAGCAAGAGGAACGATGCAGCCACGAGCCCAGTCTTCGTCATGGCGTGTCTCCTTGGGGGAGTGTGCAGGGGTGGATGGGGAAACGGGGCAGTCCCGTTTCAAAGACAACGGAAGGATAATCCTGGGAGGCAAAAGAGCAGTGCGCGGGGTCACAGCGGGTGGTGACGGGCCGTCCGGTGGAGCTGGACGGCTGGCTTCTAGCTGCTAGCCGTCAGCTTTCAGCTCTCAGCTTGTTCTTGCTCGTTGGCGCTTTGGGGGTCTGCTTTTGTGGTCTCCCAGGTCTCAGGATCGAGGCCTGGGGCCGCCAACCGACACCCTCGAAGGTGGGGCGGCCGCGTGCTCTCACTGAGTTCACAATCGAGAGCAGGGCCAGCCCACGGAGTTAGTATGACTTCCACTTCGTTGCCTGATAAAGGATCGGCGCTTGCAGTTCAGCCTCTGGAATACCCAGTTGAATCAACATTACGCATCGCAACAGGGCATGTAGCCGCTGGTTGATGTCGAAAATGTCGCCTGTGCCTTGCACGACTGATCCCTTAGGAGGAATTCCCAAATGCGTGAAATAGTTTCGAGTCTCGACGACTTTTCGAACGAACTCGTCTCTTTGGCCGACAAGTTTGAGGGAAAAGTCGGCGCTGAGGAGGTCCAGTATTTCTCTTATCCGCTCTGCGAAGGTCTTAGATCCTCCGCCTTGGATTCGGTTGAACCCTTCAAGTGCTTGCGCCAAGCTTAAGAACTCCGTCTCCACAAAGACAGTGCTCTTTCGCAGAATGCCTAGAACAGTCGTTTCGACTGGCCTATTATCGTCTGGGACGGCAAGCCACTTATCGAGAGCGCTTGCGATAGCAGAAGGGGAAGTTTGGAGCCACGCTTGGAAGTTCACTTTCTCTTCCCGGCGACGGACCTTATGCACAAGCCAACCATCCTCTTCGCCGCAGAAGAATTGAAGTTTTTTGAGACTGACGGAAGTTCCTATGCAAAGGGTGAGAAAGTTTTCCAGCCTGAAAGCAATAGAATCGAACCATTCCAAAGACTGAGGATGCTCAGGCACTACCCTGATCCTAGCGACAGACTTTACTTTGGCGCTCTTCCTGAACTTTGCTCCCCCGCCCGCAAATACCTGGCAAAAAACTTCCGCCCCCAGCGGAGCGTTCCTAAAGCGAAACACCTCATTCGCCTTTGACGGGGCGACGAAGGTGTTTCCATCCTTTCCCATCGTCATGCTCCATGGGATCGGCAGCCATTGGTGGATTTTAGTAAAGTAGAATGCGGCTGAGTCAATGGCCTTGGCTTCCGAGGATTCCAGGTGCAGCCCCATCACCGCGGCGGACACACGATATTCCTGAGTTTCGACCTTTCGACCGGTCGACATATCGGTGATGCCGCCCTCCCGTAGCTTTATCGCTTCTACGAGCGTGCAGTCCCCCTCGGGCGTGAATCCGCAGAAGTTCCCGGCCCTCTTAAGTAATCCGCTTCCGCTGAGGAAGAGCGCAGCGCGCTCCGCGGGATTGGCAAAATCGATCGTGGTGTATGTAGGAGCTGAAGTGAGCGTGAGTTTTCCGTCCTTCGATGCGAGGGTCCCAGTAAACTTCTGATCTGGAGATTCCAAGTTCCAAAACGCGCCAACAACCTCAAAGCTTTCGTTCACCGAGAATTTGCGTTTCGCCATGATCGCGCTAGTCCTTTCGATTTCTCCTGGGTAGTAGACGATAGCACCGTAGACTGTCAAACGAGAAGGCGATCTAACCGTTGCATGGCTGGAATGAGTGGCTGCCTGCACTCGAGACCCGGTGTTCGGTGAGCGCTAAACCTCCTCCCCGGTCAGTGAGCGGTTCATTGTGCTATCTGCCGAGTTGACGAATAGTCCGGAAATCTGACCCTCCCTGCCCTCGCCCGGTTTGCCGGATTGGGATGGGATGGCTATGCTTTGGGGCATGGCGAACACACTGGTGGAATGCGTTCCTAATTTTTCCGAAGGCCGCGATGCGGCTAAGGTGGATGCGATTGTCGAGGCGATGAAGGTTCTTGGCGGAGGGAGCAGGGGCCTTCAGGCCCCTGAATGCAGGCTTGCAATGAAAAGTGGCTTTAGCCACGGGCCGTTCGTTTATGCTGCTTGAGATGCGCCTTGCGCCTCAGGAAATTCGCACGTATTTTGTCACTGCTGTGACGGCGCAACGCCGCAGCCTATTTCAGGTCACGGCCACGGCCGAATTGCTTGAGCGAACCATCCTCGACTATCGCAGCCAGGGGAGATTCCTTTTGCACGCGTTTGTCATCATGCCTGACCATTTGCACGCTCTGATCACGCCCGCGCCGGATGTTTCGCTTGAAAAAGCGATGCAGTTCATCAAGGGCGGCTTATCCTTCCGTCTGAAAAGCAAGCTCGATGTGTGGATGCGCAGCTTCAACGAGAGTCAGATCATGACCGAGGAGAAGTTCATGGACTGTGTGCGATATATCGAGGGGAATCCCGTTCGCCGGGGACTTGTATTGACGCCGGAGGCGTATGCGTTCAGTTCCGCAGCACGCGGGGCCTTGGACCCTATGCCTCTCCATCTGCGTGGCTGAGCTGGGGAAGGCCCGGGCCTAAAGGCCCTGTCAATCGGGACGATGTTTTCAGGGGCCTGAAGGCCCCTGCTCCCTCCGTTGTTGCTTCCCAAGGGCGAGGATGATCCGCTGTGTTCAGGGGCCTCGAGACCCCTGCTCCCTCCGACGGCTTAAGAAGCGGCGATGAGGGGTTTTGGCCGGATGGATAGGGCTGCTGCATGCAATGCCTGGTTTGCCGGAGGGGACTGGGGATGGCTATGCTTTGGGGCATGGCGAACACACTGGTGGAATGCGTTCCTAACTTTTCCGAAGGCCGCGATGCGGCTAAGGTAGATGCGATTGTCGAGGCGATGAAGATTCCTGGGGTCTATCTGCTGGACAGGGAGATGGACGGGGACCATAACCGGTGCGTCATTACTCTGGTGGGCGAGCGGGAGGCGATTGAGGAGGCGGCGATTCGCGGGGTGGGCAGGGCGGCGGAGCTGATCGACCTGAATGTGCACCGGGGGGCGCATCCGCGGATGGGGGCGGCGGATGTGGTGCCTTTCATTCCAATTGCCGGCGTGACCGTGGAGGACTGCGTGGCGATGGCCAGGCGGGTGGGAGCGGAGATCTGGAAGCGGTTCGGGATTCCGGTGTACCTGTATGAGGCGGCGGCGACGCGGGCGGAGCGGCAGAATCTCGAATACATAAGGAAAGGCCAGTTCGAGGGGATTCGGGAGGAGATTGGGACCAATCCGGCGCGGATGCCGGACTTTGGCGAGGCGCGGGTACACGAGACGGCGGGGGCAACGGTGGTGGGGGCGCGGAAGGCGCTGATTGCCTATAACGTCTTTTTGAATACGGCGGACGTGGAGATTGCGAAGAAAGTTGCCAAGGCGGTGCGGTTCTCGTCGGGCGGGTTGAGGTTTGTGAAGGGCGCGGGGTTCCTGGTGCGGGGGATGGCGCAGGTGTCGATGAACCTGACGGACTTTGAGCAGACGCCGATTCACCGGGTGTTCGAGCTGGTGAAGCGGGAAGCGGCGCGGTATGGGGTTGTGCCGGTTTCGAGCGAGATTGTGGGACTGATTCCGAAGGCGGCGCTG
>DATNHL010000158.1:0-2170 GCA_035604995.1 Occallatibacter sp. | reverse complement strand
ACGTCCCCGGGCGAATCTTCAACAATTACGACGAAGGCGGATACCTCACCTGGCGGCTGGGCCTGAAGTATCCGGACTACATCGATGGGCGCGCCCTGCCCTTTGGCCCGCAATTGTTTGAGCGGAACCAGCAATTGATGTCGACTCCGCCCGATTCACAGGAGTGGCAACACGAGGCCGAGCGGTATGAAATCAATGCCATCATCGTTCCGCTGGCCCGGTACAACGGGGTGGAGCTCTTTCCGGTGCTGCAGCAGTTCTGCGCGAGCGCCACGTGGCGGCCGGTGTATCTGGACGAGGTTGCGGCGGTCTTTGTGCGGCGCAGCCCGCAGAATGCCCGCCTGATCGATAAGTTCGAGACCGACTGCGCCAAGACTTCCCTGCCCGGCGCCGCTCCCCAAGGCCGCGACAGCCAGGCGTTCAACCAATGGGCCAACGCCGCCGCGGTTCTGCATGCGCTGGGGCGGAACTCCGAGGCGTTCGCCGCGACCGCTCAAGCTCTGGGCATCTTCGAGGACAGCGCCTTTGTTCACTTCCTGCGCGGCAAGCTGCTGGAGGAGGCCGGCGATCTCACCAGCGCCGAACAGGAGTATCTCCAGTCGGCCGCGCTGGAGGTGAATGGAGCGACCTGGTCGGCCCTGGGCGCGGTCTATCATCGGGAAGGCCGGTTGCAGGATGAGATCAAGGCATGGCAGCGGGCAGCCGGCCTGCTGCGCCTGCCCGATCGCGAGCTGCTCTCGCTGGGATACGCTGAACTGGATGCGCAGCAGCCGCGCCAGGCCCTGCGCGCCTTCGACCGCATTGCCAGCCTGCGATCAAAGGCAGGCGACAACTCCTTCCTGGCCAACCTAGCACGTGGCCGTGCGCGGGCCTGGAGCGAGCTGGGCGACGTGCAGCGCGCAATCTCGTTTCAGGAAGAGACGGTGCGGCTGGCGCCCGATAGCCCTCTCGACTGGCTGGAACTGGCGCGGCTCTATGATCGCGAGCAGCGATCCCAGGACGCGCAGCGAGCGCGGGATCGGGCTGCAGGGATGCAGCGAGGTCTGAAGCCGTAACCTCTCCGCGATGGCAGAGAAGAGCAGCCACGGATTCACACGGATCAAGAACAAATCAAAAAGATCGGTGGTTATCCGTGTAAATCCGTGGCGTATTTGCCAAACCGACTTGCCGGGTCTTACGCCCCAAACCTGCTACCATTATGTGTCCGCAGAGGGAGGATCGCCGTGCCAAAATCCGCAACTGCCACCGCCGCCCGGAAGCCGGGGCCACAGGTAACCTTGCACGCCAGCGATGCCAGCGAGTTCCTGGAGAAGTACAAGAAGGCCTGGGAGACGCGGGACGCCGATCTCGCCGCCAGCCTCTTCACCCGCGACGCCCGGTACAAGGAAAATCCCTTCGGAGAGCCCATCATCGGCCGCGAGGCTATCCACGATTACTGGGCCGCAGCGACCGCCGGGCAGGACGACATCCGCTTCGCGGTGACCAACTCCCTGCACACCGGCTATGTCCTGATTGCCGAATGGAGCTGCGCCTATCGTGATCGCGCCACCGGCCGGCGGCGGGAACTGGCGGGCATGTTCTTTGCCGATTTCTACGGTAACCAGGTGCGCGCCTTCCGTGAGTATTGGCAATCGCGCGGGTTCTGAGGCCAAGGCAGCCCCCTGCACCCGAGCCGCCAGTTCACGGGTTAACCTACCGGGAACCTGTGCATAAAAACCGCTTTGACAACGCCCCACTAACCAGAGTAAAAGTGGCGAATCCCCAATTTTTAATGATCCCCGCGTGTTTCGAGGCTAGCTATGAAAAACATCTATGAAGTCCTGCGGCAGAAAGAGACGGAGATCGAGCGGTTGAAGAAGGAAATCCAGGCCCTGCGCGTCGTAGCTCCGCTACTGGAAGAGGAGCTGTCGAGCGAAGTGCAAGTGGCTCCGCCCCCGGTGCGTACCTACCCCACCGTGCAAGCCAAGCCCCCGGCGGTGGCGGCGGCCACCGACACCAAGCCCATCTGGCCGTAGCCAGCCGTCTCGCATAAGTGACTTAGCGGGAAGAATTCGTCTGAAGCTTTAAGCTGGTTGTCCGCCACGAGTCCTGTCTCCGGCAGGGCGCGTGAGCTTTTTTGTGGGGGGCGAGTCCGTTGGCCGTTGAAACCCTGGACGAGTTGCTGACCGAG
>DATNHL010000157.1:0-3251 GCA_035604995.1 Occallatibacter sp. | reverse complement strand
AGCCCAATCCGAAGGAACGTCCAGGGCATCCGAGGGCGGCAAGGAATGAACGGCCACCTTCCCCTCTGCTCGCGTTCTTGCTCCTCTGCATATTTACTCTTGACACTTCCCTTGTGCCTCTGATAAGACGCTTCCTGTCTTGAGCGATAGTCGTGGTCGGTCTTCATCAGTTGTCGTCGTGATCCCGGCGCAAGAAGAGGAGGGTCGTCCCATGACGAAGGCAGAACTGGTCGCGCGGATTGCGAAAGACGCCAAGATCAGCAAGAGGGCAGCAGAGGTGGCGGTGGACAGTTTCACGGGAGGCGTGCGGGACTCCTTGAAGAAGGGGAAGCGGGTGGGCCTGGTGGGTTTCGGCACCTTCTCCGTTGGCCGCCGGGCCGCGCGCAACGGCCGGAATCCCCAGACGGGCGAGGCCATCAAGATCAAGGCGGCGAAGATCCCGAAGTTCAAGGCAGGAAAAGCCTTGAAGGACGCCGTCCGCTAGCGCATGTTTGCACTTTTTTGAGTTTCTCTGTCCGCAACCCATTGAAAAGACAAGGCCGGTCTTCCATTTTGGAAAAAGTGTAGTGACACACTATTCCGGCATTACTCGCATATTTCTCTTGTGTTGTGGCGGGTTATTGTGGAATATTCGTGGTGTACTAGGAGGCGGCCTTGTTCCTGCGCTCCGTCAAAGCGGCCAACCGCCGCCACGAGTATCTCCGCCTGGTCGAGAACTACCGCCAGGGCGACAAAGTCCGCCAGCGCGTCGTCCTCCACATCGGACGGAAGGATCTGCTCGCCCCGCACCTGGACGCGTTGGTGCGCCTGCTGCAAGCCGATCAGCCGCACCCCACCTGGGTGACGGCTGAAGACGTCGTCACGCCCCAGGCCTGGACCTGGGGCCCCCTGCGAGTGGCCCGCCTCCTGTTTGACTCCTTTTCCCTGGGGCCGATCTTGGACAGGGCCAACCCGGCGTTGCGCCACGGCCAACCGCTGTCGGAGCGGGTCTTCCCGCTGGTGGCGAACCGGCTTACCCGGCCGGGTAGCGAACACGCGCTGGCCCGGTGGCTGGAGGACTTCTACGTCGTCACCGCCGCGGGCTCCCGCTGGACCCCCCAGTGGAAAGCGGCAGGGCGGGTGAAGGTGGGGTTCGAGCAATTGCGGCTCTGGTATGACACCCTCGACGAGCTGCTGGCCCAGCAGGCACCGCTTGAGATGGCGATCTGGCAGGAATTGCGCGACCTCTTCAGCCTCGAGCCCGAGTTGGTGTTCTACGACATCACCTCCACGTACTTCGAGGGACGAGGGCCGGCCGAGTTGGGCCGGTTCGGCTACAGCCGCGACGGCAAGCCGCGCCACCGGCAGGTGCTCCTCGGCGTGGTGATGATGGACGGCTGGCCGATCGCCCATCACGTGTTCGCCGGCAATCGGCTCGACCAGACCACGGTCGGGGAGGTCGTCGAGGACCTGCGGCGACGGTTCGGGTTGCAGCGCGTGGTCTTCGTGGGCGACCGCGGCATGGTGACGCTGAAGAATGTCGAGCACCTGCGCCAGGCCGAGCAGGGGTACCTCGTGGGCTTGCAGCGCCGCAATCGCAAAGACATTCCGCTCTACATCGCGCAAGCCGTGGCGCGCGACGCCTGGCAGGACTGCCCGGTGGGCATCACGGCCTCCGAGAAGGCGGTCGTGCCGCGGACACGGGTGCAGGAGGTACCGGGTAAGGAGCCGGGCGTGCGCGTGTTCGTGGTCCATAGTGAGGAGCGGGAACAGTACGAACGCGGACTGCGCGCGATCTCGATGGAGCGGGCACAGCAGGAACTGGAGGCGCTACGGCGGCGGGTGGAGAAGGGGGAACTCAAAGAAGCGGCGAAGATCGGCGCCGCCGCCGCCAAGGTGCTCGGGCGGCATCACGGCCACCGCTACTTCGACTGGGAGCTGCGGGAAGGCCAGTTTCACTACCGGGAGCATCCGGTCAATTTCCCCCGCGAGATCGCTTGCGAAGGCAAGTACGTGATCCAGACGGAAGAGCGAGACCTGTCGGCGGTGGAGGCGGTGGCGGTCTACAAACAACTCAATGAAGTGGAACGCGGCTTTGCCCACCTCAAGGGGCTGCTGGAGGTGCGGCCGGTGTACCACCACAGGGACGAACGGGTGCGGGCGCATGTCTTTGTGGCCGCGCTCGCCTTCCTGTTGGACCGGGCCTTGGAAAAGAAGCTGCGGGCCGCCAGAAGCAGTCTTTCTTCGCCGGCTGCTTGGCAGGCCTTGGAGACGGTGCGCTGCGTCACGGTCGAGGTGGGCAACCGGACGAAGCTGTGCGTGACCCGCGGCAGCCGACATGCCGCCGAAGTGCTGAAGATCCTCCGGCTGTCGGACCTGGATCCGCCCGAGCCTCCCGAAGGAAAGGAAACAGTGATGTAGTGACCAAAGTCGAAAACCGACCCCGTGTTTGCAGTGGGTTACAAGGCTAAAGCGCAAACATGCGCTAGGCTGAAGCCAATGGCCAGTGCGTCGAGGCTGGTGGCGATGCAGAGCGTGACCAGCGTGATCCCGCGTGAGGGATCTCGGTGCAGGTCCAGACCCTGTCCGGACCGCATCATCCTGACGCCCACCGCCGCCAAGAGTCCCGCAGCGACCCAATCCTCCGCAACCAGCACAACACCCGCCACCCGAAGGCCGGTGGCCCAGCCGAGCACCGGCATCAGAAACTGAAATAATCCGAAGTGAAAAGCCAGGCGGAAAACGGCCCGCGGACCCCGAGCACCCGCGGCACCTGCAGCGAGAGAGACGGCGAAGGCGTCCATAGCCAGCCCTCCGGCGATGACCGCGATCTCGACCTGTCCCACTCTCCAGTCCTCCTTATCTCGCCCGCAAAACCGTAGAGAGAAGTCGTCGGCATCACGTGGGGCACAGTCTAGCCCGCGAAGGGGCGCGATGCATGTCAAACTTCTCGTGAGGGTGGCGGGCATCCTGGAGGCACGCGTTCGCGAAGCGGTGAATGCCGACTACGGGCGAGGCCATGCCGCCGAGGATTTCAGGCGAAGGCCTGCCGTAAGGCGGCCGCGCACTGATCGTAGGCCGTGGTGGTCCGGTCGACCAGGGCGCCCATGCGGAAGAATCCGTGGATCATGCCCGGCTGCTCGACGAGTGAGACGGGAACTCCCGCTTGGTGGAGGCGTTCAGCGTAGGCGACTCCCTCGTCTCGCAGGGGATCATATTCACAGACCATCACCAAGGCCGGCGCGACCCCGCGGTGATTCCGAGACCGGAGC
>DATNHL010000156.1:0-9531 GCA_035604995.1 Occallatibacter sp. | reverse complement strand
AACTCACACTCAGCGAAAGCACGGGCGCGGTGTGCCGGGGCAAAGTCGTGCGCACCGAGGCGGGCACGAACGGTAGCAGGGGTATCGCGGCCAGAATTGACAGCTATCAACTAACCTAGCTGCTGCGTGCTCCCGCCGGCTACTGCTTCTTAAACACCACTCCGCCCTTCATCACGAAATCCACGTGCTCGAGCACGCTGATATCCGCCAGCGGATCGCCCTTCACCGCCACGATGTCGGCTAGCTTGCCCGGCTCGATGGTGCCGATGTCCTTCTGCATCCCCAGCAGCTCCGACGCGGTCACCGTGGCTGAACGCAGCGCCTCGGCCGGTGTCTGGCCGTACTTGACGCGCAGCGAGAACTCCACCGCCGGATTGATGTTCCAGTCGAAACCGCCGGCATCGGTGCCGAGGGCAATCTTTACGCCGGCCTTCACGGCCCGCCGGAAAGTGTCAGCGCTGATTTTGATCATGTCCAGCCACACCGGCGCTCCCGCCTTGGCGCGTCCCTCGGCCACGTACTCGCCGACATAGAGCGTAGGCACGTAATAGGTGCCTTTCTGGATCATCAGCTTGATGTCGGCATCGGAGATGTAGTCGCCGTGCTCGATGGTGTCCACGCCCGCCTCGACCGAATTGTGCACGCCGTTGTACGCCGTGGCGTGCGACGCGACCTTGTGCCGCTGGCGGTGCGCCTCGTCCACCATCGCTCGCAGCTCGTCGATGGTAAAAGTCGGAATGTCGTTGAGCACCGGCGGCGGCCCAACGCCGGCCGGCGGGGTGGGATCGATGTAGTAGCTGCGGTCCGAGTACACCTTGATCCAGTCGGCGCCGTACATGATCTGCTCGCGCACCGCCTTGCGGCACCCGTCCGCGCCATCGCACACCTGGACGCCGTGCGGTACAGGTACGTTGGGCGCGTAACCCAGCAGCGGATAGGCTCCTGTCACATCCAGCGCGCGCGTCGCCACCTGCATCCGCGGCCCGGGGATCACGCCCGCGTTGATGGCTTTCTTGATGTCCACGTCGGCATAGCCCGCACCCTCGGTCTCCAGATCGCGGATGGTCGTGAACCCATACTCCAGCGCCTTGCGCGCCGATTGCGTGCCCAGGATGGTGCGGTACTCCGGCGACGACTTCAGCAATTGTTTGTCATAGTCTTCGGCCGTGATGTCGCCCTGCAGCAGGACGTGGGTGTGAACGTCGATCAGGCCGGGCAGGCAGGTCTCTTTGGAAAGGTCGATCGTTTCTATCGTTCCGGATCCGACGCCAAGTCCGATGTTGGGTCGGTGCTCTTGGACCGCAGCGATCTTACCGTCTTGAATTGCAATCCTCGTCGGCCCGAGCGGTTTGCCTGCTTTTTCGTCAATGACCGCTCCGCATTCCAGGTATGTAGTATGCTGCGCGCGAGCGCTCACCATCATCGCCAACAGCATCACCAAGAAAATTGCGGCTCTTCTCATGATTGCCTCGCAACTTGAAACTTGAAACGTGAAACGTTCCTTTCGGCCCGCGAGTCTACCACGCACCCTTTCGACGCGTCTTTTTCCACACTTCGCAAGATTTACACAAGTTGAGACCCTCTTTCCGCGTGCTACATTTCGCCTACCCGTACGATTCCATCCAGCCAAGATTCTCGGGATTAGCCGCCGTCCAGCCGGGGCCGCGTCCCGGGCGACAGACCCAAGGTGTAAAATAACCATATGTACAATATGTTGTGGGTCACTCTTGACAAGCACCATTAGCAGGTATATTGTGCCCTTCACCCGGCGCAGAGGTGATGCCGGGAAGCGGTACGCGGTGACGCCGCCTGTGCGTCTTCTGCGGCTGGTTCATCTCCCTTCCCAGTCGCGGGTTGTGCAGGCGTCGGTTTCTGGTAAACAAACTCTGGGCCCTCCCCCACCGCTTCCGGCCGGTTTTTAAGCCGGAACTAAGACCCGGATTTCCGGCAGCCAGCCTGCCGGGCTCCGCTTTGAATGGCAACTGGCAACAGGAGATTGAACATGGCTGACGTTACCGACAAGATTGCTGGCTTGACCACCGGCTCCGCTTCCAACACCCGTCCGGCCCGCAAGGCTCCCGGCCTCGCCTTCCGCCGTTTCTTTACCAAGCCCGGGGTCTCGCCTTATGACGAGGTGGAGTGGGAGAAGCGCGCGGCGCTGATCACCGACGCCGCCGGCAACGTCATCTTCGAACAGAAGGATGTGGAGGTCCCCAAGGACTGGTCCATGACCGCCACCAACATCGTGGCCAGCAAGTATCTCCACGGCAAGATGGACACGCCCGAGCGCGAGACCGGAGTGCGTCAGCTCGTCATCCGCGTGGCTGAGACCATCCAGGACTGGGGCCTTGCCGGCGGATACTTCCGCTCCGCCGAAGACGCCGCCATCTTCCACGACGAACTCGTGCACATCCTGCTGCACCAGATGGCCGCGTTCAATTCGCCGGTATGGTTCAACGTCGGCTGCGACCGCATCGAGCCCAACGCCGACGCCCAGAACTGGCACTGGAATCCGCAAGTCGGCCGCGTCGAGTTCTCGACCTCCGGCTACCGCAACCCGCAGTGCTCGGCCTGTTTCATCAATTCAGTGAAGGATTCGCTCGATTCCATCCTCACCCTGGCCAAGACCGAGGGCATGCTCTTCAAGTGGGGATCGGGCACCGGCACAAATCTCTCGCCGTTGCGGAGCTCGACCGAAGGCCTCTCCGGCGGCGGCATCGCCAGCGGGCCGCTCAGCTTCATGAAAGGCTTCGACGCCTTCGCCGGCGTCATCAAGTCGGGCGGCAAGACCCGCCGCGCTGCCAAGATGGTCATCCTCAACATCGACCATCCCGACATCGTCGACTTCATCGACTGCAAGGCCAAAGAAGAAGCCAAGGCCTGGACGCTGGTGCAGTCCGGCTACGACGGCTCCTCGCCCGACTCCGAAGCCTACTCGTCCATCTTCTTCCAGAACGCCAACAACTCGGTGCGCGTTACGGACGAATTCATGCTCGCGGTCGAGCGCGACGGCGATTTCTCCACCCGCGCCATCCTCGGCGGACGCGTGGTCAACACCTATAAGGCGCGCGACCTGCTGGAGAAGATTGCCAAGGCCACCTGGCAGTGCGGCGATCCCGGCATGCAGTTCGATACCACCGTCAACCGCTGGCACACGTCCAAGAACACGGCGCGCATCAACGCCTCCAATCCCTGCTCGGAGTACATGTTCCTCGACGACTCCGCCTGCAACCTGGCGTCGCTCAACCTGCTGAAGTTCGCGCCCAACGGCGCGTTCGATATCGACGCCTATCGCCATGCCGTGGACATCGTGATCACCGCGCAGGAAATCCTGGTCGATAACTCCGGCTATCCGACCGAGTCGATCGGCAAGAATTCGCACGACTACCGCCCGCTCGGCCTGGGCTACGCCAATCTGGGCGCGCTGCTCATGGCCGCCGGCCTGCCCTACGACTCCGAAGCCGGGCGCGACTACGCCGCCTGCGTCACCGCGATCATGTGCGGCGAAGCGTATCTGCAGTCGTCGCGCATCGCGGAACTTGGGCAGCAGCTCACCCTAGCAACGGATTTCGTGAAGAACGACTCGCGCTTCCCGGCCGACGACACGCGCGACGGCGCCGCGCCGGGCTTCTACGTCAACCGCGAGCCCTTCCTCGACGTCATCCGCATGCACCGCGCCTCGGTCAACAGCATTGGCAGCTCCTTCGGCGCGACCGGAGCCGCTCCTGCCGGCTTCACGTCGATGCTGAAGTCCCTGATCGACGCCTCGAAAGAATGCTGGGACGAAGCCCTCACCCACGGCGAAAAGTTCGGCTATCGCAACTCGCAGGTCACGGTGCTGGCGCCCACCGGAACCATCGGCTTCATGATGGATTGCGACACCACCGGGGTCGAGCCCGACCTGGCGCTGGTCAAATACAAGAAGCTGGTGGGTGGGGGCATGATCAAGATCGTCAACCAGACCGTGCCCACGGCGCTGTTCAAGCTCGGCTACACCAGCGACCAGGCCAGCGCCATCGTCAGCTACATCGACGCCACCGGTACCATCGAGGGCGCCCCCCACGTCAAAGACGAGCACCTGCCTGTCTTCGATTGCTCCTTCAAACCCGCCAAGGGCAACCGCTCCATCCACTACATGGGACACCTGCGCATGATGGCCGCCGCCCAGCCGTTCATTTCGGGCGCCATCTCGAAGACCATCAACATGCCCGAGAACGCGACCGTTGAAGAGATCGCCGACGCCTACATCCAGGCCTGGAAGCTCGGCCTCAAGGCCGTGGCCATCTATCGCGACGGCTGCAAGAAGGCGCAGCCGCTCAGCGCCGCCGGAACGGCGACGGCATTGTCCGACAAGACAAAGCCCGGAGAGCCTCAACTGACGACTGGCGACCGGCGACCGGCGACTGAGGTCGACGACCTCAACGCCCCGCCCCGCGCCACGCGCCACAAGCTGCCCGACGAGCGCTTCTCCGTCACCCACAAGTTCAACATCGCCGGACACGAAGGCTACATCACCGTGGGCGTCTATCCCAACGGACAGCCGGGCGAGATCTTCATCACCATCGCCAAGGAAGGCTCGACCGTCTCGGGGCTGATGGACAGCTTCGCTCTGGGCGTTTCCATCGCTCTGCAGCACGGGGTGCCGCTGAAGCTGCTGTGCGACAAGTTCAAGCACACCCGCTTCGAGCCCCAGGGCTGGTCGACCCATCCCGAGATCGGCTACGCCAGCTCCATCATGGACTACATCTTCCGCTGGCTGGAGATGCGCTTCCTGACGGGGCAGCAGCAGTTGCTGTTCGAAGGACTGCGCCCCAAGCCGGCTGCGCTGCCGGAAGAAAAGCCTTTGCCGACGACTGGCTTGCCAACGACCAACGACAAACGACAAACGACCGGCCGCGTCCACCCGGCCGACAAGCTGCGCGAGATTGTCGACTTGGGCGACGCCCCCACCTGCTCGACTTGCGGCTCGATCATGACGCGGAACGGCTCATGCTATCGCTGCATGAGCTGCGGCTCGACCAGCGGCTGCAGTTAGGTTGAGCCGGTTTGCGGGCGTGAGCGAAGCGGGAGCCCGCAGGCGAAATCCCGAGCGAAGCGAGGGAGCTTGGGGAGTGCATGGCTTCAGCCGTGCCACGAAAAAATATCGGGGCTGTCATCCTGAGCGAGCCGGGGCCCCACGCGTTCTCACCAGCGCGGGGTGGCGAGTCGAAGGACCTTGGTTTTTTCGCCTCCGGGCCAAAAAGGCAGACGGGGCAGCGAACCCCCATGGCACTATTAAGCAGAGTTCGGGGCGTCTCCATCAACGACGTAGTGGATTCATACTGGATATTCCTGGCCAGGAATCACTATGACGCCCACCTGGACAGGTTTAGACGACGCTTGAGCTCAGACGCCAAGGCCGCCGCTGAGGCGGAGGCAGTCGTTTTTTCCTTCCTTTGGTCTGCGAAACTCAGCCCGGACATTTTCGAAGACCCGAGCAAAGGCGGCCCGGACTTCCGCTGCAGGCCCTGTAAGACGGAAGGATTTTTGGTTGAAGTCACGTCTCTCGAATCAGGCCGCGTTGCGCGCAGGTCAGGTTTGCCGGAAACGATTACGAGCAGTGGTGGCGGAGCATTCGGTCTGATCACGCCACTGCTGAGTGGAAAGGCAACCGCAAAAGCCGCTCAATTTGGGAACGCGCCTTTACCTCGCGTGCTCGCCATAGCATGCTCCCACGCTTTCTCCGGAATTCTTATGGATCGACTGGCGGCCGAGAATCTGTTGGTATCCGACTACATGATCTCGGTGCCCTTCAGAGAACCATCCAAACCAGCAATCCAAGTCACAGACCTCCGCCGGTCTGTTTTCTTCCGCTGGGATAAATTTACAGGGAAAATCATGCCCTGCCGGCAGAGCATCTCGGCACTACTTCTTGTAGCGATTTCTGGCATTCAGGCAGATGTCGTCGGCATCCTGCATCCTGAGCCGTCCATCGCGTTCGCCCCGGCTTTGTTCCCGCAGGTTCCGTATCTTAGGGTAAGGAATTGGCCTGTTGTAGACGGAAGAATAGGGCTTGAATGGTCAATCGGAGGCGATGGGTCCGCAACGTTCTTTCACGAAAGAATTCATTAGAAGCGACGCATTGAATGATATCGTGCGGGAATGGAGGGCAGTCGCTACGACAATTGCACCGCAATCTGGGGTACATGGACACGGGATCGCTCAGAAGCGTCCGGGGTGGGTATGGGTGATCTCGATTTTCTATGTCCTTGCCCCTATTTGGGCTTCCGTTTCATGGTACATGACCCTTTCTGGCTCGGTTTCCCTGACCCCAGAAGCAAAAGCGTACATGGATAGCCTGACGGCATTTGACTACATAGCGGCGGGGCTTCAGGCCGTGATCTCCCTGTCGGCTGCGCTGACGCTCTTCTTCTTGCGCAAAGCGGCCTACCACCTTTTCTGCGCTGCATTTGCGATCGCCTCAATCGGGATGCTCTGGCAAACAGTTAGTCGCGGGTGGTTGACCGCTATGGCTTCAATTAAGGGAGGTCTGTTCGGCGCACTGCTTGGAATCGTGCTGCTTCTCGCCGTCTGCTTTTACACCAAGCAATTATCCAAGGAAGGAAAGCTCCGGTAAACCGAGTGGGCCAGTCCGCGGCTGGCCCAGCCTAGCATTTCCCGCTACAGAAGCATGTCCTTTGATCTCCAGCCCGTTTTGCAAGGCGAGTTCCTCGCGCTCCGGCCGCTTCGGCCCGAGGATTTTCTGGAGCTTTACGCGGTAGCTTCCGATCCTCTCATTTGGGAACAACACCCGGCCAATGACCGTTACCAGGAAGAGGTTTTCAAGGGATTCTTCCGCGAGGCCCTGGAATCCGGGGGAGCATTGATCGCCATTGATTGCAAAGATGGCCGGGTCATCGGGTCGTCGCGATTCCACGGATACGACGAAGCGAAAAGGGAGATCGAAATCGGTTGGACGTTTTTGGCCAGGTCCCACTGGGGCGGCATCTACAACCGGGAAATGAAACAGCTCATGCTGCGGCACGCCTTCAAATTCGTGAACAGCGTTATCTTTCTGGTTGGTCCACGGAATCTGCGCTCGCAGAGGGCCCTGGAAAAAATAGGCGCAGTCCGCGCGGGATCAAGGCTCGACGCGAGTGGACGAGACAGTTTTGTCTACCAAATCACTGCGCCGGCGCGCGGCGAGAGGATCAAGTGGATGTAGGGCAAGTGGAAAGCGAGAAGTGGAAAGTGCGGGAGGGGAACCAAGATCCTTCGCGACCGTCTCCCGCGCTTGAGAAAACGCGCGGGAGCCCTCGGTCGCTCAGGATGACAGTGGTTCTTTATTTTTCCGCCAACGACCAACGACATCCTTACGGCGCCAGTGTCTTTGCCACCTCGTTCGACGGCACGCTTTCGATTCCGCCGGCATCCACCGCAGTCACGACGAAGTACCAGGTCTGGCCTCCCTGGACGCTCACCGGAAAGCTGGGCGGCAGCAGCGGCGAGGGCGAGGCGTTGAGCAGCGTGTATGGCCCGCCGGATTGGCTGCTGCTATAGACGAAATAGCCCACCACGGGCGACGAACTCGCGTCCCAGCTCACCTGCAGATTGTGCATGGTGACGCCCATGCCGCTCAAGGGTACTTTCTGCGGGCTGTCGCCGGCGATCTGCAGGTTGGCAATAGCAGCGCCGGACGCGGTAGGGGTAAACGTCACGTTGATGGTGCATGCCGCGCCTGCCGCCAGTGAATTTCCGCAGTTGTTGGACTGGCCGTAATCACCAGTGGTTGAGATCGCAGTAATGGCCAGCGGAGCGGAGCCGTCATTCTCGTAGGTGACGGTCCAAGTCGGAGCCGTTCCGACCGGCGTGTTGCCGAAGGTGACGGAAGCGGGCGAGACGCTGGACTGTCCGCCAGGCGGCGGAGGATTAGGAGGCGTGATCGAGCTGCCACTTCCTCCGCCGCAGCCTACCAGCGATAGAACCACGAGGGCCGCAATCCACGTCAGGCTGTAAATCGGTCGCATAACAAGAACCCACTGAAGCTGAGCCAGCCGCATTCGCAGCCTGTCGGGATCGACACCTGCCGCAGCGCTGGTTGGCGTGCGGCAGGTGTCGTCGAGTGCCTCCTTATTACTAGGGCAGAACCTCCACGATGGTCAGGTTGTAACGGTCGGTCGTCGGCGCCGTGTCGTTGATGGTGACCACCGTGCCTGCCACCGGAGTCGGAGCAGTCTGGCTCTGGACCCAGTAGGTGTCGCCGACCGTGGCCAAGTACTGGTGCACCATGGTTTGACCTGCGGGGACGGTGCGCGCAGTGGCATTGTCCCAGTCGTTGCCCACGCCGAAGACCCAGGAATTGGCCTGGGTCGTGGTCAGGCTGGCCGAAGGTGCGCCCGACGCTGCGTTGGCGGTGCCGGTGGCTCCGATGCCGGTGCCGCTGGTGCTGGCGCCGGTGAAGGTCACGACTGTGATCGACGCCGCCACGCTGACCGATAGCGTGGCTTTGACCGAAGCGCTGGTCAGCACGGTAGGAGCGAAGGCGCGCCACACTTCAGCCGTGCCACGCTGCGTGTTGGTGCGTTTAACCAGCGTCCAGGTCAAGGTGCCGCCGGTGGCATTGGCGACAGCGGTGACGGTAGTGTTGGTGCCCGAGCCGGAATTGTCCGCCATGACAAACGCCAGCAGCAGCTCGTTCGTCGCCGCGGTGGTGAAGGTCGGGCTGGTGATGGTGGTTGAGCTGGTGCTGCGATCCGTCGACACGCTCTTGTCGATGGCCAGCAGCGCCTTGGGAGTGACGGTGAGTGTCGCCGTCTGGTTGACGCTGGCGTAGGAAGCGGTGATGGTTACCGGCGTCGAAGTAGCCACGGCGACGGTGGTGGCCTGGAAGGTGATGCTGCTGGTGTTGGCCAGTACGGTCACGCTCGGCGGGACGGCGACCGCGGTGTTGTTGCTCTGCAGCGAAACCAAGATGCCGCCCGTCGGGGCCGGACCGGTCAGGGTCACGGTTCCGGTGGATGGATTGCCGCCCACGACGGACGTGGGATTCACGCTCACGGCAGACAGCGCCGGCGGATTGACGGTGAGTGTCGCCGTAACGTTCACGCTGTTATACGAGGCGGTGATCGTCGCCGGCGTCGAGCTGGCGACGGCAATCGTGGTCAGCGGGAAGGTGGCGGTGGTGGCGTTGGCCGCGACGTTCACGCTAGCCCCCACGGTGGCCGCGCTGCTGTTGCTTTGCAGCGAGACCGAGATGCCGCCCGCCGGGGCCGGACCTGCCAGGGTCACAGTTCCAGTGGACCCGGTGGGACCAACCACGGCCGTGGGATTCACGCTGACGGCCGAGAGCAGCGGGTTGACCGTGAGCGTCGTCGTGACGTTGGCCCCCGCGTACGAGGCGGTGATCGTCACCGGCGTCGAGGTGCTTACGCCGAGGGTAGTCACCGGGAAGGTGGCGGTGCTGGCGTTGGCCGCGACGTTCACGCTAGCCCCCACGGTGGCCGCGCTGCTGTTGCTTTGCAGCGAGACCGAGATGCCGCCCGCCGGGGCCGG
>DATNHL010000155.1:0-35607 GCA_035604995.1 Occallatibacter sp. | reverse complement strand
CAAGACCGCATTCCAGTTCATCAACGGCAATCCGGACAAGGAAGTCGACATTGAGGCGGTGGGGCGCAAGGGCCGCGACCAGATGCGCCGCCACTATCCTGCCGCAGTTTACTCCGAACAGACGGACGATCATGGCCACATTGTCAATGTGCGTGAGCGGAAGGCCAAGGTCGAGGTCTCGGGCGATCACCCTGGGATGCTGTTGAAGCTGGAAACCAGGCGCGTGTTCGAGCTGGCTGAGAGCGTGATCTCCCGCTATGTGCATGAAGAGATCGACGCGGCGTACATCGTGTACAACGAGTTCAAGTCGGTGATTCAGCAGCGGCTGGTGGTGGAGAAGTTGCTGCCGCTGTTGAAGATCGGCATACCGCAGATCACTGGCGTCACCGAGCCGACCGAGGAAGAGCGCGAGCGCGCGGCCGAAGCCGCTCTGAGCGCGGGCATCTCCATCGAGCCGGTGGATACGGCCGAAGCCGACGAGGAAGCGCGCAGGTTCGGCACCGCCGAGGTGGACTACATCTACGAGCAGCCGGCGGAGGAACTGTTCAACGGGCTGCTCCCGCAATATGTATCTTCCATGCTCTATCACGCGATGACCGAGTCGGTGGCCGCGGAACATGCGGCACGCATGACGGCCATGGATTCGGCAACCAACAACGCCTCGGATATGATCGACGCGCTCACGCTGCATATGAATCGCGTGCGCCAGGCGGCCATTACCAAGGAGATCATCGAAATCGTCTCGGGCGCCGCGGCGCTGTAACGCATCTCCGAGTCATTCGGTGTTTTGGAAGGGCGTGGCTTTAGCCGCGCCGAAAACACGGCAAGAAATATAAGGGAGCTTTAGCCCCCGAGGCAAAGAAAAATGGCAGAGAACATCGGCAAAGTGATTCAGGTTTCGGGACCGGCGGTCGACGTGCAGTTTGCGGAAGCGACCATGCCGCCCATCTATCAGGCGCTGCGCGTCACCAGCGAGGGCTTCACGGTGCCCGCGCCCATCAGCGTCATTCTCGAAGTCCAGCAGCACCTGGGCGAGGGCCGCGTTCGCACGGTGGCCATGCAGGGCACCGAGGGCATGGTGCGCGGCATGAAGGCCATCGACCTCGGCGGCCCCATTCGCATGCCGGTGGGCAAGGAGACGCTGGGCCGCGTGATCAACGTGATCGGCGAGCCGGTGGATGAACTGGGCCCCATCGGCGCAACCCGGTTCATGCCCATTCACCGGCCTGCTCCGCTGTTCGACGAGCAGACCACGCACGAAGAGATGTTCGAGACCGGCATCAAGGTCATCGACCTGATTCAGCCGTTCTTGAAGGGCGGCAAGATCGGCCTGTTCGGCGGCGCCGGCGTGGGCAAGACCGTGGTCATCATGGAACTGATCAACAACGTGGCCAAGAACCACGGCGGCTACTCGGTGTTTGGCGGCGTGGGCGAACGCACCCGCGAGGGCAACGACCTGTGGCTGGAGATGAGCGAGTCGGGCGTGATCAAGCCGGGCGACTTTGCCAACTCCAAATGCGCGCTGGTCTACGGACAGATGACCGAGCCGCCCGGAGCGCGTTTGCGGGTGGCCCTCAGCGCGCTGACCGTCGCGGAATACTTCCGCGATGTGGAAGGTTCGGACACGCTGCTGTTCATCGACAACATCTTCCGCTTCACGCAGGCCGGCTCCGAGGTTTCAACGCTGCTGGGCCGCATGCCCTCGGCCGTGGGCTACCAGCCCAACCTGGCCACGGAGATGGGCGAATTGCAGGAGAGGATCACTTCCACCAGCAAGGGCTCTGTGACTTCTGTCCAGGCCGTCTATGTGCCCGCCGACGACTTGACCGATCCGGCGCCGGCCACGACCTTCGCTCACCTGGACGCGACCACGGTGCTGAGCCGGCCGTTGTCGGAACTGGGCATTTATCCGGCTGTCGATCCGTTGGCTTCCACCTCGCGCATTCTTTCCGCGCGCATCGTGGGCCAGGATCACTACGACGTGGCGCAGGGCGTGAAGCGCATTCTGCAGCGCTACAAGGACCTGCAGGACATCATCGCGATTCTGGGCATCGACGAGCTTTCGGAAGACGATAAACTCACCGTGGCCCGGGCAAGAAAAGTACAAAAATTCCTGTCGCAGCCCTTCCATGTGGCCGAGACGTTCACCGGCATCCCCGGGGCCTATGTGAAGGTGGCGGACACGGTGCGCAGCTTCAAGGAGATCATCGCCGGCAAGTACGACGATATTCCCGAGCAGGCCTTCTACATGAAGGGCGCCATCGAGGAAGTGCTGGCGGACGCCGAGAGGCTGAAGGCAACGGTGTAAAAAGGCAGGGATCAGGGGTCAGGGATCAGCAAAGGCCGTTTGCACAAGCAGCATACGCGACTGACCCCTGATCTCTGACCCCTGAATCCTGAAAGGATTCTCATGGCGGACGAGACCAATCAACTGCGGGTTCGGCTGGTGACGCCGGAGCGCGTTCTCTTCGAGGCCGCGGCCTCCGCGGTGGAACTGCCCGCGAAGAACGGTTACATGGAAGTGCTGTTTGGGGCTGCGCCGCTGGTTGCCGAACTGGGCGCGGGCGAGGTTACGCTGCACGGCGGTCCCGAAGGGCCGGAGAGCGTCGAGCGCTACAACGTGAGCTGGGGGTTTGCCGAGGTGCTGCCGGACCGGGTGACGATTCTGGCCTCGGACGCGCTGAAGCCGGAAGAGATCGACGTGCCGCGCGCGCACCAGCAACTGGATCGCGGCCTGAAGCAGTGGAGCGAAGCCGGCGAGAGCGAAGAGGCTTACACCGAGGCTCTGCACGTGATTGCCGAAGCCGAAGCCAAGCTGGCCACGGCGGCGGAGAAGCACTGACGGCAGCTCAACTCGATGTCTTGAATGAAAAGGGCCTTGCTCCTGTGAGCAGGGCCTTTTCGTTCCTGGGGCTTGCTCATCGAAGGAGTGACATCGTCCGGTTTGGGGACTGCCCTACTGCATCAGAATCCAGCTCGCCATCTTGTCGAGCGCTACGGGGGAGATGGTTTCCTCAATTTGGCCGTACTCGGCGGGAGAGCCGGTTTTGGCGGTCTGGAATAGATGATTCAGGCCCGGAGTTCGTCCACTTCGGCGTGCTTGTTGCCGGCATCGGCGAGGGCCTTGCGTAGCACGGGCAGGTTCAGCGCCGGCGGTACCTGCAGGTCGAGAGAGCCCGAGAGGGCGAGCACGGGGATTTTGAGCTTGCGCAGCGCGGAGGCGGGATCGTAGCTGTGGAAGAAGCGGAACCAGGGTGAGGTGGCGACCCAGTCAGGCCTGACAGCGCCTATCACCGGATGAACGGAATGTAGGCGCTTGTGCGCGCGCGGTAGGCGCTGAAGGAAGCGCCGAAGCGCGTGGCCAGCAGGCGTTCTTCGGCGCGAATGCGGACCTCGGTTCCGGCAAGGAACGCGATCACCGACCCAAGCCCCATGGGCCACTATGTCCAGGCGGCCAGGGTTGCCAGAAGCATGCCCAGCAAGGAGGCATAAATGGGGTGGCGAAGCCAGCGGTAAGGGCCTGTCTGGATAAGTTCGTGGTCATCGCTGAGCGCCGCCTGGTAGCGCCATTGCTTGCCCAGGTGGCGCGTGGCGGCCCAGGCAAGCGCAACCGAGGGAGGGCCCAGAATCATGGAAGCGATGAGCGTAGGAGCGGACTTTTCAAAGCTCGCAGGCCGCACATAAGCCCATGCCAGCGCGAAGCCGGCCATCACCAGTCCGATGCCCCACCGGGAGGCCGGTGCGCTGGCAACCTCCTTCTGCCCGGCCGCCTGCTTCCTGGGCTTGATAAAAGCGAGCGACCAGGCGATCCAGCAGATTCCGAGTTCCGCGAGAGCCGCGACCAGGAGCATGCGCTCGATTTTACTCGCGGTGGCGGCGGATGGACCGTTCGAAGTTGCGAGGGAGTGCGGCCGCCGGCTCACGTGGCCCTGTGCAACGCGCGCCGGGAGGCTTACAATTCTGAATTGAAATGGCCAAAACAAAGGAAAAGACATTCGAGGTGGCGTGCCCGGATTGCGGGGCGATGCTGAAGGTTGACGCGGTGACGGGGCTGGTGGTGAGCCACACCTCTGCGCCGCGCAAGCGGACGTTTGAGGACCTGGAGACGGCGGCGCAGGCCATGCGGGCCCACGATGAGCGCAAGGAGTCGCTCTTCCGGCAGAGTGTTGAGGCGGAGAAGAACAAGGAAGACCTGTTCGAAAAGAAGTTTGCCGAAGCACTGCGCAAGGCCAAGGATGCTCCCGACGAAAAGCCGCTCAGGGTCTTCGACCTGGACTGAGGGCGCCCGAAGTGAGGGCAGGCGAGCAGGGACGTGCGGCGTGGCGCGGCGCCTCGGCATTGCCGAAGGCAACACCTGTTTTTTGAAATGCATCCCACAGGCAGGCCGTTCAGCGATACTTGATTTACAGTTGCTCGGGCCCGGCGTTGCGGTACGGGACGAAAGGGAGAGAATATGGTCGTTGTACCTCTGACTCAACCGGAAAAGGAAGCAAAGACTCAGCGGCGCAGCTGCGGAGCTGAGTGCACGAACTGGGTGCGGTTTGCAGCCGGCGGAAGCCTGCTGGCAGGTGGGCTGCTGCTGCTGACGGGAAATCGGAAGGCCGGTCTGTGCACCGCGGCCTCAGGCACGGCGCTTGCGATCCTTGACCAGCAGGAGGCGGTCAAGGCCTGGTGGGACGCTCTGCCCGCCTACATCGACAATGTGCAGAATCTGCTCGGCAAGGTGGAAGAGTCCGTGAGGGAGTTTGAAAACCAGCGCGCCCGGCTGCAGAAGATTCTTAGCAAATAGGGGCTGCCACACGGGCGGCCTTTAAATCCCCAATTGTTTTCGACCGGCTTCGCTGATGCGGTGCGGAGTCCATTTGGGCTCCCACACCAGGTCGACCTCCACTTTGCTGACGTCGGGAATGCCGGCCAGGCGGTTGTTTACCTGTTCAAAGATCAGGCCGCTCGCCGGGCACTGCGGGGTGGTCAGCGTCATGGTCACCTTGACCCACTGGCGCGGCCAGGCTTTGATCGAATCCGGGTCGGGGCGGGTTGCGACCGCATAAATCAAGCCCAGATCGACGAGGTTCAGCTTCACTTCCGGGTCGTAGCAGTCGCGGAGGGCGGCAAGGATTTCGGCTTCGGTGAGCATGGCTAGTTTTTGCGCTCGACCAGGTACCGCGCTACGGCTTTGAGGTTGTCGGCGCGCTCGCCGTAGGGCTCCAGGGCGGCGAAGGCCTCTTCGATGAGCTGAGCGGCGTCCCGCTGGCTCTTCTCGATGCCGAAGACGGCGGGCCAGGTGACTTTTTCCGTGGCCTGGTCCTTGCCGGCGGTCTTGCCCAGGGCGGCCGAGTCCTCGGTCATGTCCAGCACATCGTCGGCAATCTGGAAGGCCAGGCCGGCCTTGCGGCCGAAGAGGTCGAGCCGAGCCACATCGTCCGCATTGGCGCCGGCGTAGACGCCGCCCGCCACCACGCTGACGCGAATCAGCGCGCCGGTCTTGGCGCGGTGGATGGCGTCGACCAGCTCCGCGGTGGGCCTGGAGTGCTCGTTCTCGATGTCCAGCACCTGGCCGCCGATCATGCCCTCGACGGTGCCTACGGCGTCGGCGATGAGGCCGATGATCTGGACCGTCGCGGCGGGCGGCGTGTCCAGCCCGGCCAGCACTTCAAAGGCGCGGGCTTGCAGTGCGTCGCCGGCCATGATCGCGATGGCCTCGCCGAAGACCACGTGGCAGGTGGGCTTGCCGCGGCGCAGGTCGTCGTTGTCCAGGGCCGGCAGGTCGTCGTGGATCAGCGAGTACGTGTGGAGCATCTCGATGGCCGCACCCAGCTTCTCGATGCCTTTGGGGAGCGCGCCGGCAATGGTGACGGCGGCCTGGTAGGCCAGCAGCGGGCGCAGGCGCTTGCCGCCGGCAAAGGTGGAGTGGCGCATGGCGCCGTGGATCGACGAGGGAACGGTTTCTACGCTGGGAATCAGCTCTTCCAGCGCGCGATCGGTCAGCTCCGCGGCCGCTTTCGTCAGCGATTTCACATCGACAGCCATTGCTCTCATGATAAATGAGAGCGGCTGGGCGCCTGCGCGCGACGATTGAGGTCACGGCGCTCGAGCAACCAAACAGCTGTGACAAGCAGCAGGGCGAGCACGGTCAGCCAGCGCCCGGCACGTACGTCAGCGGTGGTGGTCCAGTCGGCGGCGAGATCGACCCGGCCTTGCGGAACGGCAATGACGGTCAGGCCGTCTTCGCGCGCGGCCGCCAGTCCCGCGGGCCGGCCGTTGAGCGTGAGCCGCCAGGCCGGGTAGGTGTGCAGGCGCAGGATCAGGAATCCCGCGTGGGGCAGATTGGCGCCGATGTGGAAGTGCTCGGGGTTGTCTTGTTTGGCCGGGGGGATAGCGGTAAAGGTGGCGTCGCAGCTGTGCTGCTCGACCCACCAGTCGGGATTGGTGCCGGGTGTGTCGAGGACGCCGAGCTGGGTACGTGGATCGCTGACCAGGCAGGCGTCCGGCAGGCCGGTCGCGACCATGCCGTCGTCGGCGCCGATGGGTGCATATTCGTAGACGCCCTCGAAGCCCTGCCCGCTGCGGTAGACCTGGATCATCGGCGCGACCGCGTCCTCGTCGTCGCAGGGCTGGAAGTAGTCGATGGCGGCGACGGCCGTGGCAGCGAGAAAGACCAGTGCGCTGGCGGCGGAGACGGCGATGCGCACCCAGCGGCGGGCGCCTGCGCGCGGCCAGACCGCGGCGGCGAAAAAGACGGCCATGGGCGCTTCCAGCACCACCAGCCAGCGCCACGGGAACTGCAGAAAGCGGAGCTTCGGCAGCAGATTCCACACCGGCAGCGAGATGGGGAGCTGGAGAAACAGGACGGCGAGCGGGATGAGGGCGAGGGGAATCCACAAGCGCCGGTCTGCCGGAAGTGTCTTGCGGCGCACGGCGACGGCCAGCCCGCCCAGGGAGACCGCGACCATGACGAGAACAATGAGCGATGCGCGGGTTAGCTCCAGGTTGTGCAGATCGAGCTGCGGGTCGGCCGGGTGGCCGAAGAGGAAGCTGTTCTCAATTTTGAGCCCTGGGTCGTCGGTGGCCTGGCGAATGTCGACCCAGCGTTGCTCCCACGCGGCAGGGACGAGATAGAAGGCGGCCAGGCCGGCTCCCAGTGCAGCGGCGGTGGCGGCGCGCAGAATGGGCGCCCAGGAGCGGTGAAGAACGGCGAGGGTGAGCGCGACCGCTGCGAGCAGGTAGCTGGCCATGACGCCGAGTGGGGCGTTCGAGAGCCAGGCCCCGGCCACGACAAGAGCCAGGGGGACGGCCGACCCGTCGAATGCCCGCCCGACCAGCGGGGCAGAAGCATTGCGGTCGCGGAGGGTGAACAACAGGAGCAGCGGAATCCAAAAGGCGGCCAGCTCCCCGAATGCAGACCGCTCGTAGGCCGTGAACAGAGCGTAGCCTGAGAAGATTGCCGCGCAGCCTGCCAGGGTTGCGGGCGCGATGGCGAGTGTTCGCAGGGCGAGTGCCCGCGTGGCCAGTCCAGTCGCTGCCAGCAGAAGGAAGGTGAGGACAATGGGTACCAGTTGCCAGGAGAAAACCAGGCCCAGCGCCGCGCCGAGCATCCAGGTCAGCGGCGGGTAAAAGATGAAGCGCGGCTCGCCGGCGCCGTAGTTGGCGCTGGGCGTCCATTGCGGGTAGGCGATGCCGTGCCGCCAGCTGTTCAGGCAGTCGAACCAGGAGACCAGGTGAATGTCGAAGTCGTGCCCGCAGCTGTTGCCGCGGAAGAGCTGTGGCACGGTTGCCACGACGGCGGCGAGCAGGATGAGGGCGGGGCCGGCAAAGCGGGCTCGAAGGTTGCGGCTCGAGTTGGCTTGGGAGCTCGAAAAGGCCATAACGTGCTTCTCTATCAATATCCCACGCCGAGTGCGGCGCGGCCCCGGCGAAGAGAGTGGTGCTGCAGCAAAACCCGCGCCATCATGTCCAACGCCGGGATAGCCTCCGCTCAAACAAAGCCAGACCCATAAGCGCCACGAGTGCCAGGCCGCTCACGAAGCGCCCGGCAATCACGTCGGGCGTGGTGGTCCAGTCCACGGTCAGGCCGACGGGGCCTTGCGGCACGGGCACTGCGACCAGGCCGTCGTCCCGCGCCTGCAGGTTAGTGATGCGGCGCCCATTGACCGTAATGCGCCAGGCTGGATACCGGCGCAGCCGCAGAACCAGAAAGCCCGCACGGGTGGCGACGGTCGAGAAGCGCATGTGTTCCGCCTGGTGCACGCTCGCCGTCGCCGTGGAGATGCAACTGTGTTGCTCCGGCCGCCAGACGGGGTTGTCCAGGGGTGTGGGTTGAACGCCCTGCTCGTCGTTGAAGTTGTCGGTCAGGCAGGCGTCCGGCAGGCCGGTGGCCACGAGCGAATTATCGGCGCCGGGCGAGGCGTACTCGTCGGTTCCGATAAAGCCTTCGCCGGCGTTGATTGTGGCCAGGATATCTGCCAGGTCGCCGTCTTCACGGGGATCGCGAAAGAAATTCGTTGCCGCGTACACCGTGGACGCGAGAAAGAACAGCGCGCAGAGCGCGGCAACAGCGCCGCGCTGCAAGCGCCTGCGGGAGTTGCCCGGCCAAACTGCGGCCGCGAAGAAGATGGCCATGGGGGCTTCGACAACCAGCAGCCAGCGCCACGGGAACTGCAGGAAGCGGAGCTTGGGCATCAGATTCCAGACCGGCAGCGAAACCGGCAGCAGGAGAAACAGCACAGCCGCGGGAATCAGCCCGAGTGGAATCCACCAGGCGCGGGGCATTCGTTGGTCTGCCGCTGCCTCTGAGGGCGCCGCAATCCCCTCCCCGGCCCCGAGCTTCCCGCGCAACCCGAGGACCAACAGGCTCAACCCGGCTACGGCGATCATGGAGACGGCGACCGAGGTGATGAAGTGCAATGCCAGGTCGCGCATGTGGAGAGCCGGATCGGAGTGGTGCGGGAAGATCCAGTTGTTCTCGATCCGCAGGCCGGGATCGCCTTTGACGCCGGCGGCCTGCAGAATGTCGACCCAGCGCTGCTCCCATGCGGCGGGAATGAGATAAAGGCCAGGCAGCGTCACGCCCAAAGCGAAAGCAACTGTTGCGCGCACCACCGGGAACCAGGACCGCGCCACCAGTGCCGCGGCCAAGGCAACGGCGGCGAGCAGGTAACTGGCCATCACGCCCACCGGCGCATCCGAGAGCCAACAGCCAGCCAATACCAGCGCCAGCGGAACGGCCGACCCATTCAGCGCGCGCCGCCAGATGGGAGCAGAGGGGCTCCGGTCGCGCATGGCAAAGAGCAGCAGCAGCGGAATCCAGAAGCCGCCGGCCAACTCGCCAAAGGCGGTGCGGTCGTAGACGGTGAACAGGGTGTAGAAGGAGCAGAGAGCGGCGCAGGCGGCCAACGTTGCGGGGCCGTCGGGCAGCAATTGTCGAGCAAGAGCGCGGTTGGCCATGCCGGTCGAGGCCAGCATGAGAAAGGTCATGGCCACGGGGACCAGCGACCAGGGAAGCACCAGGCCGACTCCCGCGCCAAGCATCCAGGTCAGCGGCGGATAGAAGACAAATCGCGGCTCGCCGGCGCCGAAGTTCGGGCTGGGAGCCCAGTGCGGGTAGGGAATCCCCTCGAGCCAGCTGTGCTGGGCATCGAGCCACGAGATTAGATGGAACTCGAAGTCGTCCGCGCCAACCGGCCCGTGCAGCCAGATGGGCGCGGAGGCGATGGCTGCGGCCAGCAGGATGATGGCCGGCCCAACCAGCCGCTTCCAGCGGGCCCTTTCCTCCGGTCGCCCCAGCGCGGCAGCAGAGTCCTGAGAAACGCGCACCGGATGGATTGTGGTGGATCGTCTCATCTTTTCGGATGTTCTTTCAGCGGCCGCAACAGCCGGTTCCGCCTCATCGGGAAGTCGCAATCCTGGGTCGGCGGGATTCCCCCCATCATACCCGAGGCGTGGGTTGCTTTCGCTCCAAAAGGCCCAGGCCCAGCAGCAGCACCAGTGCCAACCCGCTCACCGAGCGGCCTGCAACCACGTCGGGTGTTGTGCTCCAGTCCACGGCCACCTCGACCGGCCCCTGCGGGACGGGAACGGCAATCAGCCCGTCGTCGCGCGTGGCGAGTGGGGCGGAGGGCTGGCCATTGACCGTAATCCGCCAGGCCGGGTAGCTGACCAGACGCAGAATCAGATAGCCGGAACGATGAGTCACCACGGCAAGCCGCATGTGCTCCGGCTGGCGGAGCTGCGTGGTCGCAGTCGCCTCGCAGCTGCCCTGTTCCGGCCTCCAGGCGGGAATCGATTCGTCCGGCCCGGCGACCCCCAGGGTGGTGTCGGAGTCGGCGGTGAGGCAGGCGTCCGGCAGCCCGATCGCAATCTTCCAGTGATCGGAGTCGGGAGGCTCGTATTCGTCGGTTCCCTCCAGCCCCCCGCCGGCGCTGTACATCTCCAGCAGATCGGCCACGGTGTCTCCTTCCTTGCAAACCCGCAGGAAGGTCCTTGCGGCGAAGAACGTGGTGGTGAGAAAGGCGAGGGCGCAGAGCGCGGCGACGGCTCCTCGCAGCCAGCGCCGGGTCGTCCTGGAGGGCCAAACAGCCGCGGCAAAGAAGATGGCCATGGGCGCCTCCACGACCAGCACCCAGCGCCACGGGTATTGCAGGAAGCGCAGCCGGGGAAGCAGGTTCCAGAGCGGCAGCGAAACGGGGAACTGGAGAAACAGCACCACTGCGGGAATGAGCGCTAGTGGAATCCACCAGTGCCAGTCCAGGGTCGTTGCACGCAGCGCCGGCGCGGAGCCTGCGGAAGCGCTTCGGGCCGAAAACCTGATGCGCGCCCAAACGGCCAGCAATCCCGCCACGGCCACGCCGATCATGCAGACGGCCAGCATGGAGGCGCGGTGCAGGAAGTTCCCGAACGGCGCAAGCAAGGGGTCGGTGTGCCGCGCGAAGAGCCAGTTGTTTTCAATGCTGAATACGGGATAGTCGATGGCGGCGCGCAGATCCACCCAGCCCTGCTCCCAGGCGGCGGGAATGAGGTAGAGGGCGGCCAGCGCGATTCCCAGCACGGCGGCTATCGCGGCGCGCAGCATGTGCGCCCACGAGCGGGTCAGCACCGAGGCGGCCACCGCAATCGCCGCCAGAAGATAGCTGGCCATCACGCCACCCGGGCCGTTCGAGAGCCAGCAGCCGGCCACAACCAGGACGAGTGGCAGCGTGGAGCCGTCGAGCGTGCGACGCCAGAGCGGCGCCGACGCGTTGCGGTCGCGCAAGGCGAAGAGCAGCAGCAGTGGAATCCAGAAGCCGCCGGTCAGCTCGGCAAAGGCGGTGCGTTCGTAGGCGGTGAAGAGCGCAAAGCCGGAGAAGAGCGCGGCGCACCCGGCCAGGGTCGCGGGCGCGTCGGGCAGAGCCTCAAGGGCCAGTGCGCGGACGGCCAGTCCGGTCGCGGCCAGGAACAGAAGGACGAGGGCGACGGGGACAAGGGGCCAGGGCAGCACAAAGCCGAGCGCCCCGCCCAACATCCAGGTCAGCGGCGGGTAGAACATGAAGCGGGGCTCTCCTGCGCCGTAGTTGGCGCTCGGCATCCAGTGCGGGTAGGGGATGCCGTGCAGCCAGTTCTGCTGCACGTCGAACCAGGAGACGACGTGGAACTCGAAGTCGTCTCCGCAGTAGGAGCCGTGGAGCAGGATGGGAGCCGTGGCCAGTGCCGCAGCCAGCAGGATGAGAGCCGGGCCGAGAAGTCGCCGCGCGCGGTTGTGGCCAAGCGGCTTCATGGCAGCAGGCGAAGCGTGTGGTGCGTCTGCGCGGCAACGGCCTGCGGTGTGAAGGGCAGCGCGAAGGTGGTCCCGTTGTAGTAGTCGTTCCACTGGTCGCGGTAGTAGGGGCTCAAGGGGTCGCCGCTCTCGCCCAGGGCAATATTTTCAGTAGACCCGTCGATGTTGCTCCAGTCCATCGTGAAGCGCTGCGAGGGACCGAAGTCGCGGCCCACCTGCTTAACGGTGGTAGTGTCGCCGCTGAGCGGCTGCGGGCCGGTCCCGGCGACGCGGCCCACCAAGGGCAGGAACCCGGCCAGCGGGTGCTCGATGTCGACCACGTGCCAGATTCCGTAGCGCCAGAACGTCACGTCGCCCGGAGCCTTGCCGTCTTCCATGCCCTTGCGCACGGCCTCGGTCAGCAGCGCGTCCCAGTTCTTGAAGGCCGGCGGCAGCCAGTCGGCGCTGCCGTGCATGATGATCTCTTCCTCGGCAAAGTTGGATTCGGACCAACGATAGTCTTCGGCGTCCTTGCCGAGTTTGGGTTCGAGGATCAGCGGCCAGAAGGCGTAGCGTGCGCGGGTGACGATGGAGGCGGCGGCCGAGTCGGTGGTCAGGCGGCCATCCCAGGAGCGCATCAGGTCGGCAGCCTTTCGGAGACGGGGATCGGCAGCGGCCGCGGCGGCGGTGTGGTCGATGGCGTAGGCGAGACGGTGACCGATCTCCTGATCGACTTCGCTGTAGATATCGGTCTGGACGGCAAGCATGTCCTGGGGCGTGAGTTTGTCGCGGCCTTGCAGAGTCTTGTAGATGCGTTCGGCGCGGTAGGGATCGACCCACTCGAGCGAGAGTAGATAAGGCGACTTATCTGTCGTGACGCGGGAGTTGGCCGTGGCCAGAAAGCCCGAGGGAGGATCAACTGAGTTGGGCATCGAGTCAAAGGAGATATAGCCTTGCCACTCGAACTTTGAGTCTGCGGATGCGATATCCTGGATGGGAAGGCCTCGCAAACCCGTAGCCCGTAGCGGAACGCGCCCGACAGCATGGTAAGCCGTGTGCCCCTGGTCGTCGGAGTAGACCACATTCTGCGTGGGCCAGCACCATTTCTCCAGCGCAGCTGAAAACTCCGTCCAGTTCGACGCTGTGTTCATTTCGTAAAGCGGCAGCGCGTTGAGCTTGGGGTCATAGAGGGTCCACTTCAGCGCGATGGGCCGGGTTTCTTTTGTGAAGATCGGATTCAGCAGGGGCCCATGGTCGGTGAAGTGGACGTCCAGCAAAACGTCCTTGCCGCCGCGCACGTGGATGACTTCGTGGTCGACGCCAAGCGGCTTCCAGCTCTCGTCGCCGGCCTGGTAGTTGTTGCCCTGGAGCTTCTCGATGTAGAGGTCCTGCACATCGGCATAGAGGGCGGTAAATCCCCACGCCACGTGCTCGTTGTGTCCCGCAATCACAAACGGCACACCCGGCAGCGTGACGCCGGCGGCGTGGTAGCCCGGCGCGCTCAGGTCGGCCATGAACCAGATGTTGGGCTCGGTGAGCGGCAGGTGCATGTCGTTCGAGAGCAGTGGCTTGCCGCTGACGGTGTGGGCTCCGGAGACAACCCAGTTGTTGGAGCCGGGGGTGCAGTTGGCGCAGGCGGGTAGGCCGAGTGTGGCGCGCAGGGTGCCGAGGTCCTCGCCGCCCGGGCCAAGGCTGGCCTGCGACCGGTCGTCGTCATCCTCTTCGGAGTCCGTCTTCGCCGGCGGCTCGGGATGCGGCTGGCTCAGGTCCACCACCGCGCCTGTGGGCGGATGGTCCCGCCACGAGCCGACCGGATAAAGATCGGCCTCGAGCTTTGGATTATGCAGATCGGCGGCGATGCGCTCGCGGGCCAGTTTCACGTCCCAATGCGTGTCCAGCATCTGCACCATCATCATCCCGATCGACAGCGAGTCAATCCCGCTCCAGGGCTGCGGGCTGTAGTGGAGCAGACGGAACTCGGCTGGCAGCGAATCGCGGTGCTGGTCGATGAAGAGATTCACCCCGCGCGCGTAGTCGTCGAGCCGGGCCCGGTCGGTCGCGGACAGGTTGGCGTAGATGCGCCGCGCGGTCACGCGAAACTGCAGCACCCGCTGGGCTCTGTCGTGCTTGACGAGCGAGGCGCCGAGCACCTCGGCCAGTTCGCCGTTGGCGTTGCGGCGCGAGGCGTCCATCTGCCACAGCCGGTCCTGCGCAGTTACGTAGCCCTGCGCCACGAAGAGATCGTCCTGCGTCGCCGCCTCGATGTGCGGTACGCCATGCGCGTCGCGGCGCACGGTGACCGGCGAGGAGAGTCCAGCCACATGCAGGTCGCCGTCCAGCGCCGGCAGCGCGGCCTTCTCTGCCGCGCGCAGCCACAGCACGCCCGCCGCAACGGCCACTACGGCAAGGCCGAGCAGGCCGGCGAAGGACCAGAGCACAATCCGCACCCAGCGGCGTTTGCGGCCGCGCGGCGAACCAAGAATGCTGGCGTAGGAAGGATTCATCAAGTCGGGGTTGAATAACTGTCCTCTTCAGGATAACGCTGCGGCAACGCCGATGCGACGAATCGTCTCTTGAGGGGGTCGGACGAATGTCTATTGAGAGACAGCGGCCGTCCTGGGCGGGGTGGGCGCTTGTTCTTCGGCCGGCGCTGAGGCACTGGGCTTGTGCTCCAACGGCGGCCGGCGATAAACCAGCCTTCCTGGAATCAGAAACGCGGCCGGCAGCGACACAGCACACCCCGCCAGCGCGCCAATCCCGGCCCCGCCCAGGCCGACCAGGAAGCGCGGGGTTCCATTGTCGCCGCTTGGCGGGGCTGCCACGCCCCAGATGAATCCCGCCGCGGCAAATGTGCCGATCAGGATGCGCATGTTTCTCCGCTTGTCTTCCATGCGGACGCTCTCGACTTCCGCGCGGCTGAAGCGATACTCCCTGCCGCTGAAGAGCGATTCGCAGAAGAGATCATCGTCTGTCGCGCCGGCAAAGCGGCACGGGACGGCGTGCGATCGGCCATGCGCTACGTCGATCTCCTCTCCATTGGCGAGATCCTGCACGCGGCTCCAGCCGCTGGAGTCGGCCCTGGCAGGCTCGGGGTTGTCGGGCAGTGCCTGCGCCCCCGCGGCAGCGGGCAACAATGCGAACAACAGCACAATGATGGATGAGCAGAATTTGTTTTTCATAGGTTGGCGATGCGGCGGATGTGCGGACCGGGGTTGGATCAAAACGCCAGGAATCCAACCACGAGAGCAACCGCCAGTGCGATCATGAAGATCTTCCAGAAGTGCACCGCTTGCCTCCTCTCCATGTGTCGATGGTGGCAATATTAGGCAGGCGGGGGGCGCCCTTTGGGCAGGGATGGGACAGTTTCGCGGGTGTAACAAGGGCACGCGCAGCCGCGGCTGCTAGGCGCGCGGCCCGTCCGTGTCGCCGGCAAGAGTGGCTTCCATCTCGCACAGATGCGCCACCGATGCCGCGTCCAGCAGCGTGAAGCGCATGGGGAATGCGCCGGCAGGGAGCTCGAGGGCGGTCAGCGAATCGCAGACTACGCCCGCGGTTGCTTCGAGGCCCCGCTTCCAACCGGGGCGTGTGGCGTCGCGCACCAGCAGGCTCTCCGGCTCGAGCCCTGCGGCAACCAGCATGGTGCGCCCGATGCGCTGGAACTCCGACCATCGCGACGCAATGCCGATCAGATCCTTGCCGTGTTCAGGCAGGTAGCGCTTCAGATAGGCCAGCAGCTCGGCGGAGACGGGGTGGACCTGGAGGGTGGTGAGTTCCGCGCCGGCGGGCAGCAGCTTGCGGACATTGGCGGCCTTGCTGGGCAGCACCACGGGCAACGATCCGTCGAGCACGGCCGGGGTGGCGCACTCCTCCGGCGCGCAGCCCGCGATGGGCAGCGTCAGGGCCTGCTGCATCTCGTGGATGACGATGCGGCGGAGCTCGGGGTCGGGTTCGATCACCAGCCATCGCGATGGAGGCTCGATGGACAGCCAGCGGCGCATGCGGCTGCGGAGGAGTGTCTCCGATGCGCCCTGCTTGCGCGCTTTGGCCACCAGGTCGCCGATCAGCCGGTCCACAACGAACTCGGCGGCGATCTGCGGCGACAGCGGCCCAGCGGGCTGGCTGGCCCTCACATACACGCCGCTGCCGTGGCGGAATTCAAGCCAGCCCTGGCGCTCCAGTTCGCGGTAGGCGGCGCTGGCCGTGTTGGCGTGGATGGTGAAGCGGCGGGCCAGGTCGCGGGTGCTGGGCAGGCGCCCGCCCGGCAGCAGCTCCTTGCACAGGATAGCGAGGATCACCTGGGTGACCAACTGCTCGCGCAGTGAAACCTCCCCGGTACGATTGAGCCAGAGCCGCATGCGGTCAGCCGGCGGCCGGCTCTGTGGCCGGGGTAGTGAGCATCGCGGGCTTTCTGCGGCCGTAGATGGCCACCAGCGCCACCAGCAGCAGGACGATGATGCCGAGGACCAGGACGCTGCCCTCGGGGCCGTCGGCGCCGCCGCTCCAGAATGCCGAGCCGGCAGGGGTGACGGTGAGGTAATGGCCGGTGGCCACGTTGCCGCTGTCGGCGGCGCCGTAGAAGTAGGTTTCAGCCCAGTCCCAGCCGGCGTGGCAGCCGATGGCCCACCACGCGGAGCCGGTGACGCGGATGCTGACCACGAAGACAAAGCCGATGGCGGCGGCGGCAAAGATGCCGATCCAGTTTTCTCCATTGTTGCCCGTGTGGATGTAACCGAAGAGCGTGGAAGTGACCCAGGCCGCCTGCCAGAAGCCGGAGCTTTCCGCCTTGTTCACGTGCAGAAGCAGGCAGGGGAAGAGGCCGAGCAGGGCAAGGATGTAGACGCCCCAGATGCCGTTGCCCTTGCCGGTGAGGATGAGGAGGAGGCAGACTGCGCCGACCATGACGAGCGCCGACCAGAAGTTGAGGCCGCGCGTGAGGGTGAATTGCAGGTAGCAGCGGAAGGTGCCCTCCTCGAAGCAGCCGACCAGCAGGAAGGCGGCGCCCCACAGCCCGGCGAACTTGAAGATCTGCGCGCCGGAGAGCGCGGCGGGGCCGAAGGTGAGCCAGTGGCCCCAGGCCAGTGCGCCGATGAGGGCGGAGAGAGCGAAGAATCCCGCAACCAGGCCCTGAACAAAATGGCTTGCGCGGTGCGGTCCCATCAGGTTGAAGGCCAGGAGATTGCCGCGGCGGCGCTCGATCAGGGCGACGATGGCGGCCGCGCCCACGATGCCCAGCACGATGACCAGCTCGTTGAAGAGCGCCGTCGTGGCGGTGAACTTGGGGGCTGCCTTTGGGTTAATCAGGTGGAGGTTGACAAAGACAAACCCTGCGATAGCGCTGCAGAGGGCAGTGAGAATGGCAAACAGCAGCACCGACCAGCCTGCGCGCAGCCCCTGCGAACCCATCAAAATCCACAGCAGGATGCGCGTCTCGACTGGTTGCTGTGGGGCGGAGGGCGCCGGCTCCGGCGCGAGAGAAGTCTCCGGGGCGGCGTGGGTGAGCGGCGCATCCGGCAGTGCCGGCTGAATCTCGGGGACCTCGGGGGCCTCTGGGTTCATGGGATCCATGGAGCCTCTTTCAAAAGAACGCAGTTTTCCTTTGCGCCGATTTTACAGGTGGTAAGCGGAAGTACGGGAAAAACTTATGGGGAGTTCCGGGGCCCGGCTGGGCCAGAGGGAGGGTGGGATCGCGCGTAACCCATGGCAGCCTCGTCCTTACTCGTCGCGCAGCGCCGCCATGGGGTCGATGCGGGCGGCGCGGCGTGCGGGAAGCCAACTGGCCAGCAGGGCCACGGCGGTTACGATCGCGGTGATGGCGGAGAAGACGACGGGATCGTTGGGGCTGACGTGGTAGAGCAGGTTGGCGACCCCATGCGCCAGGGCGAAGGCCAGGACCAGGCCGGTGCAGACACCAACGCCGGTGAGCCATCCGGCGCGGCGCAGAATCATGCGCAGCACGTCTTCGCGCTGCGCGCCCATGGCCAGCCGGACGCCGATCTCGCGCGTCCGTTCGCCCACCAGGTTGGCCATCACGCCGAAGATGCCGATGGCTGACAGCAGCAGCGCCACCAGCGCGTCAAAGCCCAGCATGGCCGCGACATAGAACATGCCGGTGAGCTCTTCGTGGGTGTAATGCGCGTAGGTCTGCACCATGTTGAGCGGCAGTGCGGGGTCAAGAGCGGCCAGCGCCTTGCGGGCTGCCGGCGCGATGGCCATTGGATCGCCGCTGGTAGCGATGGCGTAGGTGATGGCGTCCGGCGGCAACTGCGCGGCGTCCATGTAGACCGCGGCCGGGCGCGACCTGTCCCACAAGGAGTAGATCGTCTCATCGACGACACCGACGATGGTCATCCAGGGAGTCTGATCGGCGCCCGCGGCACCCATGCGGATGTGCTTGCCCAGCGGGTTCTCGCCGGGGAAGTAGCGCGATGCGAAAGCGCGGCTCACGACGGCGACGGGCTGCGAGCGGAGATCGTCGCCGGAGCTGAACAGGCGTCCGAAGATGAGCGGAATGTGGAAAGCGGCAAAGTAGCCGGCGCTGACCGGCAACCGCATCGCGGTCCGGGATTGGCCGGGGGCGAGGGGGCGATTCTCGATCTGGGCATCGTCGACCCAGGCGTCGTCGCTGTAAGGCAGCGCGTTGGTCACTTCCGCGGATTCAACGCTGGGCAGCACGCGCAGCCGATCGAGGCTCTGGCTGTACCAGGCGGCCTGTTTCTGCGGGTTGTCGTAACGGGCGGCGGGCAGGTGGACGTTGAAGGTGAGCGTGCGGGTGGGGTTGTAGGGGTCGGTCTGGTGCAGCATGCCCAGCATGCCTTTGCACATCAGGGTCGCGCCCACCACCAGCGCCACGGCCAGCGAGATTTGCGCGACGGCGAGCGTGTTGCGGAGTTTGCGGTTGCGGCCCGAGCCCACAACGGCCCGCGAACCGGACTTGAGCTGATCGACAAGGTTGATGCGCAGGGCTTCGAGAGCCGGTGCAAAACCGGAGACGACGCCGGCCAGAATAGCGAGCAACAAGGAGAAGGCCAGCGCGCGGCCGTTGAGCGAGATATTCGACCACCCGGCCATGAAGCGGGCCACGCGCTCGGGCATGGTGATTTCGCTGATGTGCATGTCGGCGGCAGCGAAAAGCAGGCCGCCCGCGCCACCCAACAGCCCGAGGGGGATGTTTTCGGTGAGCAACTGGCCCAGCAGGCGCCCGCGGCCCGCGCCCAGGGCCGTGCGCATGGCGATCTCAGGGCGCCGCGCGATGCCGCGCGCAAACTGCAGGTTGGCTATATTGGCGCAGACCACCAGCAGGACAAACAGCGTGGCGCCCTGCACCAGGTTAAAGTAAAGCGGCGTGTACTCGCCGTTGGCGTCGGCCAGCAGGGTCTCAACCCTCGCTCGCCAACCCAGGTTGGTGCCCGGATAGGCCTGCGACAGATGTTCGGCGATGACATTCAGATCGGCCTGCGCCTGGCCGGGCGTCACTCCCTTGCGCAGCCGGCCCACCACGAGATAGCCGTGCGCGGCGCGGTTGGAGAGCTGTTCGCCGGTGGGTGCGAAGGGCATGAAGATGTCTGTCCGCGATGGATATTGCATAGCCTTGGGCATCACGCCGATTACGGTGTATGCGTGCTGGTCAAGCTCGATGTTGTGGCCAAGGATTGAAGCATCGGCGCCGAAGTGCGATTTCCAAAAGGCGTAACTAAGCACGGCCACGCGGTCGCGGCCGGGTTGCGTTTCATTCTGGTCAAACACGCGTCCCAGGAACGCGTTGGTGCGCAACACGCTGAAGAAGGCGGGCGATGTATAGTTCGCCCACACCTGCGCGGCATCGCCGGCTCCGGTCAAACTCATGTGGGCGTCGTAGCGCACGGCCAGTTCTTCAAAAGAGCGGCTCTGGCGCTGCCAGTCTACAAGGTTTGCCAGCGCAACCTGCTGGTCATCGCCATGGTTCTTCTGCTCGTAGACGACAACTACGTGATTCAGGTCGGGCACCGCCAGCGGCCGCAGCACCACCGCGTCCATGATGCTGAACGAAGCGGTGTTGACGCCGATGCCGATGGCCAGCGTCAACACCGCAGTGATGGTGAAGCCGGGCGACTTACCCAACTGGCGGAAGGCGAATTTGAGGTCCTGAAACAGGTTCTGGAGCTGAGTTTGCACGGAAGCCTCCGGACGGGTGGCGCAAGAGCGGTGCGGATTCAAGAAGGATAGTGCAATTCTCTGGCCAGAACGCAGCGCTCGGCAAGCGGTTGATTCCAGAAGGCATAGATGAAAAGGACGCGACAAGGCCTGCGGCCCCGTCTGTCCAGAATTGAAAAGCTTCGTTCGCAAATGGACAGTTGGAGACGTGGGAGGCCGGTGGAAAAGGTGGTCCGCCTTGACATGAGAGGCCAAGCGCTTGATGCTTAACAGTTCAAGTTATTCAATTTTTTAGGCGTTCAGGAGAGTGTTGGTTTTGCGGGTTCGCGTCTTCTACCACGACAAATGTTTTGACGGAGCCTGCTCAGCCTCGCTGTTCATGCGGTTCCACCGGGAGTGCGTCGCCAAAGGCGCCAGCTACGAGTTTCATGGGCTGGTGCACCGGGCCGGGGCGCTGTTTGACGAGCGTGAGTTCACGGGCGACGAGAACGCCATTGTGGACTTCAAGTACTCGTCCTCGCCAAAGATCACCTGGTGGTTCGATCACCACCTGTCGGCCTTCCTCACCCCCCAGGACCAGGAGAACTTCCAGGCCTGCAAGCAGGACCCCGACTGCGCTGGACGCAAGTTCTTCGACCCCAATTACACCTCGTGCACCAGCTTTCTGGCGCACATCGCCAGCACGCAATTCGGGTTTGACACGGCGCCGGTGGCGGAACTGGTTCACTGGGCCGACATTGTGGACGGAGCGCAGTACGAGAGCCCCGAGTCGGCGGTGGAGATGGCGGCTCCGGCCATGAAGCTGACCTTGATCATCGAGTCGACGCAGGACCCCGCCTTCATCCCGCGGCTGATTCCTCTGCTTACCGAGATGCCGCTGGCCGAGGTGCTGAGCCTGCCGTTTGTGGCGGAACTGCTGCCGCCGCTACTGGAGCGGCACAAAGAGGCGGTGGAGTTGATCCGCAGCCGCGCGGAAGAGCGCGACGGGACCATCTTCTTCGACATTACCGACCATCTGCTCGAAGGGTTCAACAAGTTCATCCCCTACTACCTTTATCCGCATGCGACCTATTCGATCGGGCTGTCGAAGTCCAGCTTCCGCACCAAGGTGGCCGTGGGCTCGAACCCGTGGACCAAGGCCGACCACGCCCGGATGGTGAACCTTGCCGCGGTGTGCGAGCGCTATGGCGGCGGAGGCCATGCCCGCGTGGGCGCCATCAGCTTTCCCCCCGACCAGGCAGACAAAGCGCGCTTGGCGGCGGCCGAGATTGTCGCCGAGTTGCGGGCGAAAAACCCGCTGCCGTAGGGCCTGTCCGACGAATAGGCTGCTTGAAACATGACAGGGCTGATGCACCCGGCATTCCGCATATAACAGCTGCTTACCGCGCCAGCATATCCGCCGCCTTCAGGAACCACGGGTCGAGCGGTTTCTTGCCCACCACGACCTCCTCCAGCGGGGTGGTCGTCAACTCGCCTTTGCAGATGCCTACAAGTACGCCCTTGTTGCCGGCGATGATCTGTTCGGCAGCTTCTGAGCCCAGCCTGGTTCCCAGCAGCCGGTCCGCGCAGGTGGGGACGGCACCGCGCTGCACATAGCCCAGCACCGTGGAGCGGAATTCAAAGCCCTGCAGCAGGCCATGATCCTTGAAGTACCGGCAAAGACCCTCGGCATTGTATTTGGAACCCTCCGCCACGACGACGATGGCATGCGGCTTGCCGCGCTCATAGCCGTCCTGGATGCGCTCGGCCAACTGTTCGGGGACCACGTCGATCTCAGGCAGCACGATGGCCTCGGCTCCGCCGGCGATTCCCGCCATCAGGGCCAAGTAGCCGCATTTGCGGCCCATGACTTCAACCAGCAGGGCGCGCCGGTGCGACGAGGCGGTCACCTTCAGATTGTCGATGGCGTTCAGCGCCACGTTGAGGGCCGTGTCGACGCCGATGGTGACGTCCGATCCATACAAATCGTTGTCGATCGTCGAGGCCACGCCGACCACGGCAAACCCCATCTTGCGCAGTTCGTTGGCGCCGGTCTGCGAGCCGTTTCCGCCAATCACGACCAGGCCGTCGATGCCTGCTCCCTTGAGTCTGCGAATGGCCAGCTCGACGCCCTCTTCAGTCTGGAACTCCGGGCATCGCGCCGAGCCCAGTACCGTGCCGCCGCGCTGGATGATGCTGCCCACGTCGCGCGGGCCGAGCCGCTTGAAGTTGCCCTCGATGAGCCCCGAGTACCCCTGATACACGCCAAATGTGTTGATTCCACGGGCTTGCCCAGTTCTCACCACGGCTCGGATCGCGGCGTTCATCCCGGGCGCGTCACCACCACTGGTCAGGACTGCGAGATTCTTCATGGGAATCCTCCTTTTGGGAGATCCATTTCAGGCTCTCAGCATCGTGGAGCTTGCAGCGGTGACCGAAATCACAATCTCCGTGAAAAGACGGCGAGGCACACCAGCTATGCGGAAAGGTTCCCAAAAGGGCTGCGCCGTTACACCTTGACGTGCATGCTGGGCCAGTCGGCGCGGCGGCGCTGCTTGAAGGCCAGGACGCCCTCTTTGAAATCTTCGGTGGAGCGCTGCGAGGCGTTGACCTTGATGGCGTCTTCGATCTCCTCGTCGAGGCGGCGTTTGGCGTGCTTGGAGAGCAGCCACTTCACGGCCTGCATGGCCTGCGGGCTGTTCAGCAGCAGGGTCTGGGCTAGGGCGCGGGCGGCGGGGAGCAGGTCGTTCTGCTCGACAATCTGGGTGACCAGTCCCATTTGCAGGGCTTCGTGGGCTTTGAGGATCTTGCCGGAGAGAAGCAGCTCGCGGGTTCGCAGCTCGCCTACCTGGCGGATGAGGAACGAGGCGACGATGGCGGGGACGAAGCCGACGCGGACCTCAGTGTAGCCGAACTTGGCTTCAGGGACGGACAGGGTGAAGTCGGGGATGGTGGCCAGGGCCATGCCGCCGGCGATGGCCGGGCCGTTGACGGCCGAGATGGTGGGCTTGGGGAAGTCGTAGAGTGTGCGCAGGACCAGGGCCATGTTCTCCGAATCGCGGCGGTGCTCCTCGGGAGTGCTGGCGGTCATGGTTTCCAGGTGCTCCATGTCCAGGCCGGAGCAGAAGGCGGGGCCGGCGCCAGTCAGTATCACGACGCCGCAGTCGCAGGTCTCGGCTTCGCGCAGGGCCTGGGTGAGCTCCTCAATCAGCAGCGGGCAGAGCGCGTTGCGCTTGTCCGGGCGGTTCATGGTGATGGTCTTTACGCCATTCTCGGATTCGGTGACGATGTGATGAAAGCGGCTCATGAGGACCTCCTGCGGCGGGAACACGGGTTCAGTGCAGCCGTGGAAAGCCTATCGTAGCGCAGTTTTCTCCTGAATTGCAGGTGATAAAGGTCACCTGCTTTGCAGGAGGACGGCTTGTTTTCCTGTCAAATCCATGGGACAACAGGCTAAACAGGCTGCGGAAAAACTCACCGGGAGGGGCAAGAAGTGTCAGGGCACGACTTTAGTCGTGCCGTAAGTGCAATCAAATCAGCGTGGGCTTTAGCCCCTGCGGTATGCTTCTCGGGCTTTTCACCTGAAAACATGCCTTTTCCCGCAACCTCTAAAGCCCCAATTCCGCCGCCCTTTTCTTCATCGCCTCAATGCAGAACCCAATATGGGCGTCCAGGTCCACCCCGAGCTCGACAGCGCCTTGGATTACGTCGGCGCGGTTGACGCCGCGGGCGAAGGCCTTGTCCTTCATCTTCTTGCGCACCCCGGCTGTCTCCACATCGGCGATGGACTTTGAGGGCTTGACCAGCGCACAGGCGGTCAGGAACCCCGCCAGTTCATCGCAGGCGAACAGGCACTTGTCCAGATGCGTCACCCGCGGCACGCCCGAGTACTCCGCGTGCCCCAGAATCGCCGTGCGCAGCTCCACCGGCCAGCCCTGGCGCTCCAGTTCGCGGACGCCGACGAAGGGATGCTCTTCGCGGCTCGGGTGCCGCTCGTAGTCGAAATCGTGCAGCAGGGCGGTGGTGGAGTAGAGCTCCAGCAGCGCCGCGCGCGGCTCGCCGGTCAGGCCCAGACGGTCGGCCTCCGCTTCGCCGCAGGCCACCACGCAGGCTTCCACGGCCAGGGCGTGCTTGCGCAGGCTCTCGCTCTGGGTCCATTCGGTCAGCAGCTGCCAGGCATGGGCGCGGGTATAGCCATCGGAATGAGGAGCAATTGAGTCGCCGTTGGACATGAAAAATATTTCTCCCTGTTGCTTCATTTGGTTCGTGCTTGTTCAGGTTTTTCCGGTTATGATGGGGAGTTCTTAGGCAGAGTTCTGTTTTGAGCCTAAGTTTCTACTTGACAATTATGGTTCGCATCACCGAAAGTAGCAAACATCGCGGTGTTACAAGACACCCCGGAGATCCAGCTCTGGCGCTCCGCACACAGCCGATGGCAACCACCCTGGTCAGCGTGGACACACGTGAGGTTGTGCGTTGCGACTTTTGCAGCCTCGTTCAATACAGAACCAGCAACTCCCTTTGCAGAAGATGCCACCGTCCGCTGGACATGGAGGAGCCTCCACATCCGGTTCTGCAACTTGTGCCCCACCCCTCGGCTCCGCCCTCCGCGGAGGCCGGGCTGCAGGTGGCCGGACAGGTGCGCGATATTCGCAAGGCGCGCCACCTGAGCCAGCGCCAGCTTGCCGGACGCATGCAGGTGCCCCGCACCTACATCTCCAAGATCGAAAACGGCAAGGCGATTCCGACGCTGGGTTCGCTGGAGCGGCTCGCCTGCGCCCTGGAAGTGGACATCAGCCAGCTGGTCCGCGACTCGCGCAGCGTGCGCGACGAAGAAGTGGCGGCCATCTTCGCTGACCCCTTTCTGGCCGAGATTGCGGCCCTGCTGCCGCACCTGGAGCCCATGCACCGCACGCTGTTTCACGGCGCGGTGCGCGACGCCGCCCTGGGCCGCCGCCGCTCCGCCTAGGGTGCGCGGCCGGCAGCTGCGGGCTGCCGGTTTTGGCGCCGGCCGCCGCCCGATGACGCCGCTCAGGCGCCTGCGCACCCGCGCTCCGGCCGGTGTCTCCAAGGTGCGATTGCAGCGCATGGGCGCTTGTGCTAGGGTCGATGGTGCTGCACCTTCGCTCGCCGGCAGGAGCCGTCTTTACCGGGCGAGGCGTCGGCGAGTGGGTTCCATGGCCTCCACATACCGAGCGGCAGGACGGGTCCAGGTCCAACCTCCTGTTGCGTCTGCATTTGGATGATCCCCGGGGCCCGATCTGAAAAAGCCGCAACAGCAACGTCGAGGCGAGTTCTTTGTATTCTTCTGGCACGCTGCGCATCCATGAGCTGACCGCGGAGGAGCGCGCTGTTTACGCGGCGCTCAAGCCGGAGTGTCTTCCTGAGCATGTGGCCATCATCATGGACGGCAACGGCCGCTGGGCAGGGCACCGCTCGCTGAAGCGCTTCCTGGGCCATCAGCAGGGCGCCAAGAGCGTGCAGCTGGTCACCGAAACAGCCTCCCGCATCGGCTTGCCCTGGCTGACGCTCTACGCGTTCTCCCTGGAAAACAACCTGCGCCGCCCGCGCGCCGAAGTGAATTTTCTCATGCGCCTCCTGCGCACCTACCTGGAGAGCAATCTGCAGCGGATGATGGACAACAACATCCGCATCCGCTACATCGGGCGGACGCAGGAGCTGCCCCCCGAGGTGCAGGACAAGATGGCCTGGGCGGCTGAGGCCACGGCGCGCAACACCGGCACCACGCTGACGCTGGCCCTCAACTACGGCGGACGCTCTGAGCTGGTGGACGCCTTCCGCGGGCTGGCCGCCGAGATGAAGCGCAAGCACATCACCCTGGACCGGATTACGGAAGAGGACATCCATCGCCATCTGTATACGGCGCACATGCCGGACCCGGACCTGCTGATCCGCACCTCGGGGGAGATGCGGCTGTCGAATTACCTGCTGTGGCAGGTGGCGTACACCGAGATTTTCGTCACCGAGCGGCTCTGGCCGGACTTTCGGGGCATCCACCTCCTCGAGGCCATTGCCGACTTCCAGCGCCGCGAGCGCCGCTACGGCGGCCTCGGCGAGGGCTCCGGTGAGGGCTCCGGCGAGGTGGACGAAGAGGCCGAGCGGTTCAAGATCGCGGCCGGCTAAGCACCGCCGGGTGAGAAGCTGGTTCCCTAAATTGCACCGCTTTGATTACTTTCGTTGTTCCCGGTCGATTTTTTCCATATACAACCATGCCCTTGCCGGAACATCCTGACCATCTGTGTGTGGAGGCAAGATGCTTTTGGTGAACGAGAAGAAGGCGGCAAACGAAGCGGATTCCGCGGCAAAACTGCAAAAACTGGCTGAAGAGAGGCGCTTCCGCCAAAAAGAAGCCATGGCCCAGCGCGGCGGCTCAGAGGCGTTTCTGCGCTGGCTGCGAACCGACGGCGGGAAGAAGACGTAAGCTTGGCCTGACCGCACCCGGCGCCGCCTGTGTATGGGAGTTCGGCCGGGGCGTTGGCGCGCTGCAATTCGCTGAAATCCAAACACTATCCTTCTGATCCGCGGCAGGTGGCGCTCGTTCCCCAGCGCGCGTCCCGGCGCAGATGCAGTCCCGGCGGTGTATCCTCACCCTTGGAATGAAACGCGTCCTTACAGCCCTGGTCCTCATCCCGCTCGTTCTGGTTCTGGTTTTCCTGGGCCCGCGCTGGCTGGTGATCGTCGCTACGGCCGTGCTGGCGGGACTGGCGGCCTGGGAATACCTGGGGCTGACGGAAAAAGGTGGGGCCAAGCCGCCGCGGATTGCGGTGTTGGTGGCCATTACATTGCTTTATGTCGGCAGCTCCGAGTATCCGGAGCTGACGGCGGCCATCGTTGGCGCGCTGAGCCTGGGGCTGCTGGTCTACTGCGCCTTCCGCTCACCGGTGGAACGGGTAATTGCGGATGCGGCTGTCTCTGTTTTCTGCGTGGTTTATGTGGGCCTCACCCTGCTGGCGTTGCCGGTGCTGCGCGAAGAGGCCAATGGGCCCTCGCTGCTGACGTTCCTGTTCTGCGTGGTGTGGGCGGGAGACATTGTGGCGCTGTACGTGGGGCGGGCCTGGGGGCGGCATAAACTGGCGCCCCGCCTGAGCCCCAACAAGACCTGGGAGGGCGCTCTGGGCTCGGTGGCCGGAAGCCTGCTGGCGGCGGGCGGTCTGCTGGCCCTGGCCGGCTGGTTCACCCAGTGGAACTCGGCCAAGCTCTCTTACCCGGAAGAGGCCTGGTACTGGCTGCTTCTGGCGGTTATTGTGAACATCGCGGCGCAGTTGGGCGATCTGGCGGAGTCGGCGCTGAAACGGTCAGTGGGCGTCAAGGACTCCGGGACGCTTCTGCCCGGCCACGGCGGGGTCCTGGACCGCATCGATGCGCTGCTGCTGGCCGCGCCGGTGCTGTGGTACGCTCAGCTTATTCACCAGCGGTTCTGAAGGCTCAACTGGATCGCGCAATCTGGAATGGTCCCTGATGGAACCATGGAATTCTAAAGAACACCCCATGAAACGACTCGCCATTCTCGGCTCCACCGGCTCCATCGGACAGAGCACCCTCTCCATCGTTGAGCAGTTTCCCGGCCGCTACCAGGTGGCCGCGCTCGCCGCCGGTCGCAACCTCGACGAAGCCTTTGCCCAGACCGCCCGCTGGCGCCCGAAGCTGGTTTCGCTCGCCACCGAAGAGCTTGCCAACTCCCTCGCCGCCCGCCTCCGCCAATTCGGCGTCACCGGTATCGAGGTCGTCCACGGCACCCAGGGCGCCGTCGCCTGCGCCACCCATCCCGAGGCGGACTTTGTGGTTTCGGCCATTGTGGGCGTAGCGGGCCTCGAGGCGACGCACGCGGCGATTCTGGCCGGCAAGCCCGTCGGCCTCGCCAACAAGGAATGCATGGTGGCCGCCGGCGAGATTCTCACCGCCGCCGCCCGCCAGCGCAACGTCCCAATCCTGCCCATCGACAGCGAGCACAATGCCGTCCACCAGTGCCTGCGCGTAGGCGCTCACGCAGAGGTCAAGACCATCTGGCTCACGGCCTCGGGAGGGCCGTTCCGGCAAATGCCGCTCGACCAGTTCGCCTCCATCACCCCCGAACAGGCCCTCAAGCATCCCACCTGGGTCATGGGGCGCCGCATCACCATCGACTCGGCCACCATGCTCAACAAGGGCCTCGAAATCATTGAAGCCTGCCGCCTCTTCGACGTGGCGCCCAGTCAGGTCCGCGTCACTGTCCACCCGCAATCCACCGTCCACTCGCTCGTCGAGTACGTCGACGGTTCCATCCTCGCGCAGATCTCCGTCACCGACATGCGCCTGCCCATCCTCTATGCCCTCGCTTACCCCGAGCGTCCGGCCTCCACGCTCACCTTCGACCTGGCCGCCCTGCGCCACCTCGAATTCGAGCAGCCGGACTTCGAGCGGTTCCCCTGCCTGCGCCTGGCCTTCGAGGCGGCGGAAAAGGGCGGGTCCCATTGCATTGCCCTCAATGCGGCGGACGAAGTTGCCGTGGAGGCGTTTCTGGCTCGGCGCATCCCCTTCCTGGGAATCCCGCGTACAATTGAAAAGGTGCTCGCCGTTACACCGGAGGCGCATCCCGCCACGATCGCGGAGGTGCTCGCTACGGACCGGGAGGCGCGTCAAACGGCAAGTGCGCTGTTGATGTGAGGTTGGTGGCCAGTTGCTGCGGTTGTTCGAAGGATAAATTGCTAATCTATGCATGAGTTTCTGGTTTCAGTCGTCGCATTTATCGTCCTTGTCGGCGTGATGGTCGTGGTGCATGAGTTCGGCCACTTTGCCGTTGCCAAGCTCTGCGGCGTGCGTGTCGAATCGTTTTCCGTGGGCTTTGGTCCGCGGCTCTTCGGGCTCAAGTACGGCGACACCGACTACAAAGTCTGCGCGCTGCCGCTGGGCGGCTACGTCAAGATGACCGGCGAGACGCCGGACGGGATCACCGCCAGCGGCGACGACGCGGCGGGAAGCGACCTGGCCAACGACCCGGGCGCTTTCACCGCCCATCCGCGCTGGCAGCGGATGCTGATCGGCGCGGCCGGTCCGGTGGCCAACTTCATCCTGGCATTTGTGCTGATGCTGTTCTACTACGGATGGATCAACGAAGTCCCCAAGCATGAGGTGACAACGACGACCGTCGAGTGGGTGGTGCCGGGCTCGGCGGCAGCGCAGGCGGGCTTGCAGCCGGGCGATGTGATCCGGCGCTTTGAGGTCGTCGACAATCCCGACTGGGACCAGGTGAACCAGCATGCGGCGCTGAACCAGGGGCAGACGGTGCCACTAACGGTGGACCGTGGCGGACAGACGCTCGCGCTCTCGCTGCACGAGACTGGGGAGACAAAGGGGCGGCAATTCGATCTGACCGACCTGGGCCTGATTCCGGAGTTTGTGCCTGGGCCCATCGGCGTCGAACACGTCAACTCCGGCACCCCCGCCGACCAGGCCGGCCTGCGCGACGGGGACGCCATCCAGTCTGTGGATGGTCATGCTTTTCATACGGTGCAGTCGCTGCTGTCGTACATGCAGAGCGGCGAGGGCAAGCCGATTTCGCTCACGGTGGTGCGCAATGGCGTGGTTTTGCCCCCCATGATTGCACACCCGGCCAAGCTGGATGCGGGCTGGAAGCTCGGGTTTGCGCCCACGCCCGTTCCGTTCAGCTTGTCTCCTCTGCCCCTGAAGGAAGCGGCAGTCAAGTCAGAGGAGTTCTGCGCGGAGAACTCGTCGCTGATTGTCGAGGTCCTGGGGCGTCTGTTCTCGCGCAAGATCTCCATGTCGCAGCTCGCCGGTCCGGTGGGCATCGCACGGATGGCGGGCGACGCGGCAGAGACCAAGGGCTGGCTACCCAAGCTGGGCCTGGCTTCGGCCATCAGCCTGAACCTGGGAATCCTGAACCTCATGCCGTTTCCGATCCTGGACGGCGGGCTGATTCTCCTGCTGCTGATCGAGAGCGTGATCCGGCGCGACATCGGGGTCAATGTCAAGGAGCGCATCTACCAGGCGGCGTTTGTCGTGCTGATCGCCTTCTTCGCCTTTGTCATCTTCAATGACGTGACCAAGCTGCCGATCTTTACGCATCTCAAGCCGTAGAAGCAGGGATCAGGGATCAGGGGGCAAGGACCCAGTTGCCGCTCATGAAGCAGCTCCAAGTTGTTGTCTTGAAAGGGCGCGGCCGGGTACCTGGGCACCCTTCAGGGTCGGGGTGCCGCGCCGCCAACTCGCCAAACTTGGAGATTGGGCTTTAGCCCACGAAGGAATGCCCGCTCGACTCGAACTGATCACCAGGACGGTCCCGAATTTTCCCCTCCCCCGTTTGCCGATAATTATCCTCTGCCGGAGCACAATGATCGTTAGAGGGAAGCCGCGAACCCATGCCCATGCTTTTTGCACCGAATGCCACGTGCGTCCCCGGTCCAACCTGTCAGGGATGTGCCCGGTCTGTACCAGGCGCCCACCCCCCGTACCCCCCCATTTTCGTCCCAGCCCCATGAAAACAAGCAGGTCACGTCAAAAATGACCCGTTTCGACCATCGAAACAAAGGACTTACGCATCTCCCGCTTTTTGCCCCACTCCAAAACAAAGGACTTAGGTTCCGAAAATCGTCCGGAATCGGACAATTTGCAGGCTTTCTTCCCTCGGCTGAGGCTCCAACCCCTCACCTTGTTTCACTTGATCCCGTGATCCTGTGAGACTGTGGACCCTGCCAGCGGCTGCCTCTTCCTGCTAAGGTTGACTCTGAAGCAATTGAATTGAGATTGATCCGGAGTTTTCCTTCATGCCAGTCACCACCGAAGTTCGGGTGCGGTATGCCGAGACCGACCAGATGGGCATTGTCTACTATGCCAACTACATGGTGTGGTTCGAGATCGGGCGCGTGGAACTGCTGCGCTCGCTGGGCCTCGCCTACAGCCAGTTGGAGACCGATCACCAGTGCATTCTGCCGGTGATTGAGGCCACTTGCCGCTATAAGTCCCCGGCCCGTTACGACGACCGCATCCTCATCGAAACCCGGCCCTCGCTCCTGCGTGGATCGGTCATCAAGTTCGCCTACCGCGTCCTCCGCAAGAGCGCTGACGGTGAAGAACCGACGCTCCTTGCCGAAGGCGAAACCGTCCACGTAGTCTGCGATGACCAGCTCAACAAAAAGCCCTTGCCCCCCCAACACGAAGCCGCCCTCCGCGCCATGATGGCGAAAAAGCGGTGATTGCGGCGGGGGCGGATGGGCACCCCCTATACTGTTCGCATGAACGCACCCATACCGCGGTTCCCGGAGATGGAGCCGACTCTTACAACTGCCTTTGAATTGCAGGATGTGCTTACCGAACTCGCGAGCCGCGAGCCCATCTTTCATCGCCCCGAGTTTGGGACTTCCCGGGCGGATTTCGAGAGGATGACGGCGGAGGAGTTCTGGGAGACCGGCGCCTCAGGCCGGCGTTATTCGCGCCGGTTTGTGCTGGATGAACTGGAGAAACGGTTCGCCGCGCCGCACGCGGATGTGTGGGAGACGAGCGACTTCCAATGCCGCCGCCTGGGCGAGGATACCTATCTTCTGACCTACACGCTGCTGCAGGATCATGTGCGGCTGACGCGCCGGGCAACGATCTGGAGAAAGACTGCGGATAGATGGAAGATTGTCTACCACCAGGGGACGATGGTGCAGGACGCCTGACGGCAGGTTTCCACGACTCCAGTACGGAGGCGTTGCTGTCGAGTGCCTTCGTCCGGGGAGAGGCCAGTGAGCCATTGTGGCAGGCGGCGAAACTAGTGGCGAGATTATGCAACCGGACTCGACGCGCGCTCGCGATCAACGCCCTGGAGCGAGCGGGCCTTCTGCCTGGCTACCGGATGAAGTGCCAGGCCGCCCAGGTGACGCAAACCAGGAGGGCGGCCGCAGCCTCCATGCCTATTGCCACCATCAGGCCTTTCACGGCACTTCCGTCCGGCACATCTGACCCATGCACGCGGTCCATTTCTTTGGCGATAGCGGGAGCTTCGTATACCAAAGGCGACGATAAGGGGCTGCTGTAAGCTTCCGTGAGCATCGAGGCCGTCGCATGCATAAATGTTTCTCCTTGTGCGGCCCTTTGGAGCCTGTCCACAACAGAATGGTCAGCCTGATTTCGGACAATTGGAATACAACTTAGATTTTGACTGGTGAGAAGCGGGTGCTATGCGCTTGCCACGAAGGTGGTAGGCAGGGAGATCGCGCGACACAGGGCCGGGGGACGGGCCCTGGGAGCGAGTCACAATGGATCGGGACGAGCCTCCACCGGCTTTAGGCAAATTGCAGGTCAGTACAGGACCACGGCGAGGGCTAAGCCGTCGTAGCCTTTGACGCCGACCGTTTGAAGGACGGTTGCGCTGAGACGGGGTTCGGCGGCGAGCTGCTCTGTGAAGCGGCGAATGCCTTCGACGCGCGCCTCGTCGCAGTCCGGATCGACGATCTTTCCCTGGCGGACTACATTATCGGCGACGATGACGGTTCCGGGGCGCGAGAGCTTCAATGCCCATTGGAGGTATTCCGGGTAGCTTTCTTTATCGGCGTCTATGAAGATCAGGTCGAAAGGCGCGGTGCCGGTGTTCTCCAGCGTAGGAAGCGTCTCGATGGCCGGCCCGACGACGAGATCGACGCAACCCAGGACGCCTGCGTTTTGAAGATTGGCGCGAGCGGCCTTGGCGTGAAGCGGGTCTAGCTCCAGCGAGACGATGCGGCCGTCGCCGGGCAGCGCACGGGCGAGCCAGATAGTGCTGTAACCGCCAAGAGTTCCGATTTCGAGGATGCGTTGCGCGCCGGAGATGCGGACCAGGAGCTCAAGGAGTTTTCCCTGGAGTCTCGATACATCGATGGTGGGAAGGCCGGCCTGTTCGTTGGCCTTGAGCGCGGCGTCGAGCCTGTCGTCTGAAGGGGCAAGAAGATCGCCGAAATACGCGTCCACCTCAGCCCACACAGGCGGGTCGACGGGGTCCATGGGGGCCTACTTGTCCCTGGCTACCACGAAATCGGGGAGCCAGAGCAGTGCGCGCTTGAACTCCGAATCGGCGAGCGGGGCCAGGGCCTTGATGGACTGCTTGGCGTAGCGGTCGGCGACGGACATGGCGTACTCGACCGAGCCGTTGCGGACCAGGATCTCCTGAATCTGCTGGCGGCTGACATTCTCGAAGCTGCGGTCGTCCAGAACGCGCTGGATGGTCTGGCGATCGGAAGCTGTGCCGTGGTCGATGGAGTGAATGACGGAGAGCGTGGCCTTGCCCTCGCGCAGGTCGCTGGCCACGGGCTTGCCCAGGACCTCTTCCGTAGCGGTGAGGTCGAGGACGTCGTCGACAATCTGGAAAGCAAGGCCCACGGCACGGCCATAGGCGGCCAGGCTCGCCTCCTCAGCCTCGGTGGCCCGGGCGAGAACCGCGCCCAGGCGCATGGAGACGGCGAACAGGCACGCGGTCTTGCGGAAGATGAGATCGTAGTATTCGGCCTCGGAGACGGCCTTGCCCAGCTTTTGAATCTGCAGCAGCTCACCCTCGACCATCTGCTGGGTGAGGCCGATGAGCAGGTCGAGGACGCGCAGGCTCTTCTCTTCGAGAGCAACCTTGAAGGCCTGCATGTAGAGCCAGTCGCCGGCCAGGACGCATTTCTCATTGCCCCAGGTGGTGTTGGCGGAGGGGCGGCCGCGGCGCATGTCGGCGCCGTCGATGATGTCGTCGTGGACCAGCGTCGCGGTGTGGACCATCTCGACCACCGCACCCAGGCGGATGGAGCCCTGGCCGGAGTAGCCAAGCAGGTGGGCGGAGAGCAGCAGCAGCGAGGGGCGAATGCGCTTGCCGCCGCCTTCGCGCAGGTATTCGGCGATCTCCGTGATGGTGCTTACGCTGGAGGTGGCGTCGCGGCCCAACTCCTGTTCGATGGCCACGAGGTCATCCCGTAGCAGATCGAAAAACTCTCTCCCCGTCGCTATCGCCAATGTACTCAAAGCTCTCCGGTTCTCGTGCTTTCCAAGTCGCTGTGCGGTCCTTGTCACCGATGCGCACCCTGCTTATCGGATGCTCGGTGAGCCGCCAGGGCTTCCGTTCAATTAGTGCGGTAATTCGTAAACTGCAAATCCACGCCCAGATCTTTGCCCCGCAACAAAGCGATGATGGCCTGCAGCTCGTCGCGATCTTTACTGGATACTCTGACTGTATCGCCTTGGATGCTTGCCTGTGCTTTCTTTTTTGAGTCCTTGACCAGGCGAACGATCTCCTTGGCCTTTTCAATGGGGATGCCCACTTGCAGCTTGATCTTCTGGCGGACGCTCTTGCCGGACGCCTGCTCCACCTTTTCGTAGGTGAGGTTTTTGAGCGGGACGCCCCGCTTGACCAGCTTCTGGCCAAGGATCTCCTTGACGGCCTCCAGGTGGTACTCGCCGTCGGAGGCCAGCTGGATCTCTTTGTCGGCCTCCGCCAGATTGACTTCGGAACGGGAGTCCTTGAGGTCGAAACGCTGGCGTATCTCCTTCAGCGCCTGATCGATAGCGTTGCGGACCTCCTGGATGTCCACCTTGCTGACGATGTCGAACGAATTGTCCTGTGCCATGGCTTTGCTTTCCTTGGTGCGCGGGCCGGGGGAAATCCGGCCTCGGTTGCCGGGGTATTCCCGCCGGTGCAACTCTATCAGTTTCCCACGCCAGCCCCAAGACGAAACAGCCTGAGGAAGTTTTTCGTGGTGGAGGAGGCGATTTCTTCGTCGGAAACGCCGAGCAAACCGGCCAGCACCTGGGCGGTATGGGCGACGAAAGCTGGCTCGTTGCGCTTGCCGCGGTCGGGAGCGGGGGCCAACCAGGGGGCGTCGGTCTCCACCAGAATCCCATCCAGTGGGGTGCGGGCGGCCACGTCGCGCAGCGGATGGGCCTTGGGGTAGGTGAGATTTCCGGCGAAGGAGATCAGGAAGCCCAGGTCGAGCGAGCGCCGCGCCTGCTCCCAGCCGCCGCCAAAGCAGTGCATCACACCGCCCAGGCCGGTGGGGCGCCAGTGGGATTCGAGGACTTGGAAAAGATCGTCCCAGGCATCGGTGGATTCGTTCGTTCCCCGGCAGTGGATGAGGATGGGGCGCTTGCGTGCGGCGGCGATTTCGAGTTGCCTGATGAAGCCCTCGCGCTGGACTGCGTGCGGAGCGCCCTGGTGGTAGTAATCGAGGCCGATCTCGCCGCAGGCAATGACTTCCGGTTCGGCCAGCAGGCTGTCGAGTTTGGCGAGGACAGCGTCGTCGATTTCGTGGGTGTTGTGGGGATAGACGCCGGCGCTGGCGTAGAGGCGGGGGAACCTGGCTCCCAGGGCCGCCTGCGGATTGAACTCGCGGCAGACCTCCAGGGCGCCGCCCATGCCGGAGGCGTTCTCGCCGATGCCGATGGCCAGTACCGCGCCGACCCCGGCCTCCCAGGCGCGGGTCAGCATCGCGGCTCGGTCGTCCGCATAGCGCTCGCTGTCCAGGTGGGCGTGGGAATCTATCAGCACGAGGGGCCCCTAGTGGTTGAATTGCGCATTGCGTGAATAGCGTCGCAGTAAAGCATTCTACGGGACCTTTGCGTAAGTCGAAGTTATGAAGAGTACGGGCTTTTCAGGCTGCGGAAAAACCCGTCCAGAGCAACAAGAAGTGTCAGGGCACGACTTTACAGGCTGCGGAAAAACTCCTCCGGAGAGGCAAGAAGTGTCAGGGCACGACTTCAGTCGTGCCGTAAGTGCAATCAAATCAACGTGGGCTTTAGCCCCTGCGCTATGCTTCTCGGGCTTTTCA
>DATNHL010000154.1:0-2267 GCA_035604995.1 Occallatibacter sp. | reverse complement strand
TGAGCCGCTTGAGGTCGGTATGCAGATCCGACGCGCTCTGGTAGCGCAGTTCCCTGTTCTTCTCCAGCGCCTTGTTGATGATCCGCCCCAGTTCGGGTGGCAGGTCAGGATTGAGCCGGGTAGGTGGAGCGATGGCGCGCTCCAGAATCGCGTGGAAGATTACCCCTGAAGTATCGCCGCGAAAGGGCAAGGTCCCGGTGGCCATCTCGTAGAGCACGACTCCGAACGAGAACAGGTCGGTGCGCGCATCCAAGTCTTTGCCTCTCACCTGCTCGGGCGACATATAGGCGACGGTGCCCAGAGTGCTGCCGGGACTGGTCAGATGTTCTTCGTCCACCCCGGCCGTTGCCGCTGCCGCCGGCTTGCTTGTCGCGGGGGAGAGTTTGGCCAGACCAAAGTCGAGAATCTTGGCGTGGCCGCGCTTAGTGACAAAGATGTTTGCGGGCTTGATGTCGCGGTGAATGATGCCCTGCGCGTGGGCGGCATCCAGTCCATCGGCGATGTCGCTGGCCAGCGCCAGCAGCGTTTCGGTGTCGATGGGGCGGCCCTGGATGCGATGCTTCAAGGTCTCGCCGTCGAGGAACTCCATGGCGATGAAGGCTTGGCCGGCGGCCTCACCGATATCGTAAATGGTGCAGACATTGGGATGATTGAGCGCGGAGGCGGCCTGAGCTTCGCGTTGAAACCGGGCCAGAGCCTGGGGGTCTTTGGCGACCTCATCGGGCAAAAACTTCAACGCCACAAAACGCCGCAGGCGGGTATCCTCGGCTTTGTACACCATACCCATGCCGCCGCCGCCCAGCTTTTCGAGGATTCGATAATGCGAGATGGTCTGGCCGATCACCGCGTAGCCCCGCTGCTTGGATGGGCGCGGATGTTAGTCGGCAATTGGCGACAAAGTCAATCAGAGCGAAGTCTTCTGCAGGCGCTCCAGTGCGGGTTGCAGACGATTCAGTTCGCGGCTCAGCCCCTCTAGTTCCGCGTCCAAGCCGTCTGTGCGACCCTGTTTAGCGATCATCTCCAAATGCTGTGCGGCGGCAGCCGTGGCGCGAGCGCAAATCACACTAGCTGACCCCTTCAAGGTGTGGGCGGAACGTTGAACGGCGGCAGCGTCCCGGCTGGTCACGGAGGCCTTGATGTCCGCCAGCATGGCGGGCCAGTTCTGCTGGAACAATTTACCCAGCCGCTGTAGCAACTCTTTGCTTCCCCCGGCGCGTGCAAGGGCCTCGGCCACGTCCAGCACGTCGTCTTGCGACCCTCCGGCGGTCGTGGTGGGAGAGGAATCGGCGACCGGCCGTGGCGCCGTCGCACCGCAATAGGGACCAAGGGCATTGAGCAAGTCGCGGGGGGAGATGGGTTTGGCAAGGTAGCCATTCATGCCGGCCGCGAAACAGCGCTCCCGGTCTCCGCTCATGGCGTGAGCGGTCAAAGCCAGGATGGGCAGATGGGCTCCGCTGCTCTGCTCCCGCCGGCGGATTTCCGCCGTGGCCTCGAACCCGTCCATGTCCGGCATCTGGATGTCCATCAGCAGCACGTCGAAAAGCGCGGCTTCTGCCGCCTGAACTGCTTGTCTACCGTTGAAAGCGACCTCGACGCTGTGGCCCTGCTGGTGAAGGATCTCGCAGGCCAGATGCTGGTTTATGGGATTATCTTCCGCCAGCAAGATGCGCAAGCTGCGGCTTGGCGGCCGGAGGGCAAGGTGCGTCCGCTCCGCCGGGGCGTCGCTGCATCTTCCCCGCAGGCTGAGGATCTTCTGGAGCAGATCGGGGCGGCGGATGGGTTTGACCAGATAGGACAATCCCAGGCGGGCGCATTCAGCGATACCCGCATTCAGTGTGTTGGACCGCAGCATCATTACGCAGGCGGCAAACCACCGGGGTTGGCTCTTGAGACGCTTCGCCAGGACAAATCCGTCAACTCCTGGCAGGTCGGCGTCAATCAGCAAGAGCTCAAACGGAGGCTCGGATGAGTTCGACTCCTCCAACCCGGACAGCGCCGATTCTGCGTCGGCCACCGCCGAAGGGCGCAGTTTCCAGGAGCGCAGCATGTCCTGCAAAATGCGGCGATGGGATTCATTGTCGTCCACAATCAGGACGCGCAGGCCGGCAAGCGCTTCCGGGATTGGAGCGGATTCTCCCACCGGGAAGGCGTCGTCGGCCTCCAGGGAAATTCGAAAGTGGAATGTGCTTCCCTGGCCGGGCTGGCTCTCGACCCCCAGGGTTCCGCCAAACGCCTCCACGATGCGATGGGAGATGGTCAGTCCCAGG
>DATNHL010000153.1:0-57695 GCA_035604995.1 Occallatibacter sp. | reverse complement strand
CAGGCTCGCGTGGCCGCGCATCAGTGCCCAAGCGTTCTCTATCGCCGGCTCATCGAGCACTCCGACAGCCGCAACCTGCACGTTCACGTCGGCTCGCCCAAGGCCACTCCCCAGTATCCGTATTGGCCGCATATCACGGGAGACGTGCGCCAAGCCATCGTCGCGTCGCTTCTTGTCTATACGGCGGTCAATCAACACTACCTGTTGCCCTTTCACAACATGGCGATCCTGGTGGGTGAGGGCGAACAGGGAGGCAGGTATAATTCGGCGCATGTCTTCAAACTGGGGCTCCCTCTCACCGCGCTGGTCTTCCTGGTCACGGTCTGTGTAGAAATTCCGTGGTGGAAGCTTATCGGTCTCATTCTGTAGATGGAAGCCGGAGGGCTGGGGAGACAATGAGTGGAATGAAAGCCGAATGGCCTGAGGAACAGGCAAGGCATAGACGCGAGGCCGACTGAAGATGAGGAATGGGCCAAAGGAGTTGGAAAGAATCGCTGCTCTCCTCAAGGAGGAGAACACGCTCGCGCTGGCCACAACCGATGAAGCAGGACAGCCCTGCGTGGCGCCGCTCTTTTATATCGTCGATGAGGATCTGTCGCTCTTCTGGCTTTCCTCTGAAGCCAGCTTGCACAGTGAGAATCTCAATCGCAATCCCGGTGCGGCCGTGACTGTCTACACACATACTGCAAAGTGGCGAGAGATTCGCGGTGTGCAGATGCGCGGTGCGGTGAGTGTGATCGCGGACCCGAAGCACCGTCGCGCGATCATCAGGACTTATTGCCAACGCTTTCAGTTGCGTTCCATCTTTCGCCTGGCAATCAGCCGCTGCGCTCTCTTCGTCTTTCGCCCCGAATTCATACGTTTTATCGACAACTCGCGAAGGTTCGGAACGAGAATCGAGCTTGAACGCTGCTCAAACAACGACTGGCGCTCAGCGGTTGGGATGGCCGCCGCGGAGCAACTTCCTGCTGGCAGATCAGCCAGACCTTCCAGGGGAATTGTTGATTTGAACTTGAATGAGTGACTCGGCCTTTCGTCGCCCGCTGAGGCATTTGCCCGGTGTCAATACGTTGCCCGGCCGCCGCTGATGTCGAACACCGCGCCGGTCGTAAACGAGTTCTCCTCCGAGACAAGCCACGCCACCATTGCGCTCACTTCATGCACCTCGAGGAATCGTCCACGCGGAATCCGCGAGAGCATGAAGTCGATGTGCTCTTTTGTCATCTGATCGAAGATGCGTGTTCGAGCCGCGGCAGGGGTGATGCAATTGACCGCAATATTCTTGTTCGCCGTTTCCTTGCCCAGAGATTTGGTCAGCGCAATGACCCCGGCCTTCGAAGCGCTGTAGGCCGACGCATTGGCATTTCCCTCTTTGCCGGCAATGGATGCAACGTTCACAATCCGTCCATAGCCTCGCTTCAGCATGCGCGGAACAATGGCATGACAGCACAGGAATGCGCCGACAAGGTTGATGTCGATGACCTTCTTCCAGGTGTCGATCGGGTACTCCCACGTTGTGTGGTTCGGCCCGGCGATGCCCGCATTCGCCACCAGGATGTCGATGGCTCCATGTTTCTGAATGGTTGCTTCTGTGCCCGCAGCCACACTTGCGGCATCGGAGACATCAACGATCTCTGAGGACACGCTCGCGCCTTGTCCGAGTTCCTTCAGAGCAACGGAAAGCATTTCCTCATCGCGATCCCAGATCGAAACCGATGCGCCGGAAGCCAGCAGGCGGCTGACGATAGAAAAACCAATGCCCTGGGCGCCCCCAGTGACAACAGCGTGGCGGCCATTCAGGTCTATCCGATTCATTGTTCCTCCGTTAAGTTGGGTGCCAGAGTGGATTCTCGCCCGTCTCGCAGCAATAGTCTGCGATGCACTCAAGCTCGGTCGTTTCCGGACTGATGGGTTGATCGCAGGACATCGGTCGAATTCCTGTTCCGTCGGCTTGCGCGCCGCCCGACAGACTCGCGTCTCCTGGGCCGTGTTTCAGACAAAAAGAGTATACATAAATCAAATATCATATGTATACTGATTCGCGTGAACGGATCAATCAACTGGAAGTCCGCAATGTCTCCCTCCCTGGTCCGGCCGAGCCTGCACCATGAGGTTGCAGGCAAAATCGGCTCGCTGATTGCCCAGGGAAGCATCGCGCCCGGAGCCGTGCTGCCCAACGAGGCTGCGCTCGGAGGGGAATTTGGCGTCAGCAGGACCGCATTGCGCGAAGTTATCAAGGTGCTTGCCTCCAAAGGGCTGGTGGAAGTTCGGCGCAAGACCGGGACCCGTGTACGGCCGCATGCCGAGTGGAACATGCTCGACCCCGAGGTCCTGAGCTGGCTGTTTTCCGGAACAGGCATTCCTCCGGGTTTGACCGACTTGATGGAGGTTAGAAAAGTTGTTGAGCCGGCGGCAGCCCGTATGGCGGCGTTGCGTGCGACCTCAGAAGACTTGGCGGAAATACGGGATGCGTACCTGGGAATGGAACGTGCAACGGGCGACCTGCCATCTTCTGTCGAATCGGATCTGCGCTTTCATTTGGCCGTGCTGGAGGCGACGCACAATGTGTTCATGCGGCCATTCGGTGCGCTCATCCAGGCCGCCCTGCGCGCCAGCTTTCGCCTCACCAGCAGCAACAGCGCTTTATACAGGAAGACGCTCACCCTTCATCGAGCGGTTGTGAATGCCATCGAGGCGGGAAAAGGCGATGAAGCAGAAGCCGCCATGCTCGCCGTTCTGAGCCAAACCTCGAAGGACATTGCCACCCAGACCAAGGCTGCAGTGGGCGGCCAGGCCGGCGCGAGATCGCACAAGCGGTCTCGGCGCCGGAGTGCGTAAAATGCCTGAACAGAAGAGGACGTTCCGATCAGCAGCCCGGTTTGGCCGGAACGCCAGAGAGATCACGCCATGGAAGAGGCCCGGCAATTCGCATCCTATCCAAGCCTTCGCGATCGCACAGTCATTGTCACTGGCGGCGCAACCGGCATTGGCGAGGCCATCGTAGAAGCCTTCGCAATGCAGCACGCCAACGTGGCGTTCCTCGACATTCAGGATGAGGCCGCGGCGCAGCTCGCTCAAAGGCTCGCGTCGGCAGGCGTTCCCGCGCCTGTTTATCACCACTGCGATCTGACCGGCATCGCCGAAGTACAACGATCGGTGCAAGCCATTCTGCAGACATTTGGCACCGTCGATGTCTTGGTCAACAATGCCGGAAACGATATGCGTCACGCGATTGCCGAGGTCACGCCTGCATTTTGGGACCAGACCATCGCCGTCAATCTGAAGCACCAGTTCTTCATGTCTCAAGCGGTGATTCCGTCCATGCAGAACGCCCAGCGAGGCTCCATCATCAACATGAGTTCGATCGGCTGGGTGATCCCTTCCACCAGCCAGGTTGTCTACGTCACGGCAAAGGCTGCCGTCGTTGGGATGACGCGCACCCTTGCTCATGAGCTCGGCAAGGACAACATCCGGGTCAATTGCATCATGCCCGGCGCGATTCTCACTGAACGGCAGCGGCGGCTTTGGCTAACCGAAGAGTACAAGGCTGAGGTCCTGGCCAACCAGGCGTTGAAGAGAATGATCCTTCCCGAAGAAGTAGCAAGGCTTGCTCTTTTCCTTGCCGCCGACGACAGCTCTGCGATTACGAATCAGAGCTACGTGATCGATGCCGGATGGGTGTAGCCGAAGACCTGCCAGCACAATCGTATTCGAGGAACTAACCAATGACACGCGTTCAGACCCCTGGAACAGCCTGTGGAAACAGATCAAGAGTTCCGTCGATCTAGCTCCCTACGGAGTTTGCGTGCTCATACCAGACTGACCTGGGTCCACAAGAAGGAGTCGTCACAATGATCAGGAGATCTCTTTTCTTCACCTGCGTTCTGTCCGCGCCTGCCGTTATCCTCGCTGTCTCGGCGCAGGCTCCGCCCCAACTTGCGATTACTCCCATCGCCACTCCCGCTGATCCCGGCGCCATCCCGCTCTATGGCGCTCCCAGGCCCGGCAGCGCGCCCGAGCAGTGGGAGACGTTCGCCGGCAGCCGCATCGTGCGCAATGTCGCTGATCCCACCTTGACGCCTGTGTTGCCCGAGCCCTCCAAGGCCACCGGCGCTGCCGTCATCGTGGCCCCGGGTGGCGCATTCCTGATGCTCACGATGGACAACGAAGGGTACACGGTCGCGCATTGGCTTGCCGACCACGGCATCGCTGCATTCGTCCTCAAGTACCGGCTCAAAGAGTCAGATCGTGACCCGAATGCCTATCTCGCGAGTCTGATGAAGACGCTGCAGGCGCTCCCAGGTGAAAATCGGGAAACGATCGCCACGCCCGCTGCCGCACTCGACGACGCCAAAGCCGCCATGCGCCTGGTCCGCAGCCGCGCCGCCGAGTGGAAGATCGATCCCTCGCGCGTTGGCTTTCTCGGCTTCTCAGCCGGAGCGGTGCTCACTCTGAGCATCGGCACGGATCCGGATCGCGCCGTTCGCCCGGACTTTATTGCGCCCATTTATGCGCCGCTCAACCCCATGGCCGTGCCCAGCGATGCCCCGCCCATGTTCACCGCTCTTGCCGCGGACGATCCGTTGTTTGGCAAGGGCGGCTTTGACCTGGTCCTTGCTTGGCGCCAGGCGAACCGGCCGGTTGAGTTCCATTACTTCGAGAAAGGCTCGCATGGCTTCGGAATGAGCCACAAGGGCACAACCAGCGACATGTGGATTGATGAGTTCTATTTGTGGATGAAGGATCGAGGCCTGCTTTGATCCATCACCCTGAAAACTGGGCTTTCCAATCAGGAAAAGCGAGGCTAGAATTCTTTCCGCTCGCTGTTGACCCGGTTCTCTGACCCGAAACACGCAACTCCGGAACAAAACACAGAAGGCGCCTGTCAAGGAGAAACAATGAAGTTCCCATCGATTACGATCGTCGCATCAAGCCTCGTCCTCAGTCTCTGCTTCGGCGCCGCCGCCGTGGCGCAGACCACGCCTGATCAGCTCAAGAGCGGCTTTGAGAATCCGCCCGCCAGTGCGCGCCCCCGGGTGTGGTGGCACTGGATGAACGGCAACATCACCAAGGAAGGCATCAAGCTCGACGAGGAGTGGATGCATCGCGCCGGCTTGGCCGGATTCCAGAACTTCGATGCGTCCCTGTTCACGCCGCAAGTGGTCGACAAGCGCCTGGCTTACATGACGCCGGAGTGGAAGGACGCCTTCAAGTACGCCACCACTCTGGCCGATCAGCTGGGGCTTGAAGAGGCCATCGCTGGTTCGCCGGGCTGGAGCGAGACAGGCGGTCCATGGGTTCCGGCCGCTGAAGCGATGAAGAAGTACGTGTGGAGCGAAACTCGCGTTGAAGGCGGCAAGCCGTTCTCCGGGACACTCGCTCATCCGCCCGCGAACACGGGCGCATTCCAGAATCTTCCCGTTGAAGATCTCGGCGACATGTTGGGCGGGGGACCCAAAGTGCCGGAATATTACGCCGAGTCCGCGGTCATCGCCTACAAGGTTGCGGAAACGGACATACCTCTCGAATCGCTGCAGCCGAAGATCACGACCAGCAGCGGCAGTATCGATCCTGCTTTGCTCAGCGACGGCGATCTGGTGAAGACGGTCGCGCTGCCCATGGCCAAGGAGATGGGCGGCAAGGCCTGGATTCAACACGAATTCACAAAGCCCGAAACCATCCGCGCCCTTACCATCGTGTCCGGCAAGAAAAGCCCGATGGATGCCTTCCTTCCTCCCGGCGGCGAAAGCGGCAAGGCGTTGGAAGCCAGCGACGACGGCCAGAATTATCATGTGGTCGTAGACGTTCCCAAAGGCGGCTCCACCGAGCACACCATCGCGTTTGCTCCGGTTACGGCGAAGTTTTTTCGCGTGACGTTCAAGACGCAGCCAGTTCCTCCGAATCCGTTCGCGGAAATGGGCATGCCGAGTGCGCCGCCCCCAACCGATCATCTGATCGCGGAACTGGTGCTGCACCCTGGCGCACGCGTGAACCGTTTTGAAGAGAAGGCGGCCTTCAACCCGGTTTGGGATCTCTCCAGCATGGCCACCACCGACTTCACTCCGCAGGATGCGATCCGGAAGGGCGACGTTGTCGACCTCACCAGCAAGATGCGTCCCGACGGCTCGCTCGACTGGACCCCGCCCGATGGCCACTGGGTCGTCCTTCGCTTTGGCTATTCCCTGCTTGGCATCACCAACCACCCGGCGACGGCGGAAGCCACCGGACTGGAAGTGGACAAGCTGAATGCGGGTTACGTGAAGCACTACATGGACAACTTCCTGAACAGCTACAAGGAGACGGTAGGCGCGGAGATGATGGGCAAGCGCGGCATCAGGTACGTGGTCACCGATAGCTGGGAGGCCGGTGCGCAGAACTGGACCAACGATATGATCGCTCAGTTCACCCGGCGCCGCGGCTACGACCCGCGTCCCTGGCTTCCGGTTCTGACCGGCCGCGTGGTCGAGAGCGCCAAAGCCAGCGACCAGTTCCTCTGGGACCTGCGCAAGACCATCGCCGACCTGACTGCGGATGAGCACTATGGCCAGGTCGAGGCGTCGCTGAAAGAGCGGGGCATGGGTCACTATGGCGAGTCGCACGAGAGCGGGCGCGCCTTCATCGCCGATGGCATGGAAGTGAAAAAGCTCGACGACATTCCCATGAGCGCCATGTGGACCCAGAAGCCAGGCGTAAACAAGCCCACCTATGGCTACAACGGGGATGACCGGGAATCGGCCTCCGTGGCGCACATCTATGGGCAGAACCTCGCCGCGGCGGAGTCGATGACTTCGTGCGATGCTTCCACGGCCTGGGCCTGGTCGCCGGCCACGCTGAAACCCACCGCGGACATGGAATTCCTCAACGGCATCAACCGCATTGTGGTTCACGAGTCGGCCCACCAGCCGCTGATTGGCAAGGCGCCCGGCCTGACGCTCGGGCCATGCGGCCAGTGGTTCAACCGCAACGAAACCTGGGCCGAGCAGGCAAACGTGTGGGTCAACTACCTGGCTCGCAACTCATTCCTGTTGCAGCAGGGCCGCTTCGTCGCCGATGTCCTTTACTTCTACGGCGAAGACTCCAACATCACCGCGCTCTTTGCGGGCAAGTCTCCGGACACGCCTGCGGGCTACAACTTCGACTACATCAACGCGGACGGCTTGATCCACGAAATCGACGCGGCTGATGGACGCGTCACAACCAGCAGCGGCATGAAATACCAGGTTCTGGCGCTCGATCCCTACAGCAAACACATGTCGCTGCCGGTGCTGCGCGCCCTTCACAAGCTGGTGGAGCAGGGCGCCGTGGTGGCCGGCGAGAAGCCGACCGACACTCCAAGCCTCGCCGACGATCAGGCCGAGTTCAACAAACTGAACGACGAGTTGTTCGGCGACGGAGCCGGCTTGCATGCCGTTGGGGAAGGCAAAGTCTACGCAGGCCAGAACGCTGAAGCGGCTCTGAAAGCGCTCGCAGTCGCTCCGGATTTCGACTATAGCAAGCCTGAGAGCGATTCGCAGGTTCTTTTTGTGCATCGCAAAGTGGCCGATGCCGACATCTATTTCCTTGATAACCGCGGCGACCACGATGCAACCGTGGATGCCAGCTTCCGGGTTACGGGCAAGGCCCCCGAACTGTGGTATTCGGAAACCGGCAAGACCGAGCCGGCCTCCTACAAGATCGCGGACGGCCGCACGACTGTCCCATTGCACTTCGAGCCCTGGGGCTCGGTGTTTGTCGTCTTCAGCGAGCCCGCGAAGGCGCCGTCGCGCACGTTGCCCAAACCGGTCGAGACGCAACTGGCGACAGTGGACGGTTCCTGGAATCTGAGTTTCCAGCCTGACCGAGGCGCGCCGCCATCCATTACGCTCGACAAGCTCATCTCCTGGGACACCAGCGATGACAAGGGAGTGAAGTACTTCTCCGGGGCAGGCACGTACACAAAGACGATTCAGGCTTCGGCGAATTGGTTCAAACCGGGCGCAAAGCTGTGGATCGATCTGGGCGACGTCAAGAACCTGGCCGAAGTGACGGTGAATGGAAAATCCCTCGGCGTCGTGTGGCACGCACCCTACCGCGTAGAAGTCACCGGCGCGCTCAAGCCTGGCGCCAATGAATTGAAAGCCGTGGTGATCAACGCGTGGGTCAACCGCCTCATTGGCGATCTGCAGCCTGATGCTACGACCAAGTACACCTTTGCCCCCTCGAAGCCATACAAGGCCAATGCACCGTTGCTTCCCTCGGGCCTCCTTGGACCCGTGAGTCTTTACTCCGTTGTTATGAAGTAAAGAAAGCCTCCAGAGGTCTGGAGCCGCCGGAAGGCCGCAGAATCAACCCAACCGGACGCAGCGCCTGTTCATCCTCGATGCGTTCGGTTGGGCTTCCGACGCTGTCAATCCGCCCGATCGCCTCGTTCGAGTCTGTAGTCGCTGCTCCCTCTGATTTACTTTGGTGACGGGCCTCTCGCGTCTTCCCGGCATCCGGCACTGGACAAACCTTGATGAGCGCGCGCATCCTTGACGCAAATCTTATGCCAACCCAGAGTCTTGAAGTTCGTCTCGCCAGCCGCCCGCAGGGGGAACCCACCCTCGACAATTTCTCCTTCGCAACCGTCGATCTCCCTGACCCCAAACCAGGCGAAGTCCTGGTCCGCAACGTCTGCATCTCCGTCGATCCGTATATGCGCGGGCGGATGAATGAAGGCAAGTCCTACGTCCCGCCTTTTCAAATCGGTCAGCCCCTGGAAGGCGGAGCCGTGGGGAAGGTCGTCGCGTCCCGGGATGAGAGCTTGCCCGTTGGGACATTTGTCCAAAGCATCTACGGGTGGCGCCAGGCCTTTGTGGCGCCGGCCTCGAGCCTGAAGGCCGTGGACACCTCCCTGGCCCCTCCCTCCGCTTACCTGGGCATCCTGGGCGTAACCGGCCTGACGGCCTGGGTCGGCCTGTTCCGCATCGCCGCTGTGAAGCGTGGCGAAACCGTCTTCATCTCCGGAGGCGCCGGGGCTGTCGGCAGCGCCGCCTGCCAATTCGCCAAAATCCACGGCTGCACGGTGCTCGCCAGCGCCAGTTCTGAACAGAAGGTGGCCTTCCTGCGCGGCGAACTCAAGGTGGACTACGCCTTCAACTACCGCGACGGCGAGCCGCTGGATCATTTGAAGAAGGGCGCTCCGCAAGGCATTCACGTCTATTTTGACAACACCGGCGGTCCCCAGCTCGAAGCCGCTCTTGCTGCTCTGCGCAACTACGGCCGGGTCGCCATGTGCGGCGGAATCTCCGCCTACAACACGCCCGTGCCCGGCCCGCGCAATCTCATGCTCGCCATCGGCAAGCGTCTCCGGCTGGAGGGCTTTATCGTTTCCGACCACATCAAGGAGATGCCTGCGTTTCTGGCCGACGCTATACCCGCGCTCCACTCCGGAAAGCTCACCCCCCGCGAAACCTTCGTGGATGGCCTGGAGGCCGCGCCCGCGGCGCTGCTTGACCTTCTGCACTCAGGCGCCAGCAACATCGGAAAGATGATCGTCAGGCTGGGTGACTGATCGCGTCGCCGCAGCGTCAGGCCCTTGGCTCCCGCGAGCGCCCCAGAAAAAACGCCCCCCGGCTACGCTTGCCTGGATGAATTCCAGGTCTGGCCAACCGGAGGGGCGAGGAGCCGCAATCACAAGAAAACGGACTGGCTGCACGATCGTATGCACACGGATCCCTCCGCCTCACACAGGCCTGCTCCAGGCACATCTTCTGGACCGGCCTCCAATATAAAGGTCGCCTTCCATTTTCTATAGGTTCCATCGGGTACCATATTCCCGTCACCGAGGCTAAACCTTTATCAAGATTCAGGTTAATACCCTGTAGACAAGTCCAAAAGCGAGACGTATGATACGTAATACAGTTCGTTTCGTTCACTTGATTGCTTTGCAATTTGCCGCGTTCGAAGAGACAACCTGGCTGGATCTCTCGGGGATGGCCACGGTGATTTGGCTCCAGCCATTCCCTCCCTTCGGATACTTCAATTCCTCGTGGCCAAAGGGGCAAAGCGCACCGCATCCGCGAGCCCAGGAATGAAGCGCACTGGAAACACGGGGTAAGCCAGTGGGCACAAAATCGCTTCAAGAACTCCCGACCTCCTCCCCGCCACCCCCGGAGGCAGCAGCCGTTCGTGAGCAACTGGAGCGGCTGCTCGCGCACCCCCTCTTTTCCAATAGCAAGCGTTATCCGGTGTTGCTGGCCCACACCGTAGAGCAAACGCTCAGAGGCAACGCAGCCGAGCTCAAGGAACGCAGCATCGGGATTGACGTCTTCGGCCGGTCCCCCAGTTACGACGCCAATGCCGATCCGGTGGTGCGCATCACCGCGGGCGAGGTGCGCAAGCGGCTGATGCAGTATTACTACGACTCCGCCCATGACGGGGAACTGGTCATCGAACTCCCCAGTGGCTCTTACGTTCCGGCCTTTCGCGCAGCCGAAATTCCGCCCGAGCCGCAAGTGGCCCCACCCCCGCCTGAAACAGCGCCCCAATCTGCCGCCCCGGCGCCCTACCCCGTGCCGCACCGGCCGGTTCCCCGGCGCCGCTGGCTGTTCCTTGCCTTTCTCATCGGATTGGCCATCGCCACCAGCTTTGCCGTTGGCTGGCAGTTGCGCGATTTTCGAGATTTGAAGCCCGCAAGCTCCATCGACCGCTTCTGGGCGCCTATCACCGATGGCACCACAACGGCCACTTACTGCCTGGGCGAGCCGGCAAAGAATATTGACGTCGGATCCATCAATTCCTTCGATGCGCCGGCAAGCGGGCCGCCGCCCGGGCCCCTTTACTTCCGCCTGCACATGTCAGGGCATCTGGCCCTGGCCGATGTCATTACTCTCACCCGCACCGCCGCGGCCCTGGAAACACGCCACAAGGCCTTCCGCGTGCTTCCCGCCTCCGAGGCCAGCTTCGCGCAGCTGCGCGAGGGCCCCATCGTCCTCATTGGAGGCTTCGATAACATCTGGACGTTGCGCGTCACGCAGAAGCTGCGCTTTGGCTTCAATTCCAAAGACGGCGTTGCCATCATTGTTGACCGCAAGAGCCCGCAGCAAACCTCATGGGCAACCGCCTGGGATCTGCCTTATGAGAAGCTCTCGCGCGATTACGCCATCGTGGCACGCATCCACGACGCTACCACCGGACAGCCCGTGATCGTCGCCGCCGGAATCTCGGAAGAGGGCACTGAGGCGGCCGGAGAAATTCTCTACAACCCCGTCTATCTCGACTCCCTGATCGCCAAACTCCCCTCCAACTGGGAACAGTTGAATATGGAGGCGGTCATCGGGACACAGGTCATCGAGGGCCATCCCGGCCCGCCCAACATTTTGGCCGTTGAGACCTGGTAAAAGATTGCTGCGGCTGAACGCGGCGTGATCCCACCCGCATGAGTATGCGTTGTGGACCTCGAAGAGGAAAGTCACGCGCGAAACATCGTCTCGAGGTAAGGCGCCCCGAGAATTGTTCAAGCCGGACTACTTCGATTTAGCCTTCTGCGCGGCCCACCGCTTGCGCTGCGCATCGGCAATCCGCTTGCGCGCCTCGGGGCTCAACACGCGGCGCTTTTTGCCCTTCGCCTTGGCGGCCGTCTTCTTCGCTTTGGGCGTAGCTGCCGTCTTGGCAGCTACGCCGGTGTTGGCCAGCAGGGTGCGAATCTGCGTCAGCCGTGCAATTTCCGCGTCAATTTGAGTAAGAATCGATTCAATAGCCATTAGTCAAGCATAAATCAACTTCTCGCTTTTGCACAATTACTCCGTGCAAGTTGTCGCACTTACTCACCTGGTCCGGGGTAATTCACTCTGCCTTTCCCACCGTCTTCTCCAAATAGGCTTTCTGCAGTACAAAGAACGCCGCCTTCTTCTGCCCTTGGTCGGAGATAAGTCCCTTGCGATTGAATCCATCCTGGATGCCCGCAAGGTTACGCGTCGGCGAACGGAAATCCATCAGTACCCATGCGCTCAAACCTCTAAGCTGCGGAATGCGATTGAACATTCCCAATTGATGCCGATAGATATTGGCCTGGTACTCTTCCGTCCAGCGCTCGTTCTCCGCGCCGTGCAGGCCGGCCTTGGCGCCGCCGCCAAACTCGCTCATGATCAGCGGTTTGTTGTAGTCCACGCGCCACTCGGTTGTATCCGCGCCCTCGGGAGTCTGCTCGTACCACCCTACATATTCGTTGGCCCCGATAACATCCAGCGCCTTGCCCAGCGAATCGTCGACTATCTTCGTATGTCCCTCGGTGCGCACCAGCAGCGCCGCTGTAATCAAACGTGTCGGATCGAGTTCTCGCGCATGCTGCGCAAGCGTCTCGATGAATCGTGTCCGCGTTTCGTTGTTCGGCGTCTCGTTCGCCATCGACCAAAGGATGATGGCCGCATGATTGCGCGATGTTTCGATCTCCTCGTCCAGTTGCTGCTCGGCCTTGGACAAAACCTTCGCATTGTCGAACTGGATTGCCCAGTACACAGGATTCTCCGACCACACCAGCAATCCCATGCGGTCGGCCGCGCGCAGCATCGTCTCATCGTGCGGATAATGCGCCAGCCGCACATAGTTCGCGCCCAGTTCCTTGGCCCAGCCAAGCAATGTCTCCGCATCCTTGTCGGTGTACGCGCGCCCGCCGCGGAATGGCGCCTCCGCATGGATGCAAACCCCGCGCAGAAACACCGGCCTCCCATTCAGCAGAATCTCCGTCCCTCGCGTCTCCACTGTCCGAAATCCAATCAGATCCTCAATCGCATCCTGCCCCGCACTCACCTTCACCTTGTAAAGCTTCGGCGTCTCCGGCGACCAGCGCTCCAAACCCTTCACTTCCATATGAATTGCGGCGCGCCCATCCTCGCCTGCAACCGAGGCGGTCTTCGCGGCTAACTCCGTTATCTCCACCTCAACCTCTGCCCCCGCCTGCCCGCCCGCCACATGAACCCAGCCTTCAATCGTCGAACCCGCGCGGCGCGCAAGGTGCAGATCGTATTGATCGATGAAAGCCTCGGGTACTTCAATCAACGAAACCGTGCGAGTAAGTCCGCCATAGTTCCACCAATCGGTCTTGAGCGTAGGCACTCCGTCCTCGTGTCGCGTGTTATCCACGGCAGCCACCACCACGTTGCCGCCCGCATGCACCTCCTCTGTCATGTCACAGTTGAAGCTCGTGTAACCGCCCTCGTGCTCGCAGACTTTCTTCCCATTCACCCAGAACCACGACCGGTAATTCGCCGCACCCACATGCAGGAAGATATGCGTATGCTCCCTGGGCTGATAAGTGAAGTCGCGTTCATACCAGACGGGGCCTTCATAGTAAAGCAGCGATTCGCGCTGCGTATTCCAGTCCCCGGGCACCTTCAACGCCGGCGACTTTGCAAAGTCATACTCGATTGGCCTGGTGTCGCCCGCCTGCTGCTTCTGGTTGCGGAAGTAACTCGAAAATCCATTCGAGTAAGGATCGACAATCGTCGCCCAATCTCCATTCAGCGAAATAGCCGGCCGCATGTCCGCGCCAGTCAGGACAATCGGCGCAGGCATGGGCGCAGGCGCCTCTTGTGCTCGCGATAAGTGAGAGCCCGCAAACACAACCATCGCGGCAAACAAAACCATCGCAGCGCGCACCACCGCGCTGGACCCTCTGAACATGCGAGCAAACAACAGTTTCATTCCGGAGCCTCGTATCTGTGCGATTGGATGGGAGACCTCGCACCATTTCATCCGGCGGCAGTAGTATCTCCCTGCGAACTCGCAATCTTATCGCCTCTGAGACCAGCCTGTACACTGCGCAGCCGCTGCCTGAATGCGTTGCAAAGAGAAAAGGGGACAAGCCTTGCAGCCTATCCCCTTCATCGAGCGATCAGTCACAGTTTCCAGGCCCGGCCTATGCGCCCAGATACATCACATGCACATAAGTGCCAAGCCGGACGTTGTAGGCCAGGTACCAGCCCGGATGATCGGAATCCTCATAGATCACGATCTGATCGGAATCCCAGAGCCAGCCGTCGCAGTAAATCGCGTCTGCCGGCGAAACGCTCCAGAACCAGTTGTTGAACCAGAAGCGCCCCGGTCCGCCGCCGCCAATCCGCCATACGTGTCCGCGTCCAAACCCGCCCTCGAAGCGGCCATGCTCCCACGGGTGATCCACATGGTAGCGCACATCGTCCCGGCCTGTGTCGTGGCCTACCCAGGTCTTTCCGTCCACGTGCGGCGCATTGGGATGGCCCGGCTTGTCGCTGTAGTTACGATTCGGTTCCACCGCGTGCGGCGTACCCTTCACCGGCGCCGGTCCGGCCTTCGGAATGGATTGATGCTTAGCAGCGCCGCCTTCGTCATGATGCTGGGCAAACGCCGGAACAGCAAGAACGAGCAACGCTGCAAAAGCTAGCTGAACAGTCTTCATCGTTTCCTCCAATTGCCTTCAGGGAAATCACTTATGCTCTGCTCCGTCAATCCCCTTTGGCGGAGCACCACAAACATTAGATGAGACACAGTTCGGAAAAGCAAGTTGCGTTTCAACAAAATCTGCGCCCTCGATGCCCTTCTCTCACCGCCGCGGCGATCCTGTGAGTCAGCCCCCTACGCTCCCACCGCTACCGGCGCCCGCCGCCACGCATACAGCGGGAAGCGGTTGGCCAGCTCGGCTACTTCCTGCCTAATCCGCTCCAGCGCCGCATCGTCGCTGCGCTTGTCCAGCGCCTTGGTCATCCACGCCGCAATCAGCCGCATCTCCGGCTCCTTCATGCCGCGCGTCGTCAGCGCCGGCGTGCCCACGCGAATGCCCGAGGGCTTCAGCGGCGGATTCGTATCGTACGGAATCGCGTTCTTGTTCACCGTGATCCCCGCCTTGCCCAGCGCCAGCTCCGCCTCTGAGCCCAGAATCCCCTTCTCGAACACATCCACCAGCATCAGGTGGTTATCCGTCCCTCCGGAAATAATCCTGAAGCCTGCCTCCGCGAGCGCCGCGGCGAGCACCTTCGCGTTGGTCACCGTCTGCGCCGCATAGGTCTTGAACTCCGGCCGCAGCGCCTCGCCCAGAGCCACCGCCTTGGCCGCCACAATGTGCATCAGCGGCCCACCCTGCTGTCCGGGGAACACCGCCTTGTCCACCGCCTGTGCCAGATCCTGCCCGCAGATGATCAACCCCGCCCGCGGCCCGCGCAGCGTCTTGTGCGTGGTGGTCGTGGTAATCTGCGCGTGCGGCACCGGCGAAGGGTGCACCCCGCCCGCCACCAGCCCGGCAATGTGCGCCATGTCGAAGATGTACACCGCGCCCACCTTGTCGGCGATCTGCCGCATCCGCGCAAAGTCCCACAGCCGCGGATACGCGCTGCCCCCGCCGATAATCGCCTTGGGCTTCTCGCGCAGCGCAATCGCCTCCAACTCGTCGTAGTCGATCAGCTCCGTATCCCGCCGCACCTGGTAGAACGTGGGCCGGTAGAGCTTGCCGCTGAAGCTGAGCCGGTGCCCGTGCGTCAGGTGCCCGCCGTGCGCCAGGTCCAGCCCCAGAATCGTGTCGCCCACCTGCAGCACCGCCGCATACGCCGACGCATTCGCCTGCGAGCCCGAGTGCGGCTGCACATTCACGTGCTCTCCGCCGAAAAGCTGTTTCGCCCGGTCCCGCGCCAGGTTCTCCACCACGTCGGCATACTGGCAGCCGCCGTAGTAGCGCCGCCCCGGGTACCCCTCGGCATACTTATTGGTAAAGATGGAGCCGGCCGCCTCCAGCACCGCCTCCGACACGAAGTTCTCACTGGCAATCATCTCCAGCCCCTCGTGCTGGCGGAGAGTTTCATGGTCAAGGGCAGCGGCCACAGCGGGGTCGGCCTGGGCGAGGGTCAAAGAGATACGGTCACTCATACAACGATTCTAGCCGCATTCACCCCTCCCTTCACCATCGGAAATCAGCTCCTCGCTTTTGCTTTATGAAATCCAAAAAACGTCCTCCTGCCGATTTGAGCCCGCCTCAGCCCTTCGCGCCTGCCTCTATCTGAGTAAACTTGTACCAGCACTCTGCAGCCGAGGTTCATGTGAAATCCCCCCGCAACCCACACCTTCGGCTCCCGCACCTTGCCTGGGTGCCCCAGGTCTCGGGGTCCCCGGCGACAGGTCCTCGTCGCTGGGGTGAGGTCTCGCGTTTGAGACCTGGGAGATCAAATATCAACACGGCCTTAATGCTCGCATTCCTCGCCGTGGCCCTCATCCCCGCCCGGGCCCAGGCCCCCGTCACTCCGCCCACCCCCATCGACCCCGCACTTCTGGCCAAAGCCAACGCCGGCGACCTGGCCGCCGAGCTCAAGGCCGCCGACGCCTACGCCGCCGGCAACGGCGCTCCCCGCGATCCCCGCCAGCTCGCCGCCGACTATCAGCAGGCCGCCCTCTTTTACCGCAAAGCCGCCGGCCAGGGCAGCATCCCGGCCCAGATTCACCTCGCCGATCTCTATCGCGACGGCCGCGGCGTCACCCGCGACACGGCCCAGGCCGCCGCCTGGTACCGCAAGGCCGCCGAGCAGGGCGACCCCGGCGCGCAGGGCACTCTCGGCATTCTCTACTCGGTCGGCATGGGCGTCACGCGCGACGACGTGGAAGCCTACTTCTGGCTCGACCTCGCCACCGCCGTCCCCGGCCCCAACCAGGCCCGCTACATCGCCAACCGCCAGAGCGTAGGCGAGCACATCACCACCGACCAGCAGTCCCAGGTAGAAGACCGCGTCGCCGCCTGGAAAGCCGCCCACCCCCGCCCCACACCCGCCCAGTAGCCCGAACCCAACATCCTCTCGCCAGAGAGAGTCCTCCCTGGGGACATCGGCGTTACCCGCCGCCGATCCGCTCTTCCCGGCGGTATTCTGTTTGCCCGGCGCCACCACAGCCCGCGCTTCGGCCTCCTTTTGGAGTACCCTCATACTTAAGCTTCTGTTTCCAGGTGCTCGAATGCGCACACACTGTCTGCTGATCTCGGCCGCCCTGGCCGCTATTTCGATCGGCGCGTTTTCTTCCGAGCCGCACATGCCGCCTGCCCAGCAACCCACAACAGCCGCTGGCAGCCCTGCCGCAGTCGCCGTCACCATGGACAATGCCGTCGCCGCCTACCGCAAAGTCATCGTGCTCATGGATGGAGCTGCCGTTCTCGACGAGGGAAACCGCGAGCGGGTTCGCACCGCGGCCTGGATTCTTTTCGAGGAGAATGGCAACCGTCTCGCCAAATTGGAACATGACCTTCGCGCGGATCTGGGCAAGCAAGGCTCCCCGCTCGTCGCAGCGTTTCTCGCTCGCCTGGAAAGCGATGCCGGTTTCCGCGATGCAGACAAGCTCGCCTTCCGCGATCTCCTCGACGGCCTCGCCACTGTCTCTCCCGCGGAAGCCCCCAGCGATCCTTTGCGTAAGCGCATCGCCGACGATGCCGCCTCTTTGGAACAGATCCAGACTCTCTACCAGAAGGAGATTTCTCAGGTTTTTTCCGGATTTGAGACGCGCGGCATGACACTCCACCGCGAGGCCTGGGAGCATTACGTTGCCTTCCTCAAAACAAGATACAATCGCGAAAAAATCCTCAGGGAATCCGCATCGAAACTTCCTCCTGCCGAATCGCGCGGCGGTGCAGCGGCCAAAAGCAAGCTGGAAATATCCGGGACCGAATTTCCTCTGAAGACCCTCGCCCTGACCTTCGACGACGGTCCGCACCCACGCTACACCGACCAGGTGCTCGCCATCCTCAAAAAGTATGGCCTTCATGCCGTCTTCTTTGAAATCGGCAGGAATGTGGGAACTGCCAACGACAAGAACGAAGTGACCCTGGGCCCCGAAGCCGCCGTCAGCCACCGGATTCTCGAATCGGGCTCGACCATCGGCAATCACACCTACACCCATCCCGTCCTTCCCAAGCTCGATCAGGCCGATCTCTCCAGGGAAATCGATTTCACCAGCGCGCTTCTGACTGACGTCCTGAAATCGCCGCCTGTTCTCTTTCGTCCTCCTTACGGCGCCGCGAACGCAGACATTCTCTCCGAGATTCAGGCTGACAAGATGAAAACCGTCATCTGGAACGTCGATTCCGAGGACTGGGCAGATCCGGTGCCAAATTCCGTCGCGCAGCGGGTGATTACCGAGGTCGAGAAGCAGCAACGCGGCATCATTCTGTTTCATGACATTCACAAGGTCGGTCTCGACGCACTTCCGGTTGTTATCGAGACCTTGCTGGCCGATGGATACAAGTTCGTCTCGTGGAATGGCACGGCCTTCGGCCCCCCCGAAACGCGCGGCGATCAGCCTGAAGTGGCTGCCGCTCCGCCCGCGGCTCAGCCGTATCACGAAAGTTGGGCGGCTATTATCGGCATCGACGACTACGTCAACTGGCAGAAGCTGCAATATGCAGCCCACGATGCCCTTGGCGTGAAGGATCTGTTGATTCAGAAATACAGCTTCAAGCCAGACCACGTATTTACCCTGCTCAATGGCCAGGCCACGCGCCAGAACATCCTTTCCCTGCTGGGCGACAAGCTTGGCGATCCCACAACGGTGCAGCATGAGGATCGCGTCCTCGTCTTTTACGCAGGCCATGGCGCTACGCGCAAGCTCGCCTCCGGCCGGGATCTTGGCTACATCATTCCGGTTGACGCGGACCTGACGGATTTCGAAGGCACCGCCATTTCCATGACGAATTTCCAGGACATCTCCGAAGCCATCCCCGCCAAGCACGTGCTTTTCGTCATGGACTCCTGCTACAGTGGGCTGGCCCTCACCCGTGGCGGCGTGGCGCTGCCCTCGCAAAACTACCTCAACGAAATCTCCCGCCGCGAGGCCCGCCAGATGTTTACCGCCGGCGGAGCCGACCAGCAAGTAGCCGACAACGGCCCCAACGGGCACTCTGTCTTTACCTGGACCTTGCTTCAGGGGCTCGATGGCCGCGCCGATTTGAATGGCGACGGCGTCATTACTGCAACTGAGTTGGCGGCGTACGTTACTCCCGCTGTCTCTGCCCTGTCGCATCAAACGCCGGATTTCGGCAACCTGCCCGGTACAGAAGGAGGAGACTTCATCTTCAATCTGAAGCATGAGACCGAATTCCTGAATGGAGATTCGGCCCAGCTGGACGATGAGGCGATCAAAGTAAACGCCGACCTTGAAAAGCTCCGCAGCCAGATGCGCGAAGAAGAACTCAAGAACGAAGAGCTCCGCAAGCAACTGGCGGCTGCGAAGGCGCAATTGAAACAAGACGCACAGCCCTCAACTGCCGTTCCATCGCCTGGTTCCGCGGCTGCCGCTACTTCGGCAACGGCCGCCTCCGATGCCGTCCAAAAGTCTGCGGTCAAGCCGCCCTCCGAGACTGCCGCCGCCGCCAACGACGAGGGCATGCGCCTTTACAAGGAAAAGAGCTATGCGGATGCCGCCGCCAAGTTTACCGAAGCTTCCCGTTTGCAGCCAGCCAGCGCTCTGTTCGCCAACAACGCCGGCTTCGCCTTCTTCCGCATGGGCCAGTACGACGAGGCCGCGAAATGGTTTTTGCAGACGATTGCTCTCGATCCGAAACGCGCCATCGCCTGGCTGAATCTCGGCGATGCCTACCTCAATCTGCAGAAGAAACCCGAAGCCAAAGACGCCTATCAGAAGTTCCTCGCTCTGTCTCCGAACTCCAAGAGCGCCCCAGACGTCCGCGAAAAGTTGAAATCCCTTCCCTGACGCAGCCTTAGGCACACCTGCCCAATCACCGGTCACCCGGAATCCCAGACACTGGCCGACTTTTGGGGAGTAATCACCTTCGGTGGGTGGGTTGGCAGATTTAGCGCTGATCTAAAACACCCAGCGGCACGCCTGCAACGGCGGCGCACTGCACGTTGCCAGCCGGAGATTCAAACCGCTTCTTGACATCCCGGCCCGAGAAGTGAACTGCTTCCTTCTCCACCGCCTTACTGCGAGGGCGGTCGCGGCGGGAGAGGATCGTGCATGCTCTTCGGCGCCTGAGCTTGCGGGAAGCGCTGAACGTTACCTGCCGCCGCTTGCTGCGGCGCCGGCCGCTGGAATTCCGGCGTCTCAGCAGGAAGCGTAAATGTCATGGTGCGCCCCATCTGGATCATCAAGCGGCGATTGATCTCCTTGCCGTAGTCCGAATTCTCGAGCTCCGATGCGGGCACATTCACTGTCGTGAGCGAGTCCCGCGGACCCACGTACAGCATCGCGTCCGCCGCCGCCGCCATCTTCAGCGAGCTTGCCTGACCCATGCCGCCAGTCAGCACCGGTATTGCCGGCAGATCGCCTACCCAGTTGCCAGCAAGAGCAACGATCGCGGGTGTCTTCCAGGAATCGAAGCGCGGATCCACGTCGTCGTAAGCGCCGACCACGTTCGTGCCGAACACCACGAGATAAGGATCAGCTCCCAATGCGCGCAGTTTCTGCTCAATGAGCTCCGGTCCATTCGCCCGCCGGAAGTGGCCCGCGCCCATGATCAACAGCGCGCGATGGCCCTTCGCCAGTACATCGTCCTCCACCACTTGCGCGTACCACTCATCGCGATGTGCGACGAACGGGCCCAGGTCCTCCTTGTCCTTGATCTTCTCCCAATCGGCATACGGATCGCCGAGCAGCAGCCGCACCTTGTGGCTGCCGGACATCCGGTTCGACTCTCGGACCGCCTGGTAAAACTCGGCGTAGACCGGCGATACCGGCCCAACCGCACCGACAATGTTGCGCCAGGCCTTCTCGACCTGCGCCATAGGCACATCTTCACCCGCGATCCACCGATCCACTGATTTCTGATAGAGGGAGTTTCCGAACTCGACAACGATGTCATCCACGCGCGCGTGAAAGGCCGGATCGCGAACCAGGCTGCAGAGCCAAGCGTATTCCTGCTTGTTCGCGTGGGTTTCGCCGAACATCACGATCTTATGTGTGTTGATCGCGTCGACCATCGCAGAGGTCGCATCCCGCACGCTTGGCGCCATACTCGCGGCAGGCGCGGAAGCAGGCTGCTGCATCATGTAGAACGACGCAAGCCGCATTGAAGACTGGTGGGATTTCTTCACCGGCGGCTGCGTCTGCGCCTGCCGCAGGAATCCAGCCTCGCACGCGTACCGCACATTGGCAAACCAGCTCATCATGCATCCGAACGCGCCCGTCGAAAGAGCTACCGCGCACATCAGCGCGCCAAGGCTCAGCCGTGCTTCATCCGCCACGCGAATCATCGTTCCGTCAGCCTGCGCAGGCGCTGCTTTTGCAAACGCGCGCCGGGGAAGCGCATAGAGCTGCGGAACCCCGAATAAAAGATCGTGGAGCACGTCGGCGCAGAGCCGCATTCGGGCCATCACTCCGCGCTCATCGCGAAAACGATCCCGCAGCAAGCGCGCACATTCCGCCCCGTACTCGCGGCGAAACTGCGCCGGATAAAGTGCCAGCAAACCCGACAGGAGCGGCTCAGACATATTCACCTCGCAGGATGTCCTTGGTGCGCGCGACGCGCAGCACGCCCGCAAGCCGTTCGGCTTCGTCGCGCGCCATTTTGCGCCCGGCCGCGCTGATCCGGTAATAGCGCCTGCGCCCGTCCTGGCTATCATCGTGGGCGGGCGCATCTACTTCTTCAACCAGGCCGCCTTCGAGCAGTGTCTGGATGGAGCCGTAGAGGGTCGCCGGACCTAGGCGCATGCGCCCTTCGGTCTGTTCCGCTACATGGCGCATGATGGCGTAACCGTGCAGCGGTTGATCTGCCAATGCGAGCAGAATCTGAAAGGCGACAGAGGGAAGTGGATCGAGTTTTCGTCTGGGCATGGAAGCGCTCGTTCAACGATCTATCGTTAAACGACTGTACGACCGATCACGCGTCTATGTCAACGGCTTGTTGCTAGGATTCATACCGATGCGTTCTGGTTCTCAGCAGTGCATTCGAGACGTCATATATCTCGCCGACTCGACAGGATACGTAACGGGAAACGCCCATGTCGCCAGAAGGAACCCTCGGTTGTTGCAGAATCACAGATGCCCTTAGCGAGCACAAGCAATTCGAACGCTCCGGGTTCCCGGCGTGCAATCGGCTGACCGGAAGCAACTCTTCCTTCCCCTGGCGCGCAAGCGCCGTCTGCCCCACTGCAGGTGGTTTGCAGATTATTTCAATCCCCGGGCGCACAATAGGTTTCGAGTGGATGAGCGAGGTAGACCGCAAGGGCAGCCCGACTCGGCATCGATGAAGAGAATGGCTGGACCTTTCGGGTTGGAAACAGCCCGTCCGGACCGGGCCCTACCCCCCAGCCCATGAGCGCTAAGATAACCAGTTGGTAGCCCTATGCGTTGTGCAGTTTCTAGTTTGATTACCCCACCCGTAGCGTACCAAGCTGGTTCAAAGTGGTTGGCGAAGCCTTAGCTTAGCGCCTATGACCCCCCAGCCCCCCACTTTCGTCCCACCCCCATGAAAACAAGCACGTTACACTAATAATGACCAGTTTCGCCTATCGAAATAAAGGACTTACGCGATTTTGAGATTTTGAAAACCTGCTGGCGAGCCTCGGAAACTGGAGATCCGCTTTAGCGCGAGACAGCTTCCTCTTCCACCTCGACGGTTGCCGCGCCCGCAACCTCGGCCGCCGCCTTCTCTTCCCGCAGCGCCTTGAACGCCCGGTAGACGAACCAGCCGAGATACCAGCCATCAATGAACTTGTACGGCGTCTCTCCGGTGGTGTAGTGTCCGCAGGGGAGTACCCGGGCCTCGAAGTTCACCCCGTAGTGGTTGAACGCCTCCACCACCTGCAGCGAGTACTCTTTGGGAAAGGTCAGGTCGTAGTTGGCGTAGACCAGCAGCACCTTCTTGCCTGGTCCGCCGGCCTCGGGACCGGCAAACCGGTCGTAGTAGCTGCAAGGGCTCACCGCCGACCACAGCGCCCGCACACGATCCTGGGTGAGCCCTGCCTCTTCCAGCGCCTGCTTCACGTGGCGCGTACTCTGCCCCGCCCAGGTCACATCGCCAAATGCCGTCGACGCATGGTTGAAGGCGTTCACGCGGATGCGCTTGTCGAAGGTGCTGGCAAGAAAGGCATAGCAGGAACCGAGGCTGGTACCCAGCACGCCGAAGTGCTCGTAGCCCTGCTCTTCCAACCAGTCCAGGCAGCAGCGAATATCCACCACCGCTTGCCTGCAAGCCGCCAGTGTCCGCCCGATGTTGGCGCTGACCGAGTAGTCTGACCGCTCCAACTCCGCCGGCCGGCGAATATCGTGGTAGGGCATCGACAGCCGCAGCGCCGAGACCCCCATACGATTGAAGATGGCGCACAGCGAGTTGTGGCTGAAGCCGTCGGAGTTCCACTGCGGCAGCACCACGATGGCCTGCTTAGGCCGTTTCGGGTCCTTGTGCGCCGGCGCGGGGTACCAGCGCGCATTCACCACGTCGTTTTCGGGATAAGGCGAGCGTTCCGGCGAAGTGAAGCGCAGAAATTGCGCCGGCGGGAGCTTTCCCTCCGCCGCCTGCTGCTTGATCGCCTCGTCCTGGGCCAGCGTCTCCGGGCGCACATTGGTGGGGTAAAGCTGCGGATGCCGCTCTTCCAGGCGGAAGTCGGTAGGCCGCTCGTAGCCGAAGAATTCGTCCCCGTGGCGGATGAGGAGCTCATTGATGCGCACCATGGCCGCTTCGGCAGCAACCGGATCGTGCACGACATCCGTGTCCGGCATGGCGGTCCCGAAGCCGTGCGACTCCAGAAAAGGCTCAACCCACTCAAAGCCCCATTCCAGCGGGCGCACCACGCGGTTCTCGTCGCGCATGGTGAGCCGCGTCTCCCACTCGTACATCCAGCGCGCGTATCTCTCTTTAAGCATGGTTACACTTCAAGTTTATCAGCGCGCGAGGCGGGCGCTGCTCGGGCAGCTCAGAGCCGTGGCGTAGATCACAATCGTGGCGCAGATCTACGCGGATCAATCCGCTGGCGGAGCTTTGAATGCCCACCACAAGCTGAGCGCGGTCAGCACCACAATGATCCCCAGCGAAGTCACGCAGTAGATGCAATAGACCTCGAGAACGTACTTCTCGATGTAGGTCAGATAGAGCGAGAATCCCAGCGCAGCCAGAGCCAGCCCGGCCACCAACCGCCGCCGCCTGGCCAGCGCAAGGCCGGCCAGCGCCAGGTAGCCCGCAATGCCGATCGCCGCCACCGGAATGTGCGTGATCTCCGCAAACGGACTGTGGTTCACAATGCCGCAATCCCACTTGGCATTGATGTCGCACGGCTCGACCGCGGTGGAATAGTGAACCTGCAGCGCCAGCGCGGAAACCACCACGCCGGCCAGGGCCAAAAGAGCAATCAGGTAGCGCATCGTCTTGAGTCTGATGTTACCAGAGGCCCTTGCGGGTGGCGCGTGCGCCATGCCGCTGCGGGGTACGATAGACAGATGGAGCAGACCCCTCGCGGCGGTAAGCGCATCGCGTTCTTCGGCGGAAGTTTCGATCCTCCGCACCTCGGCCACCTGGCCGTGGCACGAGCTGCCCGCGCGGCGCTTGCGCTGGATACGGTCCTCTTCGCTCCGGTCGGTGCGCAGCCCCTCAAGCCCGAGGGTCCGACCGCCAGCTTTGATGATCGCGTTGCCATGACCCGCTTGGCCATTGCCGGCGAGCCGGGCTTGTCCGTTTCGCTTGTCGATGCACCCAAGCCCACCGCCACGCCCAATTACACTGTCGACACCCTACTGCGTCTGCGCGCCGAATTGCCTGCAGACGGAGTGCTTTATTGCCTCATGGGCGCGGATTCGTTCCTCGGCCTCCGCCGTTGGCACAGCGCGGCACAGATCCCGTTCGTTGCCCCTCTTGTTGTGGCCTCACGCCCCGGCCAGCCGCTCGACGATCTGGTGGCCGCTCTGCCACCTGGCCTGACCATGGAACCCGCTCCCGCCTCACTGCATCCAGGCCCCGCACCGCCCGCCTCTGCCCTCGATCTCCGCTCTTACCTGCTGCGCAATCCCGCCGGAGAAAGCTCCCCGCTCTACCTGCTGCCAGGGCTGCACGTCGACATCAGTGCCTCCCAGATCCGAGACCAGATTCAGGGCGCGTCTCGATCTTCCGCACCGGAGCCCCGGCTCCTTCCCATTGCAGTATTGGATTACATCCGCAGCCGGGAGCTCTATCGGTAGCCCTTTTGGCTGCTCACGGCTTGCCCCGGCCCATGCGAGAGACTACGATTGAGTTTGGAGACCGTTTCTACCGAATGACAACAAGCGAAGCACACCAGCAAATCCGTATCCTCGTTCAAGCCGCCGCCAAGGCTTGTGAAGACAAGAAAGGCGAAAACACCCGCATCCTGGAGCTCGACCCCATCGACGCCGGCTTGTCCGACTTCTTCCTCATCACCTCTGCCACCAACGACCGCCAGGCCATCGCCATTGCCGACGAGATCGAGCATCGCCTCAAGAAGGAATTCGGCGTCCTGCCCAACTCCGTCGAGGGTCGCCGCAAGGGCGATTGGATCCTGCTCGACTACGTCGACTTTGTGGTTCACGTGTTTCTCACCGAGCGCCGGGCTTTCTACGACATCGAACGCCTGCGCAAGTCCGCACGCCCCGTTTCCCCGGCCGAGTTCGACGCCGAGCTGAAGGCCGCGCTCGCCGCCAGAACCCTCGCCGCCCGCAAACAGGCCTCGGCAAAGACCGCCGCGGCCAAAGCCGCCCCCGAGGCCAAGCCGAAGAAGGCCGCGAAGAAAGCGCCCAAGAAGGCGCCGGCAAAGAAGGCTGTGGCGAGGAAGGCCGCGGACAAGGCCACTGCGAAGAAGCCTATCGGCAGGAAAGCCTGAGCCAGCCTTCGCTTCCGCGACTTGCAGGAAGCGAACAAGGGACCAGCCAGCGCGTTGTCCGAGGATAAGGAAGGGCGCCTCGAGAGGCGCCCTTCGTTGTGATTCGGGATTGGGTTTCGAGACTTGCTTTCCTTTCAGCCTCGCAGCTTAGAATTCCAGACGCAGCGAGAGCTGCAGCACGCGGGCTCCATTGTTGGAGTTTCCAGACGGGGTCACCGTGTAGCTGATCTGGCCGAAGCCTGGTCCACGCTGATAGTCCTGTTGGTCCAGGCCATTGAACACATTTTCCGCGGGTCCTTGGAAGTTCGGATGGTTGAAGGCGTTGAATGCGTCGGCACGGAACTTCAGATTGACCTTTTCCGCGTAGACGGGAAATGTTTTGGCCAGGCCCAGGTCACCATTGAAAAAGCGCGGGCCGCGGAAGCTGTTGCGCGGGCCGATCTTGAATGCAATCGGTCCCTCAAACGAACCGGCCGCCGCCGTGGCGTTGGCGAAGTCGCTGACCCCGCCGCCGGGGTGCTTCGTCAGATGCGTGGCGATGAGCGAGCGATTGGTGCCAATGTAGATTGGAGGAGCATCGTTGGAATAGCTGGCAACGAAGGCGTTGGAGTTCGCTGACCACGGGTAGCCGGTATGCCATTCCCCGACACCGCTGATGTCCCATGCACCGATAAATTCGTTGAGGAGATGGGAAGCATCGCCGAGGAACATCCTGCCCCTGCCGAACGGCAACTCGTAGGTGGCATCCGTAGTAATGTAGTGCCTTATATCGAAGTCGGAGCTGGCGCGGCACTCGCGGGGGCGTATGGCGTCGCAAACCAGGCCGATGCCGCCGATACCCGTATCGCCCGCGGAGTTGGCGAAGAAGGAGATATTGTCGATGGAGTGCGCCCAGGTGTAGTTGAAGTCGTAATGGATACCGTGCGACATGTTCTTCTGCAAGGTAACCAGCAGGCCGTGATAGGCTGAAAATCCCCCGCTGGTGTAGAACGTGTTTTCAGAGAATTGGGCAGCGGACCCGACGTTATACGGAGTAACGGTAGAGAGGGCCTGAACGAAGTCGCCGAAATCGCCGTTATAGACGAGGCCGCCGACGGCCGAAGCGAGAAATGCCGTGTTGCTGGAATATCCCAGCTGGGCCCCGAGGCCCGGCGTCACGACATTCTCAAACCATGGCTGCACAGTGAGGTTCGCTGGCGTGACACCCTGCCGGGTCTGGGTGATGATGGAAGCAAAGGCAGTGGACAGCAGCTCGCCCGATTGGGTGTCCGCGAAGTCGAGAACCTGATTGGCATCTTCCTGCGCCAGAAGCTTGCGTCCCAGGCGACCGACGTAGTTGACCTTCAGAACCATGTCCCACGGCATCTGGCGCTGTACACCCGCGTTGAACACCATGTTGTATGGCGTAGCCAGAGCCGGATCGATGGTGGCGTTAAAGGCCAACCCCTCCTGGAGACCATACGGTGCCCCGTTGTTTATGAACGGCTGGTACGGCGGCCTGGGCGTGGCGGGCGGTGTGAGTGTAACGGCTGAGATGCCATTGTTCGAGTCAAGCCGCGCATCGTGTGCGATGGAATCGTACGGATCATTCGGAGTTCCATACGAGTTCCCTTTGGTCTGCTGGAAGAGGTACGAATCTGCATCCTGGATTTGCTGAATCGCGTTGACGATGGTGCGGTCGTAAATGATGCCCGCGCTGCCGTTGAAGACCGTCTTCTTATCGAATCCAGGGTTCCAGGCAAAGCCCAGGTGCGGGGCAAAGTTCCTGTACTCAGGGTAGTAGATGCCTGGGGCACCGGCGCCGTTTCCTTTTCCAGCAAGGGAGTAGGCGATCAAGGGGACAGCCGTGGGGCCGGTTTGGCCGAGGTTGCTCTGGGTTACGCGAGCCCCGAAGTACTGGTTGAAAGTATAAGGCTCGGTACTCTCAAGGCCGCGGGTTTCATAGGGCACGGAGAACCATTGATAGGTGACACCATAGTTGACAGTCAGGCCGGGCGTCACCTTCCAGGAGTCCTGGAAATAGAACTGGCTCTGATAGTACTTGTAGAAGCGCTGATCTCCTGTGAGCTGAGGCAGCACGCTGCCCTTGGCATTGTAGTTGTAGTCGCTTGAAACGCTGCCGATGCGGCCGAGGAGGAACGCGAAAGGCTCATCCCAGGTGAGCTTGTTGCTCAGATCGAGATCGGAGGGACGCAGGCTGGGGTTGGGACCGCCCGCGCCTGTTCCGCATGCCGGGTTGGCCTCGGAAACCGGACCGCAAAGGCTAAAAATATAGCCGCCCAGGCCCACCTCGGTCACGTTGTAGTCACCAACCGTTGTGTCGTGGGACAGAATGTCCTTGAAGGTCCCGCCCATCTGCAATGTATGCCTTCCCGTGGTCCACGTGAAGTCGTCTCCAATCTGCTCAATGGGCACGCGGCGCGCAGTCGCGCCCGGCCAGATGTATGGGTTGGAGGCCATGCCCTGATCGGCCCCGTCTCCGAAGGTGAAGGCGGTGGTCCCCGTGGGATTGTAGCTGATGGGGAAGGCGACCTTTTGTACGTTGTCGCCGAGGAAGAGCCGGTTGGTCTTGGTCTGGCCGATCACCCAGTTGTGGCCGATCACGAAATTATACGAGCGATCGGTGAACGGGGACGTAGCCGGGTCGCCCTTGAATTCGTTCGGCTGGTACACTGCATCTTCACGGGCGATGGTGAACTTGGCGAAAAACTTCATCTTGTCGTTAATGTTGTAATCGCCCCTTGCGACGTAATTTGTTTCGTCGTCGTTGGCCGGGGCGTTAAAGCCGTATCCGAGCGAGTTGAGGCCATCGCCGGAGCTGTTGTTGTTGGAAGCGGGAAAGCGAGTGTCGACGAAAGTTAACCAGTTTGTGTCTGCGCCAATCCCCGCCGGGTCAAATCCCTTTACCTGGGCTGCCGTCTGCGAGTTGGTGGTGTCGCAAGCGTGGTCAGTGCAGTAGGTGACAGTGCCGGCGCGCAGGTTGGCGCTGGGGACGGTTCTCTGAACGAGAGCCTGGCTGACGATTCTGTCGTTGTTGTAGTCGAAGAAGAAGAACAGCTTGTCGCGCTTGATGGGGCCGCCGAAGTTGCCGCCGAACTGATTCTGAATCAGGTGGTTGCGGGGAATGATGGGGGTGGCATTGTTGCTGAACCAACTGTTGGCCACCAGGTCCTCATCGCGATGATACTCATTGATATTGCCGTGAAATTTGTTGGTGCCGCCCTTGGTGACCAATGCGAACTGGCCGCCGCCGGCGGGGCCCGTGGACGCGTCGTTGCCGGCTACATCGCCCCTAAACTCTTCCACTGAATCGACCGGCGCGTGTCCAACGATGGTGCCCACACTACTGGTGACTCCGGCGCCCGCGTTGCCCTGCGCCGCTCCGCCGGTCGCGAAATCGTTCACGTCCAGGCCATCTACCGTGACATAGTTCTGGTCGACGCGCGCGCCTGTAACGGCGCCCGAGTCGGTGACTCCGGGCTGCATCGCGAAAAGCGCGAGCGGGTCGTTTCTCTGCTGCACGGGAAGTTGGTTGAGGGCCTCTACGTCGAACGTGTTGCCGATGATGGCAGTCGTGGTATCGATGGTGACTTCCGAGTTTGTTGCTGTCACCTCAATCGCTTCCGCGCGTGCGCTGACCCTCAGATTCGCATTCTGGGTGCGGACCGAGCCCACGGTAAGGTAGATGTCCTTGACTTCCACCGTGGCAAACCCCTTGGCCGTAAAGGAAGCTTCATACCCCTGACCCGGTGGAATCTCGGAAAAGCGGTAGAAGCCGACGGCGTTCGTGGTCACGGTGAACTTCGCTCCCGTGGCCGCGTTTTTGAGAGTAACCACGACATTCGGCATAGCGGCGCCGGACTGGTCAGTCACCTCGCCTGCCATGCCGGAGACGCTTTGTCCGTAACAGACCGGCAGAGATGTCAAAACGAGCATCGCCAACATGCAGCAGAGGAGCCTCGTTAAGCTTTTCATGGGTTCCATATCTCCTAAAGACCTTGGATTGAGTGCGAAATACAAACTGCTGGCACGTAATGTCCTGGGCCAGCGACGGAGGCTACATTCCCATGCTGGGAATGCATGACGGATGCCAATCTCGCAGCCCGGTCGAAGATTTTGCAAAATACTGAAAAAGAAGCAGTTGAATCGGGTCTCACGGATACCGAAGGACCAGAAGAATATGAAATTTGGGATAATGTTTCGCGACTATACAGAAAATGGGTGGTACCTCTCATTTTTGGGGATTTTCCCTAGCCCGCTCCCAGCCCGGCCGCCATGGTGGGGTATCCTCCTCCTCATGCACCTCACGCTGGCCCATATCGGCGCGCGTGCCGCCTCCAAGGACACCATGGACGCTCTCACCCAGGCTTATCTCGAACGCTGTTCGGCATTTGCACGCTGCCGGGCTGAAGCCTTCCGCAGCCAGGAGGCTATGCTTGATTGGATCGCCCGGCGCCAGGGGCGAACGCCCGCTGTCGTCGTCCTCCTTGACAGCCGTGGCCGTTCCATGACCTCCGAGGCCTTCGCCGCCTGGCTTGGCGCACGGCGCGACGATGGGGCGCAGCATGTGGTCTTCGCTGTCGGTCCAGCCAGCGGATGGTCCGACGCGGCGCGCCAGCGTGCCAGCCTGCTGCTTTCGCTCGGCCCCATGACCCTGGCCCACTCCCTCGCCCGGCTCGTTCTCGCCGAGCAGCTCTACCGGGCATTTACAATTCTCTCTGGCCATCCTTACCACACAGGCCATTGAACAGGGGTCAGGGGTCAGGGGTCAGGGATCAGTATGCGCTGGGCACACAAGTTGAGGCGCTTACTCCCCTTCTGCCAGAAACTTTCGGTTACCGTAGACTGAGTATGATGTCTGCTGAGGACAAGCACTACAACTGACCCCTGATCCCTGACCCCTGCTATGACTGACTCCCGGCGAGGACTGATCCTGATCAATACCGGCCCCGGCAAGGGGAAAACGACCGCGGCCATGGGCACCGCCCTGCGCGCTGTGGGTAACGGCATGAAGGTGCTGATGTTGCAGTTCCTCAAAGGCTCCTGGCACTACGGTGAACTGGATGCCGTCCAGGCCTTCGGTTCCAACTTTGTCCTCAAGCAGATGGGCCGCGGCTTTGTGAAGGTCGGTGGCGCGGAGACCGACCCGGAAGACATCCGCCTGGTCCAGGCAGCCTGGGCCGAGGCGCGCGAGGCCATTTACTCCGGCGAGTGGGATCTGGTGATCCTAGACGAGATCAACTACGCCATCGGCTACGGCATGCTCGACCCCGCCGTGGTGGTTGAAGCCCTGCGCGGCCGTCCGGAGATGGTGCATGTCATCCTTACTGGCCGCAACGCCCACCCGCTGCTGGTCGAGCTCGCCGACACCGTTACCGAGATGCGCGAAGTAAAACACGCCTATGAGAAGGGCATTCTGGCCCAGCGCGGCATAGAATACTGAGAGCCAACAGCTGAGAGTTGACGGTTCCGGGCCTCATGCGAACGCTGCCCGGATCAGAACTGTCAGCTGTCTGCTGTGAGCTGTAAGCTGAGTGGAGAGAGAGTCCTCGATGTCCTGGTTCAAACGTGAGAGTGGTGAGTACGAATCGGGCCCCGGCGGCAACGGCGGCACCGATGCCGGCGGAAGAAAGGTGCGCACCGAAGGCCTGTGGACCAAGTGCCTGGGCTGCCGTCAGACCATCTGGAAGGCCGAGCTCGAAGCCAATCTGAATGTCTGCCCCAAGTGCCAGCACCATTTCAAGATCGGCGCCCGCCAGCGCATCGACCTCCTCCTCGAACCCGGCTATGAACTGGTAGACGCCGGCCTGCGTTCCACTGACCCGCTCAACTTTACCGACATCAAGCCCTACAAGAAGCGCCTCCGCGCCGCGCAGGAAGCCACCGGCCTCGATGACGCCATTCTCAATGCCGTCGGCCAACTCGGGCACCACTCCGTGGTCCTCAGCGCCATGGAGTACGGCTTCATCGGTGGCTCCATGGGCGCCGTGGTGGGAGAAACCATCGCCCGCGCCGTCGATCGCGCCCGGCTCGGCCGCAAGCCCCTCATCGTCGTCGCTGCCTCCGGCGGAGCCCGCATGATGGAAGGCGTGGTCAGCCTCATGCAGATGGCCAAAATCTCCACCGCCCTGGCCCAGCTGGACGACGCCAAGGTGCCCTACATCTGCGTGCTCACCGACCCCACCACCGGCGGCGTCACCGCCAGCTTTGCCATGCTCGGCGACCTCAACATCGCCGAGCCCGGAGCCCTCATCGGCTTTGCCGGACCCCGCGTCATCGAGCAGACCATCCGCCAGAAGCTTCCCGATGGCTTCCAACGCTCCGAATTCCTCCTCGAAAAGGGCTTCCTCGACGCCGTCGTCCATCGCCGCGATCTGAAGTCCTATCTGACCCGCGCGCTCGACTTCCTCAAGGCCTAACCGCATCGGCATTTTTCACCTCAAGCAAACGCCCCGGATCGATTCCGGGGCGTTTGCTTGATGCTGTGTTCCTGTTGAATCGGCCGCCCTTAGAACTCCAGCCGGAGAGCGCCCTGCAGCACGCGCTGCGCGACGTCGGAGCCTGGAGAAGTTGAGGTGCCAGTGATTGTTCCAAATTGGACGCCCTCGGCCTGGGTGATATCGTTACCTGCCCCCGAAGGCGGATTAAAGTTGGGGTGGTTGAAAGCGTTGAATGCGTCGCAGCGGAATTTCAGCTTGACCTTGTCCCCCCAGATCGGGAATGTCTTCCCGAGACCCAGATCCAGGTTAAAGTACCCTGGCCCACGCAGGTTGTTCCGGCCTCCAACGACAAAACCGGTTGGACCGATAAACGCGTCATCCGCCGAGGTGGAGTTCGCATAGGCGAACAAGGACTGGCCCTGACCCCCGTGAATCTTCGTTTTGACCGCGCCCATCGACCCAATGAGGGTCGCAGGAGCATCGTTGGCGAAGCTGGTTACATACGCATTTGCTTGCGCGTTGTAAGCAATGCCGGTATGCCACGTTGGAAGACCGCTGAGCTCCCAGCCACCAATTACCTCGTCGAGCCACAAAGGCGCCGTAGCGGCAATGGCTTTGTTTCTGCCGAATGGCAACTCGTAAATGAAGTTGCCGTTGAAGTAGTTGGTAACGTCGAAGTCGGAGTTGCCTCGGCACTCGCGCGGCCGTTGCACGTCGCAGATAAAGCCAACGCCGTTGCTCGCGGCTATGCTGTTGGCAATGATCGACACATTGTCGATGGAATGCGCCCAAGTGTAGTTAAGGTCGAATTGCAAACCATAGCCTGCGTTTTTGTGCAGCGTGACCAGCATGCCGCCGTACGAAGAAGATCCCTTGTTCGTCCAGACGCTATTGCTGCTGAATTGAGACGCCATGCCGACGTTCGGGGGCAGAATCGAGTTAGGGAACCCGATGACCGAAAGATACTGTGTCATGTCCGCAAAATCGCCGCGCTGCGGATAGGGATAGGCCTCGTAGGCAACCATTTGCGTGTTGCTTGCGAAACCATTGGCGACTCCAACTCCAGGAGTCAGGACGTCCTCATACCAGGGCTGAGGGGTAACGGCCAGGATTGCGCCCAGGGGTCCCAGACCTACGTTCTTGCGCAGTTGTGTCACCAGGCCCGACATGGCTTGACCCATCGTCTGGTTCGACTTACCCGAATTGTCAGGAAAATCGAGCAACTGACTGGCGTCCGCTGTTGCAAGCAGACGTCTGCCTAGGCGGCCAACATAGTTGATCTTTAGAAGGTATCCCTGCGGAAACTCATGCTGCATACCGGCGCTCAGTTGGATCGAGTAAGGGGTTTTCAGGGACGTGTCCATCATTAAATTGAATTCCCCATACGGCAGACCATAGGGAAATCCGCTATATACGAACGGGATATATGGCGTGACAACGGCAGGAGCGCTTGGCGGCGGCGGCGGACTGGTTAGACCGCCGAATCTCGGCGTTCCGCCCGCCGTAGGGTCATTGCTCGATAGCGAAGCGGTCGGATCGCCGCCAGTCCCGTAGAGATAGGTATTGCTTGCCTCGAACACGTACGAGGTTTGAAGCTGCTGGAACTGCAGCGCATTGATGAGAGAGTGATCGTAAACGATTCCGGCCCCAGCGTTGAAGACAGTTTTCTTGTCGAAGCCCGGGCTGTAAGCAAGGGCGATACGCGGCGCAAAGTCCTTGTTGTTCGGCTGGAAATAGCTCGGCTGGTTGTTGACCTTTCCGCCATAGATGAATTGCAGAAACGGAAGCACGTTGTTGCCGGAGAGTCCCGCCGCGCTTTGTGCCTCGCGATCTTTCCAAAAAGTATCCCATGAGAATGTTGAGACGGTGCCGTTGGTGTTCAGGTTGGAAATCGCCTGTTCTCCGCGCGTTTCATAGGGCACGGTGTAATTCTGGTAGCGCACGCCGTAGGAGATGGTCATATTCGGCGTGAGTTTCCAGGAATCGCCGAAGTAGACCTCGGTTTCGTAGTAGCGATAGTTGAGGTCGAGTCCTGAACCCTGCGTTTGCACCTGTGCCTTGTTGTTGTAATTGAAGTTGGCGCTCGTATCAGCGAAGGCGCCCAGCGCAGTGGAGAAGGCGCTGTCCCAGATGGCTGTGTAGTTGCCGTTGATGTCGGATGGCCGCAAGTTCGGTGAGAGAGCGGTGAAGTTCGTGTTCCCTGTTACGCCAACAGAGGGGAAGTAATAGTTTTCTGCAGCGTACTCGTTGGGAGTTTCCCACTTGTAGGTGCCGCCAAAAGTCAGGCTGTGCCTGCCCTTTTCCCAGCTGAAGTCATCGCGCACGATGGGAATGGGATAGGTCCGGTACTGTTCGTTATTGCCGCCGCCGTATGGCCCACTGAGTCCAGCGTAGCCGTATTGATCCTGGCCCTGTGGATTGTAAAGAACCAGAAACTGGTAGTTTTCGTAGGTTTCGCCATATTCGGCCTGGTTCAGCTTGTTGTTGCCGATGGTCCAGGTGTGACCTACGACCCAGGCATAGCTTTTGTCGTAGAACGGGTAGGTAAACGGGTCGCCGGGGAATTGAACCGCGTTCTGTGTGGCGGACCTGTTGGCAACCGTTCCGCGTCCGAAGACTTTCATCTTGTCGTTAAGCGTGAGATCGACTCTCTGAACATAATCGTTCTCGACCAAAGGAAAGGGCGCGTTGAAACGATAGCCCGCCGTGTTGACCAGATCGCCGACGTCGCCGGTGGTGTCATTGGCCATCGGGTACCGGCTCTGGAATAAACTGAGTTCCGTTTGATCCCAGCCGATTCCCTGTGGGTCGAGCGCGGCGACTTGCGTCGGGCTCAACGTTGTGATGCCGCCGGCGCTGTTGACGTACGCGACCTCGCCGCCCCGATATCCTGAAGTGTTTGTTCCTAATGGAACGGTTCGATCTTCGATGTCGCTCAACGTATCGCGCCGGCTGTTCCAGTCGAAGAAGAAGAAAGCCTTTCTTCTCCAGATGGGTCCGCCAATATCGCCGCCGAATTGATTGCGAATGAGTGGAGGTCTGGAAGCGCCGCTGTTGTTGTTGAACCAGTTGTTGGCCTCAGTATCGGTATCGCGGTGATACTCCGCAAGGGCGCCATGAAAACTGTTGGTGCCGCTGCGCGTTACCAGTTCGAATTGGCCGCCGCCACCCTGTCCCGCGCTCGAAAGAGATGCGGCGGTTACCCCTCGAAATTCCTGAACAGAGTCCACCGGGGCGGTGCCGACGATAGCGCCAAACTGACCTGTAGCGTTGTCATTCACTTCCAAGCCATCCAGCGTCACGTTGCTCTGATCGGTACGGGCGCCGGTTACCGCCCCCTGGTCTGTGACGCCGGGTTGCTGGTAGAACAGCGCTGCCGGAGTATCCCGGTTTTCGACTGGGAGGTCATTCATTTCCTGGACCTGGAAGTTATTTCCGACTGTGGCATCGGTAGTGTCGAGGGTGACGTTTTCGGCTACTGCCGAAACTTGCACGGTCTCCTGATCTGTTCCAATGGTCAGGCGGGCGTTCTGGGTCCTGGTCGCGTCTACGTTCATATAGATGCCTGAAATGGCCAGGGGTTTGAAACCCGCATGCGTGAACGTGATCTTGTAGCCCGGGCCCGGCTTGACCTCGTTGATCGTATAGGAACCAATCCCATTGGTGACCGTCCTATAGGTGACGCCGGTTTCGGTGTTCTCCAGAGTCACAGTCGCGCCGGGAACAACCGCCCCAGTCTGGTCGGCGACCACACCCGTAATGGCGGCCACACTCTGTGCCTGCAAGTGGGTAGAAATCAGCAGGATGAACAGCAGGACCACGATCTTGCCAGTCAAGTTTCGCATGGGTAGGCCTCTCCTTTATGCGCGCGCTTGTGCGCGTAGCAGCAATTGGATTGCCAATACAATCAATACCTTTCATTTCAACAACTTACATAGAACCGTGGCGTCCTCGCAGTGATCTATGTATCCGCAAATCTGAATGTATATATGGAAAAATGTATCCTTACGTTCTGCCTGCTCCTTGCGTGAGGCCCTTAGCGCTCCTTGTGCGCCTGGCGCATCCCGCCCCACTCTTGCATCTGCCGGGGTGTTCCCCGCCATTTAACCGCAGTACACTGGTAGCCTTGAGCCGCACCCAAAGGACCAAACGATGCGCAATCGACGTACCCCTCTCTGCATGGCGATTGCCATGCTTTTTGCAGTAACTTCCGCAATCCACGCACAGACCTTCACCTCCATCCCGGCCTTCCCGTTTGAAACTGCCGGCCCCGTGATCCAGGCCCACGCCGAGCCCCTCAAGCCCTTCACCGTCGCCGGTGAGCGCGGCGTTGTCCTCGGCCAGCAGGACGGCACCTTCGAGGCCTGGGTGCTCCCCGTCAAGGTCCTCTCGCACCTTTCCATCCAGGCCCAGGTCGATGGCTACTCGGTCCCCATCGAAGTCAACCAGCAGGCCGCCGAGATCGAGGTTCGTCCCGACCGCACCACCATCACCTACAGCCACATCGCCTTCACCGTCCGCCAGATCATGTTTTCGCCGGACCAGGCCTCAGCCGGAACCGGCCCCATGGTCCTCTTCGAGTTCGATTGCCTCCACCCCACCGACTTCACGCTCAGCTTCACGCCCGAGCTCCGCTGGATGTGGCCCGAGCGCAACGAAGGCGTCCCCGGAGCAGAGTGGGTCGCCGGTCCAGGAGGCACGGGCGGCTATTACGTGCTCCATTCCGACTATCCCGATCTCGCCGCGGCCATCACCATCCCCGGCGCTCAGCCCGGGATCCTCGCTCCCTATCAGGAACGCCCCCAGGTCCACCCCGTCGAGCTCCGCCTCCGCATCGACCCCGCGCGCGACCACGGCCGCCTCTTCCCGCTGCTGATGGCCGTTGGAACCACCCCCGCCGCAGCCAGGAATCCCGCCCTCGGCGCAACCCTCGCGGAGCTCAACACCGGAATCGCCGCCAGCTACCAGGCCCATGCCGAGCGCTACAAAAAACTTCTAGCCAGCTCCACCACAATCGAAACCCCCGACAAGGCGCTCAATGAGGCCTTCCAATGGGCCACCATCTCCATCGAGCAGCTCCGCGCTAAAGTTCAGGGCACGGACGAGACCGCACTCGTCGCCGGCTACTATGCCTCCGCCGACTCCGCCCGTCCTGGCTTTGGCTGGTTCTTCGGCCGCGACTCGCTTTACACCCTCTACGCCACGAACGGCTACGGCGACTTCGCGCTCTCCAAGGCTGAGTTGGAATTCCTAATCCACCGACAGCGCGCCGACGGCAAGATCATGCACGAGTTCGCGCAGACCGCCGCCGCGATCGACTGGCAGGCTTTCCCCTACATGTATGCCGCGGCGGACTCGACGCCGCTCTTCCTGCTCGCCCTCGAAGACTACGTCCGCGCCAGCGGTGACACGGCTTTCCTCACTGCCAACCGCGACGCCATTGAGAAGGCCTGGGCCTTCGAGACCGATCCCGCGCATGACACCGACCACGACGGCATCTACGACAACTCCCAGGGCACCGGCTGGGTGGAAAGCTGGCCGGGCGCCATGCCCCACCAGGAGATTTATCTGGCTCTGCTCGATCAGCAGGCCTCGGGAGCGATGGCCGACCTCGAGAAGCTCCTCGGGAACCCGGAAAAATCCGCCGCCGCACAGGAGCGCGCCGACAAAATCGCCGGCACCATCGAGTCCGAGTATTACGATCCAGAGAAATCGTGCTACGCCTTCAGCCGCAACGCCGACGGCTCTCTCGACCGCGCCAGCACTGTCTATCCCGCGCTGGCGTGGTGGAGCAATCTGCCGAGCGGGAAGTCGATATTGGCTCATCCGGAAGGCTGCCTGCAGCAATTCGCCGCGCACACACTGAACACCGACTGGGGCCTCCGCGACGTCTCCACCGACGAGAAGTTCTACGACGGCATGAGCTACCACCAGGGCTCCGTCTGGCCTCTGTTCACCGGCTGGGCCGCGCTGGCCGAGTACCGCGCCAACCAGCCCCTCGCCGGCTACCAGATGCTGATGGAAAACGCCAACCTGACGCGCGCCCAAGACCTCGGCGCCGTGACCGAATTGCTGAGCGGCGATTTTTTTGTGCCTTTCGGGCGGAGCACCAGCCACCAGCTCTGGTCCTCCGCTATGGTGATCACGCCCACGCTGCGTGGCCTGTTTGGGATTTCAATTGACGCGCAGACGAAGACGATTACTGTGAACCCGCATCTGCCGGCGGGGTGGGACGATGCATCGATCGATAACCTGCCGTTGCCCGCAGGAGCAGGAGGGCTTAAACTTCATCGGAGCGGGAGTGAAATCGAAGTCGGCCTGACCGGTGTGAATAATCCGAGGTGGAATTTGCGGACCGACATGGTCGGCGCAAGAACCACTGACAACAGCCTTAGGACTCTCCGGATACCTTCGCCTCAAATCGAAATCGACCAAGTTCGAGAGGCAGAGATTGACTATTTGCACGCCTGGTCTGCATTGGCAGCCGCCCCGCCTTTGCCAGGCGCGCGCACGGCGAGGTTCCGCGTTGTCGAAGAAACCTACGCAGATCACAAGCTGACCCTTGTCATAGAAGGCCCCGCAGGCGGCTACGGCGCGCTGCGGGTCATCCGGCATGGAGCATTTAAGCCAAGAGCTCAATGGGAGTTTTCGGAGACCTGCCAATTTGACAAGTGCTATGGCTTGGCTGTCACCGATCTGCAGCCTGCGTCTCCAATGTTGCTGGACTTTGTGTTCCCTCCCGGTGAAGGCTGGAAGACGATCACCGTCACGCTGACCTGGTAGCTTGAGTCCATGAGTCGCCTTACCTTTGGTGCGGCGTCCCAGGATTCCTGCATTGACAGGAAGACCGCACCTGCCTACGCTGAAAGCATGGAAGTGCGCCTGGAACCCGAACTCGCTGCGAAGGTGGAACAGTGGTCCGTCGAGACGGGCCGCCCCGTCGGCGACCTCGTTGAGGACGCGATCACGGGCTATTTCTCTGAGGTGCAACAGCTCAGAGAGACGCTCGACCGGCGCTACGACGAGATGGCAAGCGGCCAGGTGAAAGGCATTCCAGGGGACGAAGCCAGGCGCATGCTTGAAGAGCGCATCGCGGCGCGTCAAAGATCGATTGCGTGATCGCGTTCGAACTTCATCCCGAAGCAGCTGAGGACATCGACGGTATTGCCGCCTGTTTTCAGCACTCCAGTCCTGGAACTGCCTCGCGCTTGGTGGGCGAATTCTTCAGCGCGTTCGAGTTGCTCGCTCAGTTCCCGCACCACGGATTTTTCAGGCCGGAACTTACGGGGCGCCCGCTCCGGTTCAAGCTGGTTAGGGAATACTTGATCGCGTACGCTCCAAACAAGAAGCCTCTTTGGATTGTCGCGGTCGTCGACGGCCGTAGAAATCCACGCGTCATCGCGGCAATACTGCGCGGCAGAGAATAAGCTTCGGAGCTCGCAAGCAGAACGGCCCGGCATCGCTGTCGGGCCGCGTTCTGTTCCCTGTTCCCTACTTTTCAGATCCGCATGGGCATCAGCACATAGCGGTACTTGTACTCTGCATCCGGATCCTCGGGTCGCATCTGGCCAGCCGATTGCGAGTCCTTGAACTCGAGGCGGACTTCGCCTTCGTTGCCCAAGGCCTTCAGGAAGTCCAAAATGTAGCCGGAGTTGAAGCCGACAACAATCGGGTCGCTCGAGTACGGCGTATCGATGGTGTCTTCGCTCTCGCCGCTCTCGGTGGAACTGGAACTGATCTTCAGCTCATTACCCTCAAGCCGCAGCCGGATGGCCCCCGACCGCTCGTCGGCAAACTGCGCCACGCGCTGGATGGCCGACGACAACTCACTCGACCGCACCACCGCGAACTTCGTGTTGTCGCGCGGCATGACAGCCTCAAAGTTGGGGAACTGCCCCGACAACTTGCGCGTGCTCAGCGTCCGGTGGCCCACGCGGAAGAAGAGCGTGTGCTCGTCGTCGGCAAACTCCACCTTCTCGGCTTCCGTGTTACCCAGCAGTTGCTGCAGCTCCTGCAGCGCCTTACGCGGAATTAGAACCCGCTTCTCGCCGCTGATGCCTTCGAGCAGCTCGTTCGGCTTTTCGACGTAGGACAGGCGATGTCCGTCGGTCGCCACCATGGCGAGGGACTCGGCCTTGATGACCAGCAGCGCGCCGTTGAGCGTGTAGCGCGACTCCTCGTTGGAGATGGCAAAAATCGTCCGCGCGATCAGCGTCTTCAGCGCCAGCGTGGAAATGTTCGTCGCCGCTACGGCAGGGAACTCGGGTACCTGCGGATAGTTGGCCCGCGCCATGCCGACCATTTTGGTGTTTGAGCGGCCGGAGCGAATCTGCACCCAGTGGTTATCGAGCAGCTTGATGGAAATGTCGCCATCCGGGAGCAGCTTGATGTAGTCGTAGAGCTTGCGCGCCGGGATGGTGCATGCGCCCGCCTTCTTCACCTTCACCTCGGCACTGGTACGGATCGCCTGGTCAAGATCGGTGGCCGTTATGTTCAGCCGGTCGCCTTCGGCCTCGATCAGAAAGTTAGACAGAATGGGTATGGTGGTCTTGCGCTCCACCACACTCTGCGTCGCGGTGAGTTCCTTCACCAATTCCTGGCGGCTTACGGTAATCTCCATCGCTGACCCCTGTACGGCCGGCTTCTCCACTTCCGTTTCCACGATCGGCATAGCCCCACCCTCGCTCGAGAAGCAGATTTCTGGCTTGGCCTCACTCTACAACACATTGCGGCCAGGCGGAAGTGTCTGTCTCTTCTTCTGTTTCGATTGTATTCACCTTCCACTTCTCAGTGAGGGTGGAAAAACGGGAAACAACTCTGAATTCTCCGCACCATTCTGCGCCCCGCAGGGTCTGCCTCGGCCTGGGCTCTTGAACCGAAGCCAGCCGACCAGCCCGCTCTCAGCTCAGCCGACTCCATTGCATGCGGCATAACGGGTGAGGAAATAGGTTGTAAGACTAAAGAACAAGACAGTAGTTCCCGTAGTTCTCACAGGAAAAGTGGAAATCTCGCTGAAGCAGTTACAGCACAGCCATTTGAACTGGGTGCAGGTTTTCTAAATCCCGGCTGTGCAATACAGGAGTTTTGGAAAATCCGTCTCACACCCCTCCCAACTACCCCCTGTTTCCCACGTCTCCCACAGGCAACCTTGAAACCCCTGTGAAAAGCGGATGCTTTGTGTGAAAACCTCGTCCATCGTCAAGCAGGACTAGGGTTTCATGCATCCAGGTCCTCCACAGCTGACGGCTCTTCCACAGCATCCACACGGGCCCACCGAGCAAAGGAAAAGCCTGGTCCAAATGGCGATTCCCAAGCGAGGTGTTTGCGCTGTTGTCTTCCCATTCCAGTACGCCGCGGGATTCGACTGTTCTTTGGATCGTGGAGAGGGCTCTCCGCGCTCCTAAACTGGGGTTGGACAAGGGGAGCCAGGAGATGACTATCGACGTAAGCCACTTGGAGGACCAGCTCCTGCAGATGTCCGCCGAGGGCGCGCCGGGAAAGGGGTTTTGCGAGGCCATCGCAGAGCTGGCCCGCACCGGCCGCTTTGAGCAACTGCGCGACGTGCTCCCCGGCATTGTTTACGACGAACTGTGGGCGCGCTACCTGCAGGACCCGGAGGCTTTTGTGGCCGACTGGCGCATGCTGGCCCAGGAGATGCGCCAGGGCTTCATCCAGCACGCCCGCCAGCGCCTCACCTCGCTCACCCGGCTGCAGCACGCAGGCAATGGAGCCGTCACTCCCGCCTGGCAGGAGATTCAGCGCGCCCTCGACGGCCAGCAGAACGACCTGCTGCGCGCCGCCATCGCGATGGAACTCCTCGAACTGGTCGAGCCGGCGGTCTTCCGCGCCACCCACCTGCGCGAGTGCGTGGTCGCCGCGGCTAGCTCCGACGAGGCAGACCGCTATCTCGACGAGGCCACCCGCTGCTATTTCTACGGCCTGTTCACCGCCTGCGCCGTCATGTGCCGTTCGGTGCTGGAAGAGGCTATCAAGCAGAAGCTTCCCGACGTGCTCACCCGCCTGGTGCGCACCCGCTACCGCAATGCCGCCACGCTGGGCAACCTGCTCCACGAGGTCAACAACAATCTCCAACTCTGTGGCATCGACGCTGAATTCCCCCGTGTAGCCAACCAGGTGAACGACGTGGGCCGCAAAGCTGTCCATCAGGGCCTGCTTTCTGAGGACGAAGCGCGACTCTGCCTGCAAAATGCGCGCCTGGCCCTGCAGCTCCTGCTGCAGCACTGATTCGATCGCACTCCGCGAGCCCACGCCAAACCATTCCGCGCACACTCCCGAGTTGCCCTTCTATACTGGACTGTCCATGTCCTACGCCGCGGCTGTCGAGCAACTCAACTCCATGGTTCCGGAGCTCTATGAGCGCACCGGGCAGCCGCGGCGCAAATTCTCGCTTGACGAGATTCGTGTCCTGCTCGCCGCGCTGGGCGATCCGCACCTCCAGTTTCCCTCTGTGCTGATTGCCGGAACCAACGGCAAAGGCTCCACGGCGTCCACGCTGGCCTCCATCCTCACAGCCAGCGGCCTGCACACCGGCCTCTACACCTCGCCGCATCTGTCCCGAGTGAATGAGCGCATCCGCCTTGACCGCGTGGAAATCGGGGACGGCGCCTTCGCCCGCCATTACTTCCGCGTTCATGATGCCGCCCAGCAGCTGGTTCTCGACGGTCATCTGCCCCAACTCCCCAGCTTCTTTGAGATCCTCACCGCCCAGGCGCTCCTCTACTTTGCCGAAGCCCGCATCGACATTGCGGTTCTTGAAGTAGGCATGGGTGGCCGCCTCGACGCCACCAATGTTGTCGATCCGCTTCTTTCCGTCATCACCGACATCTCGCTCGACCATACCGAGTGGCTCGGCTCCACCATCGCCGCGATCACGCGGGAAAAAGCCGGTATTCTGCGCCGCAATGGAACCCTGATTACCCTCTCGCAGCATCCGGAGGCCAACCAGGTTCTCGGCGAAGTTGCCGTCGAGCTGGGCGTCCGCGGCGTGAGTGCGGCGCCTTACATGCCGTCCGTCACCACCGCCCCATCGGGCCCCTACCAGGTTGAAGCCCTCGGCGCCGCGGTCGAGGTGGATTCGCCGCTCTCCGGGGCGCACCAGCACCGCAACATCGCGCTGGCCATTGCAGCGGCCGTCGAGCTGGCCACCCATCACGGACTTCCCGTCACCCCGGCCTCTCTCGCCGCAGGCATTCACGAGACTCGCTGGCCGGCCCGCCTCGAGCGCATCCACAAGGCAGGAATCGACTGGATTCTCGATGTCGCCCACAATCCCGCCGGAGCCTGGGCCCTCCGCGCAGGCCTCAATGCAGCCACATCGCCGGAAGCCCAGCCGCGCATCCTCATCTTCAGTTGCCTGCGCGACAAGCCCATTGCGGAGATGGCGCAGATACTGTTTCCCCTCTTCGACCAGATCGTAATCGCGCCGATCCATGCAGCGCGCGCAGCAGCACTCCAGGACTTGCTGGCTGCGGCCGAGGCGACGGGAACTCCGGCAACCGTGGCTGATTCCGTGGCCCAGGCCCTGAAGCTCGCCAAAGAGCAACTCGGCGAGCGGCAGGCGAATCCCGGCCAGATCGTCGTCTCCGGATCCGTCTACCTGGTCGGCGAGGCTCGCTCTCTCCTGCTGAATGAAAGCGGGGCGCAGCCATGAGCCGCCCCAATCCGCTCCCGCGCCTCTACCGCTGGCGCACCAACCTCTGGCACATCCCGCTCATGGCTGTGGCCACTATCGTTTGCGGGTCGGTTTCCCTGCTGGTCTCCCTTGTGGAGAAGCACGGCCGCAGGCAGCATCGCATCGCCCGATTCTGGGCCCGCACACTCGTTTTCTTCGCCGGATCTTCGCTTCAGGTGAGGGGGACCGAGAACCTGTGCAAGCATCCGGTCGCCGTCTATGCCTCCAACCACACCTCCTACATGGATACGCCGGTCGTCTTCGCCGCTCTGCCCTTCCAGTTCCGCATCCTGGCCAAGAAGGAATTGTGGCCTATCGCTTTCATAGGATGGTACTTAGATCGATCCGGCCAGATCCCCATCGACACCCGCAACCCGCGCGCCACGCTCTCCAGCCTGGGCGTCGGCGTCAAGGCTCTGCGTTCCGGTATGCCCCTCTTTGTCTTCCCTGAGGGCGGCCGCACTCCCACCGGCGCGCTGCAAAACTTCCTCTCCGGCGCAGCCTACCTGGCCATTCGCGCCCAGGTCCCGCTGGTTCCGATTGCGCTCTCCGGCGTCTACGATCTCCTCCCCATCCACACCCGCCATCTCTATCCCGGGGAGCTGACCTTCACCGCGGGCGAGCCGATCGACACGACAGGAATGACGGTCCGTCAGACCGACGAGCTGACCGAAAAGCTCCGCGCCGCGATTCAGGAGTTATCCGGCCAGCAGCAGTCGGCCGACACCGCGACGGAAGTCTCCTTGGCCTGACTTCTTTCCCCGCAATGGGGCAGGTTTGCCGCGAATTAGGCAAGTCACTGCAAGCATCTATCGCACCGCTCCCGCGTGGGCTTACACTGTTTCTTCCATGTCCGTCCACATCGCCATCCCCGAGCCCGCCAGCAGCGATCCAGCCTACAATCAGCGTTCGCTGCCTCCCTATCTCTCCGCCCTCCACTCTGTCGGCGTCACTCCCATCCTAGTGCCCCTGCACGAGCGCCAGGATCGCGTGGCCAGGCTGCTCGCCGGAGTCCAGGGAATCCTGCTCCCCGGCAGCCGCTATGACGTCGACCCACAAAGATATGGCGAAGATCGCATCCCCGAGTGCGGCGAGGCCGACCCCGGCCGGACAGCCGTCGACGAGCTCCTCCTCCAGGATGCATTCAGCCTGCACAAGCCCATCCTCGCCATCTGCCACGGGGCACAGACCCTGAATGTCTGGTGCAACGGGACTCTCGTCCAGCATCTCCAAACCCCGGTCAACCACAGCCCCGGCCGCGACGTGGTCGAAGCGCACCCCGTTCGCATCTCGCCCGCTTCAAGGCTGTCGCGCCTGTTTCGGCCGGATGCGCATCTCGAGGCACAGGTCAATTCCAGCCACCACCAGGCCATCAAGGCCGCCGGCGACAATCTGCTGGTCAGCGCCGTCTCGCCCGGCGACGGGGTCATCGAGGCGGTTGAACTCGATTCGCCCTCTCACTTCGTCCTGGCCGTCCAGTGGCATCCCGAGCGAACCTACACCCAGAGCGCCTTTTCGCGCGCCATCTTCTCCGCCTTTGTGCAGGCCGCGGCAGCCTGGCAGCCGCGACCCATCGAAGCGTCGGTTGGCCCCGCATGAGCACTTCGGGCACTCCTGGCGAGAATGCATGTCGAACGCGGGAGCCCCGCGGTGCGTGAGACCTCCCAGGCCATCGGCGCGCGGCTCAATGCAAAGCTGGCTTTGGCCGGCCTCGGCCCCATCGATCCCGCATTGGCCGAGCGCTTCGGGGAGTACTGCTCCCTGCTTCTTCACTGGAATGCGCGCATGAACCTCACCGCCATCCGCGACGAAGACGGCATTCTCTCCCGCCATTTTGTTGAGTCCATTGCCTGTGCCCGCGCCCTGCCCGCCGGAATCGCCACGCTGCTCGACTTAGGCTCCGGCGCCGGGTTCCCCGGAATCCCCATCACCCTCTGCCGCCCCGAGATCGCTGTCACCCTCGCTGAATCCCAGGGCAAGAAGGCCGCGTTCCTTCGGGAAGCCGTGCGCACCCTCGGTCTGTCGGCAACGGTTCATTCCGGCCGCGCCGAGTTGCTGGCCACAAGGTTCGACTGCGTCACTCTTCGTGCCGTGGATCGCATGCGGCAAGCAGTTCAAGTCGCCGCAGGCTTGGTTAGGCCAGAAGGCTGGCTTGCTCTCATGACCACCGAGTCCGAGTTGGAGAGCCTGCGGGCGGCATCGGGAGTGCAGCTTTCGTGGCGCGACCCGCTTCCACTCCCAGGGAGCGAAAGCCGGTTGCTCGCACTCGTCCAGCTGAAGATCAGCTCGCCAGCTTGATTTCTGCGAGTTTGCGGATTCCAGCCAGATCCCTCGGTGCCTTGACCAAGAGCCGCACGCCGGTTCCTTCGGCGTACTTCGGCGCCTCATCGATCGCCTTGATCACCTCTTCCGGCAGATCGCTCCGTCGCGCGGACGCAACGGCCCTGTCCCCAAGGACGAATGCCACACGGAAGCATCCAGCGCACGGACCCAGGTAAAGAATGGTTCTCTTCTTGAGTTTGAGGCGCAGAGACCAACCGTACTTGTTGGGCGAGACGGCCTTCCATTCCTGATCGGCGACACCCTTTTCCGTCGCCAGCCAGTTCACCAACTCCTCCCAAAGTTCCGCGGTTGCTCCCAGCGTAGCCGAGACTTCCGCAGGCGTCGGCTGGTCGGCGTGGCCGATGAATGCATTCGGTGCGTCCATAGGTTTCCTTTCAGCACACAGCGGGAGGAATTGTATCGCTGAGTTCGCAGTTTGGCTGTGATTGAGGGATTTCGGCCCAGTTAGGGGCAAGGGCTTCTACCCCAGTGGCGCGGATGTCACGTCGGCCTCTTTGTTCCACGTGGAACATTTGGGGACCAGCCCCAAAATCGAAGATGTTCCACGTGGAACACGCCCTCAGCCTGTCCCAATTCGGGCGCGTTCCAATCCGGATGCGCTCCTCGAAAAAGACTCAAAATCCCGCCCAAAATCCTGGAAGTTTTCCACCGCACGCCCATTTTCCCGCCACACCACCCGCATCTCCCGCCTTCGCCCACAAACCCTTCCCCCTCAACCGCTTCCCCACAACCCCGCCTCCGGCCCACCGGCCGCTTTCCACAGCTTTGCCCCGTTCTCCACAGTCGGACTCCCTACCCTCAAAGCGCTCTTCCCTTTACCCTTGTCTCCCATGGGTAAGATTCTCGGCGTTGTCAACCAAAAGGGCGGAGTTGGCAAAACCACCACTGCTATCAACCTCGCTGCCTGCCTCGCTCTCGAAGGCCTGAATGTCCTCCTGGTCGATTGCGACCCCCAGGCAAACGCTTCTTCGGGGCTCGGCTTGCAGCGCGATGACAACCGCCACTCCATCTACGACGTCCTGGTAGGCGACTCCCCGGCCGAGCAGGTCATCCTCCCCACCGAGATTGGAACTCTCTGGCTGTTGCCCGGCTCCAAAAACCTCACTGGCGCCAACATCGAGCTGGCTGCCGCCAGCGATCGCGCCCTCCACCTGCGCCGTGCGCTGGCCCCTATCCAGGACAGCTTTGACCTCATCGTGCTCGATTGCCCGCCGGCCCTCGACCTGCTCACCCTCAACGTCCTCGGCGCAGCCGACACCCTCATTGTCCCCATGCAGGCGGAGTACTTTGCCCTCGAGGGCATCACCGAACTCATTTCCACCCTTGAGCGTGTCCGCGCCGCCGTCAACCCAAATGTCACCATCGAAGGCGTCCTGCTCACCATGTATGACGACCGTACCAACCTCGCCCAGCAGGTCACTGAAACTCTCCGCGAATACTTCCGAGACCGCCTCTTTCAAACCGTGATCCCGCGCAATGTGCGCCTGGCAGAAGCACCCAGCCACGGCAAGCCTGTTGCACTCTATGACCCTCGCTCCCGGGGGACGGAGGCCTATTTCGAGCTGGCAGGTGAGTATCTGGCCCGCAACCGCATCGAGAGCCCTCGCAGCCTGGAACGCAAGGCGGCTGCACTGGCCCAGCCGCCCGCCCCGCCGCACCCTGCAGTCCGGACCAAAGTGCGCTTCTGGCCCTACCACTGACCGCTGCCCAAACTTTCTCCTGCAAGCCCTCTCCGCAATTGATGGAGACGCAAATTGGAAGATCCGGCCCCAAGAGCCGGACTCGAGGATTTTGAATCATGAACATCACCCCTGTTGACACCAAGCGCCGCGCTCTCGGCAAAGGCCTGGACTCCCTGCTTCCGCGTGTGCAGGCTCCCGCCTCCGCAGCCGACACGGAAGGCGGCAAGCCCCGCGAGATCCCCGTCGAGCAGATCGATCGCAATCCCTTCCAGACCCGCTCCCACGTCAACGAGGATCAGCTCGCCGAGCTGGCCGCCTCCATCGTCGCCAACGGCGTCGTCCAGCCCGTCCTGGTCCGCCCTCTCGCCTCCGGCCGTTTCCAACTCATCGCCGGCGAACGCCGTTGGCGCGCCTCGCAGTTGGCCGGCAAAGAAACCATCCCGGCCATCCTCCGCCAGGTCTCCGACGAGCAGGCGATGGAAATCACCATCGTCGAAAACCTGCAGCGCGCCGACCTCAACCCCATGGAGCAGGCCCGCGCCTTCGAGCGCCTCTCGCGCGAGTTTCACATGACCCAGGAGCAGATGGCCACGCGCACCGGCAAGGACCGCGCCACTGTGGCCAACTTCCTCCGCCTGCTTCGTCTCCCGGCCTCAGTTCAAGCCCGCGTCGAGTCCGGCGAGCTCACCTTCGGCCACGCCCGCACACTCCTGTCCCTTGAACACGGGGAGGAAATAGAAAAGGCAGCCCAGCGCATCGTAGGACTTTCGCTTTCTGTTCGCCAAACTGAGACCTACGTCCAGGGCCTCCTCAACCCCGAAAAGGCCGCAAAGAAGGAACCCAAGCCGGCCCCGCCCATCGACCCCAACGTCCGCGAGGTCCAGGAGCGCCTTCAGCGCGCCCTCGGCCTGAAAGTCCAGATCGAAGACCACCATGGCCGCGGCAAAGTCATCATCGAGTACGCCAAACTCGAAGACTTCGACACGCTCCTCGAGCAACTGGCGGGCGAAGCACAGAGCTGAACGCAGCCGATGGTCAGGGAATCGGCCGGCTCGACCCCGCAAACAGAAAACTCCACGACGTATCCAGGTAGAGCCAGCGCTGCCTGCTGGAGCAGCAGGTGGACAGGCTCGGCACGCGCAGCAACGTATGCCCGCCCATGCACATCATCTCCGTTCCATTCCGGTCCAGGAAGGCCCGCGAAACTGCCGCACATGAACGCTAAGCCCGGCTCGCTCTTCACCCAGATCGAAGAGGTCCGCTCCTGCAATGGCTCCTTCCCGGCCAGCGATCTGCGCATCCACCTCGGCCGCGGCGACGCCAAAAGGCAGACCAGGGGGAGATCCGCCGGCCCCAGGGCCCGTGGACTCATGGAAGGACCTCGACGTGAACCGGCTCTGCGTTCTTGAGTAGGGTGGCAGGATCCTCAAAGCCGGCGAATTTGCCGCGGCACGGAAGTAGGGTGGACCTGCGCCACTCCGAATTCGACCAGCTCATTTCCTCACCAGCGCGTCAACCCGCATGCTTTTGGCTATTGGCAAATAGGGCTCAGCCCCAAAGTCAATCTCCGGGGCATCTCCAAAGCCCTGCGCTCTACGGGCAAGAGCCCTGCCCAAATGTCATGCCCAAAGCCTGCTCTCGCATCCAACTCGCCAGCCCGCTCCGGAGCCGAAAAGGCAGTCCGCGGGTTTTCCTTTGACCGGCGCTCGCGCTCTTTCGGCACCCCTTGAGAGGATCGGACAGCGAGCGGCTGCAACCCGGGACTCCCCATCTAAATCAACCATTTGGTTGATGAGGCTCTCCCTCAAATGGCCTGCACGGAGCGCCGCGCGATTGATCTCTGCGCCAGGAGCGCAGGTCTGGCCGGCTCCGTTCGACGCGCTTCATAATGTACCGTCATTTATCCTCAATTTGTTTGTGTCAATATCATCGATAATACGGTAACAATGCGCTCCAGACAGCGATATTCAAACCGGAAACAGGATATCCGAACCCTGGAAACATCTCAGTAAATCGCTTTATACATATGGCTTATCCGGAAAGATCTACCTGGACCAACGCTTGTGGAAATCCGCGTCGTGGAAATGTAAATGTTTCCAAGTATTGATATGTCGTATTTACGCTCAAACTCGACATTTTTTTGCATTTCCCCCGTTGACAGCATCCTCTTCAATTGGTATCGTTTCGATTGCTCCGAAGAACGCCTTTTTTGCTTCCCCAAATCTGTAATCGGGAAGCGGCAGCTCCGGTAATTTAGCTCGCCTTGTCAACGTGGCAGGCGAGCCTTGCATGCCGACTGGCAGGATCCAACCCGCCCGGCAAGGTGGATAGACCACAAGTTCACATACAAAAACAGAAGCAACTTCAGGAGACCGCATGAACAAGAGCATTCGTACAGCCCTCGCGCTGGCGTCCTTTGCCTGCGCGAGCCTTCTGCTCACCGTGCCCGCTACCGCCCAATCGGTCTACGGATCGTTGTTTGGCACCGTGACAGATGCGACCGGAGCAGCCGTTCCAGGCGCCACGGTCACCGTTAAGGACGAGGCCAAGGGCACCGTCGTTAACGTCACCTCCAACGCCGCGGGCGATTACAGCGTCCCCCACCTTATCCCCGACGTCTACGACCTCAAGGTCTCGGCCAAGGGATTCAAATCCTTCGAGACCAAGGGCATTCAGGTTGAAGCCGACGCCGCGCCCCGCATCGATCCCACCCTCGACGTGGGCGGCGCCTCTGAAACCGTCGAAGTCAATGCAGAAGCCCAACCGGAGCTGAAGACCGACAAGGCCGACGTCTCCACCGTCTTCGACGAGCAGCAGGTTTCCAGTCTGCCGGTCGGCGACCAGAACTTCACCAATCTGCAGCTCCTGCTGCCCGGCGCCCAGCTTCTTGGCTGGTCCCACGCGGCCGATGAAAACCCCCAGGCCTCCAAGCAGATTCAGATTGACGGCCAGGCCTTCGGCGGTACCGCCTTCGAGCTGGACGGCACCGATAACGAGGATCCGATTCTCGGCATCATTGTCATCAACCCGGCTACGGATGCGGTGACTGAGACCAAGATCACCACCCAGAACTACGACGCCGAGCTCGGCAAGGCCGTCTCTGCTGTTGTGACCGCCCAAACCCGTTCCGGCACCAACAACTTCCACGGCAGCGCCTACGACTTCCGCACCGGCAATGCCAACCTGGCCCGCGACCCCTACTCGCAATCCGCGGCCGCCGGACTTCCGGCCGGCCTGAAGAATCGCATGGGCGGCAGCATCGGCGGACCGATCCTCAAGGACAAGGCCTTTTTCTTCTTCAACTATGAAGGCCAGCGCCAGAAGGTGGGAACCTCTGCCACCGATACGCTGCCCACCACGCTGCTGACGGAGACCGCGCTGGGCAACCAGGGCAACGGCGCAGACTTCAGCGAGTACCTGGCCCAACTCGGCGTGGCCGGCACCATCTACGACTGGACCAATACCTACGTCGATGAGAAGGGAATCACGCGCCCCACTCCGTTCGCTGGCAACATTGTTCCCAAGTCGTATCTTTCTCCTCAGGCCCTCGCCTTGCTCAAGCTGCTCGAACCGTTTACGAAGGGCGTTAGCTACAACCCGAGCAGCACCGGGAACGTTGGCAATCTGGACAAGAACTACAACGAGAACGGCACCGGCCTGTTCAACAGCAACCAGTGGACAGAGCGCGTGGACTACACCTTCAACGAGAAGATGCACGCATTCGAGCGCTTTTCGCGCTTCACCGATATCCTCTCCGGCGCGGTCATGTTCGGCGTGGCCGGCGGCCCTGGATTCGGCGTCAACAACTACGGCGGCAACTCCAACGGCGCCAACGACAGCCTCGCCACGGGAATGGATATCGCCGTCAACCCCAAGCTGCTCACCGACTTCCGCCTGGGTTACTACCGCTACAACGTCATCGATACGAAGCACGACCAGAGCGTTGAGTTTGCCAACTCGCTCAACATTCCCGGCATCAACCTGGGCACGTTCTTCACCGGCGGCGCTCCGGGCTTTGTATTTGACACCCTGCCCGGCGGCGGCGGCGGCACCAACGGCTGGTCCTACGGCGACGGCCTGGGTGTCAACCGCTGCAACTGCCCGCTGACCGAGCGCGAAGACCAGGGCCAGATCGTCAACAACTGGACCCTGATCAAGGGCAACCATACCTTCAAGCTGGGCGCCGATCTCCGCTACGGCCGCAACCTGCGCGTTCCTTCCGACACGGACCGCGCCGGACAGCTCAACTTCCACACCGACCAGACGAGCGACCCGGGCATCGGCAAGGATGCGAACGGCAATCAACTGCCCGCTGGCGGTCTGGGCTTCGCCACCTTCCTGCTGGGCGACGTCAGCAACTTCGGCCGCTACGTCTCCACCTCCACAAACGCCAAGGAATTCCAGAAGCGCACCTTCTTCTACGCCCAGGACACCTGGCGCGTAAGTAGCAAGTTGACCCTCAACCTTGGCCTGCGCTGGGATCTGTATTTTCCAGAGACCGTCAATGGCCCCGGCAACGGATCGCTGCTGAATCTCTCCACCGGCTACATGCAGATCGCCGGAATTGGCGGCATTGGCTCCAACCTGGGATGGACCGTTGACAAGGCCAAGCAACTTGCACCTCGCGTTGGCGTGACCTACCAGTTCGATTCCAAGACCGTCATTCGCGCCGGCTACGGACGCAGCTTCGATACCGGCGTTTTCGGTTCGATCTTCGGTCACACCGTTACCCAGAACATTCCCGTTCTGGCCAACCAGCAGATCCCCGAACCCTCAAAGAGCACCCCCGCCTTCACACTGGCTCAGGGGCCTGCGGCTTACGTGGGTCCCCAGACTCCCGCCACCGGCCTGCTGCCGGCCGAAGGTTACGCGGTTTCGCCCAGCTCGCGTGCCAACCCGCTGCACTTCACCACCATCGATGCGTGGAACTTGAGCGTGCAGCGCTCCATCACCCCGACCCTGGCGTTGACCGTTGCCTACGTGGGCAACAAGGGAACGCACACACTGGGTGACGGCGATTCGAACGGCGTCAACCCCAACGAAGCAACCAACTTCCTGCCTGGCGCTTTCAGCGTCACTGGCCAGACGTTGAACTACGATCCGCATGGCTTGAGCGGTACGAACGCTCAGGGCGTTCCGATTATGTTCCCGACATCGTATTCCGGTGGTGTCTCGAACTCCAAGTACCTGACACGCTATTACGGTGGCAAGCTCATGGCCTGCTCCGACACGAATTACATCTCGCTGTCAGGCCTTCAGCTCGCCGACGGCGCTACCGTCAATGGTGTCACATACCCCGACGTCAACCTGGCCGTTGGCATGTGCGGCTGGACCAACGGCATTGGCTACCGCGCCGACACGCAAAACACCGAATTCGACGCCCTGCAGATCACCCTGGCCAAGCAGATGAGCCACGGCCTCTCCGTCACTGGGAACTATCAGTGGGCGAGCGCCTTCGGCGAAACCTCCGGCTACTACACCTGGGATCACAGCATCACTCACCTTCGCGACAGCAACGTCCGCGACCAGCAACTCGTTGTCTACGGCAGCTACGATCTGCCCTTCGGCAAGGGCAAGGACTACCTGCAAAACGCGAACCACGCCACCGACCTGATCGTCGGCGGATGGCAGTTGAGCGGAACCATGAACTGGGCAGGCGGCCTGCCCTTCTCGCTCGGCTACAACGAGAGCGGGTCGAACATCGCGGGTGGACCGGGCGATCCGAGCCAGTCGCACAAGATGGCGACAGGCCTGACCGGCTCTGTTGCCTCGGGAACGCAAAGCTTCTACCCGAAGCACACGCTGGGAGACGGCACCTTTATCAACCCCGGTCTCGATCACTTTGGCAACGCGGGCCTCAACACCTACCGCGGACCCCACTTCTTCACCTCCGACCTGGCGTTCACCAAGGCCTTCAACATCTGGGAGAGCGTGGCCATGAAGTTCCGCGTGGATGCCTACAACGCCTTCAACCACATCAACGCCGGCAACCCCGGCGGCAACATCGAGTCCGGCGGAGGAATTAGCGGCGAAGCCGCCGGCTGCGTCGGTGCGACCTGCGGTCCTCGTCAGATGGAATTCTCTCTCCGCGTACAGTTCTAATTGCGCAGAGGAGCCGCAACAAAACCTCGAGGGGAGCTTCGGCTCCCCCCTTTCTTTTTGTGCGCACTGCTGCCATGGGATAGCCCCGCCTGCCCCGCCGCTGCGCACCAACCGCACCGCTGCTTTAAACTGCAAGACAGGTTTTTCTCATGCCGCATACATTCCCTGCCGCACTCGTTCTTGCGCTGGTCACTATGGCCGCCTCCGCGCAAGCCCCGCAAAGTCCCGCCCCTGCCGCCGCCGACGCACCTCAGCCCGCTCCCTTTGAAGCCGCCCAGGATCTGGCCGCCAAAGGCCGCCTCGACAAGGCATTGGCCCTCCTCGACCAGTTGGCCACGCAAACTCCGGAACAGCCCGGCGTCGAGCGCCTGCGCGGCATCATCTTTTACCAGAGAGACCAGTTCCACCAGGCCATCGACGCCTTCACCCAAGCCGCCCAACAGGACCCAGCCGATCGCGAATCCATCGAAATGCACGGCGTAGTTCTCTTCCGCCAGGGCCACGCCACCGAAGCCATCCCCTTCCTTGAGAAGGCGCACACGACTGTGGAGCGCGCCAACGTCGATCCCCAATACGTGCTTGGCCTTTGTTACGCCGATGTCAAGCGCTACGACGACGCCCGTCACGCCTTCGCCGCCCAGTACGGCTTTCCGCCCGACTCGGCCGAAGCCTATCTGCTCGCCGGCCGCCTCTTTCTCCGCCGCGAATTCGCCGCCGAAGCCGCTGTCCAGGCCTCACGGGCTCTTGAAATCAACCCCAATCTCCCCTTGGCCCACCAGCTCCTCGGTGAGGTCGCTCTCGCCAAAGGCGACATGCCCGCAGCCATCCGAGAACTCGAGCAGGAACGAAAGCTCAACCCTCTTAACGGCCTCCTTTACGAACGCCTCGGCGACGCCTATCTGCGCAACGAGCAATACTCCGATGCCCAGCAGGCCCTCAACCGCGCCGTACTCCTTGAACCCAGTTCCACCGCTCCCTACATCCTGCTCGGAGAAACCTTCCTCAAGCTCAATCAGCCCATCCAGGCCATTCACTATCTCGACCATGCCGCCAAAATGGACCCTTCCAACTACATCACCCATAACTTTCTCGGACAGGCCTACAAGGCAACCGGGCAGACGGCCGAGGCCAACCGCGAGTTCAAGCTGGTGGTCGATCTGCAGCACGGCGCAAAAGCCCAGCCTACGGGAAAATAGACCATGCACGTGCATCGCACCGCCCTTCACTCCCTCATCGCCGGCGCCCTTATCACCATACCGCTGGTCCTCGCGGCCCAGGCCCCCAGCCCAGCGATGCCTGACCAGCTCAAGCGCGCCGATGCCGCCTTCCACGCCGGCTATGCCGCTCTCCAGTCCGGAAACTTGCTGGAGGCCAGGGCGCAATTTACCCGGGCTGCGCATCTCGCTCCAAAGATTCCCGAAGGCCACGAAGCCCTTGGCGAAGTCCTCATCGAGCTGGGCAAACCCGCCGAAGCCGTCCCGGAGTTTGAAACCGCCCTCAAGCTGAAGCCCGGCGATCAGGGCTTTCAGGCCAATCTCGCAGAGGCCTACGCAAAAGCGGGCGACCCGGCCAAGGCTCTCCCGATATTCAGCGCCGCCTACCAGTCCTCGCAGCAGCCCGGCGGCCAGCCCGTCGACGCCGATTTTTGCCAGGCCTACGCCCGCGCCCTCGCCGCCACCGGCAATCCCGACCCGGCCCTCCGGATGTTTCAAGCCGCGGCCGATCGCGGCGCAGCCACAGCGGACGTCTTCGACGCCATCGGCTCTCTCTATGCCCAGTCAGCCAACTGGACCCAGGCGCAGCCCCAATTCGAGCATGCCCTCTCCCTCGACGGCACATTTCTCCCCGCCCGCATCCATCTCGGCATTGTCCAGCGCCAGCTACACGACCTCGACGCAGCGCTCGCCTCTCTTCAATCCGCCGTCACCGCCGCCCCCGGCAACGCCCTCGCCCAGTCCGAATACGGTCGCACCCTCGAAGCCGCCGGCCAGGACGATGCCGCCGTCCCCCATCTCGAAGAGGCCATCAAACTCAACCCCGATCTCCCCGGCGTTCAAAACGAAATGGCCATGGCTCTGCAGCGCCTGGGCCGCCAGCAGGAGGCCATCCCCTGGTTTCAGCAGGCCGTCCAGCGTGAGCCCCTCAACGTAAGCGCCATGACCAATCTCGGCCTCGCCCTCACCCTCACCGGCAAGGCCAAAGAAGGTCTCACTTATTTCCAGCAGGCCCTCGCCGCCGGTCCCCCCGATGCCACCGTCTATAAGGACCAGGGCGTAGCCCACGTCCAGCTCTCCGCCTTCGACGAGGCCATCGCCGACTTCAACGCCGCTCTCGCCCTCGACCCCAACGATCCCCAGCTCCACTACGACCTCGGCATGGCCTACAAGTTCAAAGACCGTGTCGACGAAGCCATCGCCGAACTCACCCGCGCCGGCCAGATGGACCCCACCCTCCAGGACCCGCCCTACACCCTCGGAATCCTCTATATGCAGATCGGCAGGCTCGACGAAGCCGTCGTCGAGCTCAAGAAGGCCGTCGCTCTTCGTCCTGAAAATGGCGATACGTGGGCCATCCTGGGTAGCACCCTTAAGCAGGATTCCCGCCTCGATGAAGCCCGCGAGGCCATCGAGAAAGCCATTCCGCTTCTTCCCGGCCAGCCCGGCCCCCGCGTCACCCTCGCCGGAGTATTAGCCGAGCAGGCCAGCGCTGGCACCGCGGCCGCCGACGCCGCCGAGGCAGCCGGCGACCACCAGAAAGCCGAGCAGTTGCGCGCCCAGGTCAAAGATCTGCGCGCCCAGGCCGCCGAGTATCGCCGCCAGGGAGCCGATCTGGCCCGCAGCGCCGTCAGCCGGCAAAAGGCCAACTTCGCCATGAACGCCGGCAACCAGCTCCTCCTCAGGGGGCAGATCGCCGATGCCGTCGCCCGCTACCAGGAGGCCATCGCCGCCGATCCCACCTTCGCCGACCCGCACAACCAGCTCGCCATCGCCTACGACCGCCAGGGCCGCGCCGACGATGCCGCCGCCGAGCGCGCCAAAGCGGCCGGCCTAGCAACTGCAAAGTAGGATGCTGTTTCGATTTTCGTGACGTGAACCTCGCACGCTCGCACCAATGTGCAATCAGGCTGCACGCTTGATCCGTAGCCTCAAATAAAAGCTGTCTCCCTCGCGACCAACGATTTCCGCCTCGAGCTGGTTTTTCTCCAATTTATCGAGCAAATCGAAAAGGCCGGGCTGTGGCAAACTTGCTTGTCGTCCTCGGGATTTCACCTCAGATGCAAATGCCTCACCTGTGAACTGGAACCCCTTGATCGACAACGAAAGATGCCATTCATCACATGCCTTCTTAATGACTTCGCCTCCCGGCGTTGCCATTGCCTTCAGATAGAGACGAAGCATCTGCCTCGAAATGCCCAATTTGTCTGCGGCGACTTTCTTGCTAATATCCTTAATCGCAGCGGAAAGCTGCCGTGCGAATTCGGCTCTGAGCGCATCAGTATTTGAATGTTTCCTTTTCGGCATGGGTCGCAGATCCTGCTGAGCGTAAAGCGTAAACTTTTTTGCACAGCGAAAGCAAGTTTATTTTGCTTGACAACTTTATTTTGCATTGCGAAAATTGTAGCGTATCCGAAGTGTCTCCTGTTTAATGGGAGGACAGCCGATGTCTTCAATGGCACAACTCAATCGCAGAGGGCTTA
>DATNHL010000152.1:0-16659 GCA_035604995.1 Occallatibacter sp. | reverse complement strand
AGCCCCGCTGCGGCCACCGCGCCCGCGCCCATTGGCTTGATGTAAGTAGCCCAGAGGTCGCCGGGTTCCATCTTTGCAATGGGAACTTGGCCGGGGTATATGGGATGTCCGATCTCCTTCCCAAAGAAATAGATCAAGGGCATTAGCACCAGCCAGGAGAAGACACCACCTGCGAAGATGACTCCTGCGACTCTGGGCCCAATAATGTAGCCGACGCCGAGGTACTCCGAGGTAGCGTCGGCGTTGATCGATGCGCCCTTGAGAATGTGCTGCGGGCCGAAGTCGGGCCGGTAATCCGGCGCGCCAGGCCAGGCTCTGAAGAGGTTCTTGTTCTGGAAGAAGGTGTAGAGAGCGCCCAGCCCCAGCCCCAGAAACACGCGGCTGGCCAGCGAGCCGCCTTTTTCGCCGGCGATCAAAACGTCCGCGCAGGCCGTGCCTTCCGGGTATTTCAGATTTTCGTGCTCCTCCACAATCAGCTGCCGGCGCAGCGGAATCATGAACAGCACGCCCAGCCACCCGCCGATCAGCGCCAACAGAAAAATGCGCGAGTACTCCAGGTCGAATCCCAGAAAGATCAGCGCAGGCAGCGTGAAGATCACTCCCGCGGCAATCGACTGCCCCGCGTTGCCCGTCGTCTGCACAATGTTGTTTTCCAGAATCGAAGCCCGGCCGAAGGCGCGCAGAATGCTGATCGACAGCACAGCGATGGGAATGGAAGCGGCTACGGTGAGTCCGGCGCGCAGGCCTACGTAGACCGTGACAGCGCCGAAGATAATTCCGAACACGCATCCCAGCAGTATGGCCCTGAAGGTAAACTCGGCACGGTTCTCGCTGGGCGCAACAAAAGGCTGAAAGTCGGGCATGGAGCCTCCCAAAAACTGCGCGTGCCTGGCCGCGCAAAATTCCCTGAAGGGGGAGTGTAGCAGTCAAGGGCCTCAGGTTGACATAGAGACCCACGCCACGGATCTTCGCGCAATCGTTTGTTCGCGGGGGTTGGCGAACCGGCCCCTGAGCGCGTAGGGTAATGAGCATCCCGCATCTGACGTTTCTGGAGAATCAAACCCGCATGACCAACCCGGCACTCAACCCCAGCCCCGTCCAGCGCCTCCTCTCGCTCGACGTGCTGCGCGGCATCACCATCGCGTTCATGATCATGGTCAACAACAACGGCGGCTCCGGTGCCTGGGGCTTCATGAACCACGCCCAATGGAACGGCCTCACCCCCACTGACCTGGTCTTTCCCACCTTCGTCTTCGTCGTGGGCGCCTCCATCGTCTTCGCCTTTCAGGCCCGCCTCAAGCGCGGCGCCACGCGCGCGCAACTCGCCATCCACACCCTGCAGCGCGCCGTGATTCTCTTCCTGCTGGGCATCGTGGTCAACAGCTTCCCCTTCTTCGAGCTGCCCCACATGCGCTTCTACGGCGTTCTGCAGCGCATCGCCGTCTGCTACCTGGTCGTCGGCCTCTTCTACCTCTGGGACCAGCGCGTCTGGACCAAGGTTGCCGCGCTTGTCTTTGCCCTCGTCGGCTACTGGGTCCTGCTCCGTTTTGTTCCTGTCCCCGGAGCCGGTATGCCCGGCCGCGACATTCCCTTCATGGACAAGGGCATGAACCTCGTCTCCTGGCTCGACCGCCTTCTCATGCCGCATCATCTCTACCTGGAGTGGGGCGGGCCCGATCCCCACAACCTCCGCGACCCCGAAGGCCTGCTCAGCGATCTGCCCGCCATCGGCACCGCACTGCTCGGACTGCTCACCGGCCTGTGGCTGCGCAGCGCCCGCGCGGTCAAGCAGAAGGCCGTCGGCCTGGCCGCCGCCGCCGTCACCTGCCTCGCCCTCGGTTACCTCTGGTCGCTCTCCTTCCCGCTCAACAAGAACCTGTGGACCAGCTCCTTCGTCCTCGTCGCCGCCGGCTGGTCGCTGGTGGTGTTCACCCTGGCCTTCTGGGTCGTCGAGCAGTGGGGCTGGGGCAAGGGCCGCAGCTCGGGCCTGGTTTATCCCTGGCTCGTCCTCGGCTCGAACGCCATCACCGCCTACATGTTCAGCGAACTGGTCCCCAGCGGGCTCGACCACATCCACTTCCTCTCCAACGGCAAGCAGACCAGCCCCCTCGCCTGGCTCGGCGACCACGTCTTCATCCACATCCCCGATCCAGGCCTGGCCGCATTCGCGTATTCAGTGTTTACGCTGGCCTACTGCTTCATCCCCGTGTGGATCATGTACCGCAAAAAGATCTTTGTGAAGGTGTAAGGGGTGGCACGAATATCCTGCACGCGTCCGGGATCAGGGGGGAATATGCGGAGGTATGAAAGCAACATTGCAGTGCCGGCCAGGCTTGGTTTTCTGCTCGCTTTAGCCGGCGTCGCTGCCTGCGGGGTTGGGATTCTTGAGGCGCAGAGCGGCGCAAAGCTCGTTCCTGTCCCTCCTCCACCCATGGGCTGGTCCTCCTGGAACAGCTTCTCCAACACCGTCGACTCGCAGATTATCGTGGATCAGGCCAAGGCCATGGTCTCCACCGGCATGGCGAAGGCGGGCTATCAATATGTCAACATCGACGAAGGCTGGTGGCTGGGCGAGCGCGACGCCGAGGGCAACATCGTGGTCGATGCCAAAGCCTGGCCGGCGTTGGCTCCCGCCGAACATGCGGGCGACATGGCCAACATCGTCCGCTTTATTCACGGCCTGGGACTCAAGGCCGGCATCTACACCGATGCGGGGATGGACGGCTGCAGCATGTACCCCGACCTCGGCCCCGTCTATCAGCACGTGGGCAGCGAAGGCCATTACGAGCAGGATTTTTTGCAATTCGCCAGGTGGGGATTCGACTATGTGAAAGTCGACTGGTGCGGCGGCGACAAGGAGAAGCTCGACCCGGCCGTTCAATACGCCGAGATTGCCAGAGCCATTGCCAAAGCGGAAGCCGTCACCGGGCGCCGGCTCTACTTCTCCCTGTGCGAGTGGGGCAACAACAGCCCCTGGACATGGGCGCCGAACGTCGGCGGCGCTCCTGCGGACATCTGGCGCACCAGCGGCGACATCGTGGCTCCCATCGTGCCCCACCGCGAGCACAGCGGGCGCCTGGCCAGCTTTCCCGGCGTTCTCTCCAACTTTGACCAGGGCATTCATCCCGAAGCGGAACACACCGGCTTTTACAACGATCCCGACATGATGGTGGTGGGGATGCCGGGCCTGACCGATGCGCAGAACCGTGTTCATATGAGCCTGTGGGCCATTTCCGCAGCGCCGCTGCTGGTGGGCGCCGATCTCACTACGCTGAGCGATGCAACACGCGCCACGCTCACCAATCCCGATGTGCTTGCGGTCGACCAGGACTCCCTAGGCCTGCAGGGGGTCAAGGTGGCTTCGTCCGGCAATGGCCTTGAGGTTTGGTCCAAGGCGCTCTCCACCCCCGGAGAACGCGCTGCCCTGCTGCTCAACCGGACCGGCGATGCCGCCTCGATCACCGTGCACTGGAGCGACCTTGGCCTGGGCGATTCTTCTTCCGCCACGGTCAGAGATCTCTGGGCCCGGAAAGACCTCGGCCCGTTCGACTCTTCCTACTCCGCTACCGTCCAGTCGAACGATGCCGTCATGGTCGTCGTCCGCGGCCGCGAAGGCAAGCTCAAAACGTACAACGCGTCCGCCAGCGGAGAGATGCGCAAGGGCCAGGAGATCGGCTTCACGCATGTGGCTTCGCGCGTTCCCATGGCGCGGGTTCGCATCACTTACACCAATCCTGACCAGGCTCCCCGCTATGCCGAATTGCGCGTGAACGGACGCATCGCCACGAGAATCGCGTTCCCTCCCACCGGAAGCGGCAGCGCGCAGGGCGCAATCTGGATTCAAGCGCTGCTCGACCGCGCCGGCGCCGCCAATGAGATCAGCTTCTCGCTGGTCCGCGATCCGGGCCCCTCAATCGACTCCATCGCGGTCCAGTAGCTGGGTGGGAGACCACGAAACCCGGCCGGCCCCATCCTTCGCAAAGCCGACTCAGCGGCGTGCTGCCTGTCGCCCGGAATGGTCGTGCGAGGTTGATCTTGCGCCGGCTAGTGTGAGTGTCGGGGCTGGCGGTTGAGCCAGATGGTCCACCGCAGCGCGCATCTCGACCAGAAGCTCGTCAGCCATCGCTCGCGTGAAGCCGTGGCGGATCAGAATCCGTTGGATGACCAGGTCTTCGCGATTCGGCGGCATGGAGTAAGCGGGCACCAGCCAGCCGCGCTCGCGCAATCGATCCGCGAAGTTGTAAAGACTGAAGCCCGTCGCTGCGGGATCTTTGAGCTTCCAGCAGAGCCCCGGGATTCCGCCCTGGCCGTCGTAAATAATCCTGAATGGCCCGAGCCCGGCGATCTGTTCGGCAAGATACCGGCCCAGCGCGGCACACTCCGTTTGAATCTCGCGGTAGCCCTCCTTGCCCAGTCGCAGAAAGTTGTAGTACTGGCAGATGATTTCGCCTCCCGGGCGCGAGAAGTTCAGTGCGAAGGTGGGCATGTTTCCGCCCAGGTAGTTCACGTCGAAGATCAGCTCTTCCGGAAGGTCGTGCTTCTCGCGCCACAGAGCCCAGCCAACGCCCAGCGGAGCCAGTCCGAATTTATGGCCCGACGCGTTGATCGATTTCACGCGCGGCAGGCGGAAGTCCCACAGAAGCTCCGGCTGAAGGAAAGGTGCGAGGAATGCGCCGCTGGCCCCATCCACGTGGATGGGGATGGCGAGCCCGGTCTCGGCCTGCAGCTTGTCGAGAGCCTTGCTGATCGCTTCCACAGGTTCGAACTGCAGCGTGAACGTTACGCCGAGCGTGACGATGACGCCGATGGTATTTTCGTCGCAGCGCTTGACCACTTCCTCGGGACTGAGCAGCAGCCGTTCGCCTTCCATCGGGACCTCGCGAATCTCCACGTCGAAGTAGCGGCAGAACTTGTGCCAGCAGACCTGCACCGGTCCCATGATCAGGTTCGGCGCCTCGGTGGATCTCCCCTGGGCGCGGCGGCGGTTGCGCCAGTTCCACTTGAGCGCCAGCCCGCCCAGCATGGCTGCCTCGCTGGACCCGGTGGTGGAGCAGCCGATCGTGCTGGCGGCCTCCGGCGAGTTCCACAGGTCGGCGAGCATGTGCACGCACCGCTCTTCGATGGCCGCGGTCTGCGGGTACTCATCCTTGTCAATCATGTTCTTGTCGGCGGACTCGTCCATGATCTGCTTCACTTCGGGTTCGATCCACGTGGTGCAGAAGGTGGCCAGATTTTGCTGGGAGTTGCCGTCGAGAACGAGCTGATCGTGAATGGTCTTGTAAACGCTTTGTGGGTCCAGCTTCGCTTCGGGGAACTGGTAGCTCCCGGTCTCGCCGTTCAGGACCTGGGACTCGATCGGATTGCTGGGGGCTGCTTTGAGTTCACTGGTGTTGTGCAGGGGCATGAGTTCTCCTGTTTACCTGAGACTCGAAGTGTATTTGCTTCCGGTCGCAGTGGGAAAGAAAAGCTGGTGAATCGGGAGTGGAAAGAATGAGGCCCCGACAAATCTCAGGGCGCGCAAGCGCCGTCTGCCCCACCGCAGGCGGCGGTGCTACCAGACTTCAAGCTTGAAATCCCGGTATTCGCGGATCAACTCGAAGTCGTCCCGGTTGGATGTGATGAGGCACGCACCGCGCGCGCGCACGGTCAGCGCAATCAGCACATCGAAGTGAAGTTCCCGCAGCTTGCGTGGTTCGAAGCCTTTATCGGCGTGGATTCTTGACAAAAGCCGGCCCGATTCCAGCCAGTTCTTCTCTGTCGGCGTGAGGGTGGGGTGGTTACGCTCGAGGGCCTCAAGGATGTGCCGGTCTACCGGGGAAGTAGCCCCGCGCCAGAGCTCTGCGAGGACGACCGAGCAGTTTCGGACCACGCCGTCGATTGCCCTTATTCGATCTCTGTGGCATCCGGCGCGAAGATCCTCGACCAGAATCGAGGAGTCAAAGACGTAGATTTCACTCATCGAAGCCGGCAAAGGTGGCCTTGCCTTCGTACTTTGCCATCAGCTTCTTGAAACGCTTCAGGCCGATAATCTCCTTCAAGGCCACGTGGACGGCTTCCGTGCGGGATTTGACGCCGAGCACGCGAACTGCCTCGTCGGCGAGTTTCGTGTCGAGGCGGATGGAGGTAAGGGTAACGGCCATGGGGTTCTCCTGTATATATATCTTCCCTCTGTTGTATATATCCAGTCAAGCTGCGCCGCCTTGCCCAAGGCGTCCGCTTGGCCACCGGTGGCCGCTAAACCTCATGGCGCGCCAGCGCCGTCTGCCCCACCGCAGGTGGCCGGAACAGCCACAGGTTCAGCAGCGTGAACAGCATCCCGCCCACCATGAACTTCAGCCACACCGGCGCCTGCGACGGTGAGAAGAAGCCTTCCAGGCAACCTGCAATCACCAGCAGCGGAATAATGCCGGAGACGAGCCGCGTCGCTTCCAGTCCGCCCTGGGCCACGGAATCCTTCCACCGCAGCGTGCCCGGAAACAGCATGGCGTGCCCCAGCCGGAACCCCGCCCCGCCGGCGATCAGAATCGAGGGCAACTCCAGCGACCCATGCGCTGCCACAAAGCTCCACAGCGCCAGCGACATGCCGTACTGGTGGCAGGCCGCGCCAATCACCCCCAGCAGCATCCCGTTGAAGAACAGGTAGTAGAACGTTCCCAGCCCGAACGTGATCCCTCCCGCGAACGTCACAAAGCTCACGGTCAAGTTGTTCGTCATAATATGGCTGGTCTCCATGGGCGCCACGCTGACGATCGATTGCGTCCACATCTGGTGCCGTTCCATGGTGGCGATCATCTCCGGCCCCACGAAGTGGCGCATGAATTCCGGCCGCGCCGTGGTCAGCACGGCGCCCAGCACGCCAAAAGCGACGGAGACGGCCAGCGAGGCCAGCACAAACCCGATCTGGCGCTGGAAGACGGCCGGGTACTCGTCGCGCAAGAATAGGAAAAGGGTGCGCAGATTCGTCTTCCGCCCGGAATAAATGATATGGTGGGCGCGAGCCAGCAATTGATTCACGTGAACCGCATAGGTGCGGGCGGTGGGGTCCTGCCGCAGCACGGAGAGGTCGGCAGCTACCTGCCGGTAGAGCAAGGCCATCTCCTGCAACTCGGCGCGGGAAAGCTGCCCGAGGCCGCTTGAGTCGGATTGAGCCAGAAGGGAAGCCAGCCGGTCCCAGTGAGGCCGGCGCTTCGCGATCCACTGGTTGGAGAGGATTTGAGCCATGGACGTAGGCAGGGACCTGAGTTCAGACCAGCTTAGCATCGATACCCCGGAGCTGGTAGCCATCGAGATGCCGCTGGCCGGCATCGGCAGCCGCTTTATCGCCCTGCTGGTGGATTACCTCATCTGGAGCGCGGGAGTGTTCCTGCTGTTCCTGGTTGTCATCTTCCTTTTGCCCGCCATGCACACGTTCAACCGGATCTCGGCCCAGTGGGCCGAGGCGATCGTCATTTTTATCTTCTTCCTGTTGAACTGGGGCTACTTCACGCTGTTCGAGGCTTTCTGGAACGGGCGCACGCCTGGCAAGCGGGTGGCGAAGATTCGCGTGATTCAGCGGTCGGGCCGGTCGATTGGGCTTCTGGAATCCATGGCGCGTAACCTGGTCCGCTACGTCGACCAGCTCCCCTTTTTCTACGGCGTAGGCGTCATCGCCATGTTTGTCACCCGCCAGCACCAGCGGCTGGGCGACCTGGCCGCGGGCACTCTGGTGGTCAGGGACCGCGAGCCCGAGTCGCCGCTCTGGGGCGACACCGGCTCCCGCACCTTCACCGCGCAGCTATTTGCTCCCACCGCTTCCATTCCCGAGCCGCATACCGCCGTCACGCTGCCCGCCCTGGGCATCTCCAAGCTCTCCTCGACCGACCTGGAAGTGCTGGAAGGCTTCTTCTCCCGCCGTCTCGATATGAGCCTGGCCACGCGCCAGGTGCTCGCCCAGCGCATCGCTGCCGCCATCCAGGCCAAGTCGGGGTTGGAGGTGCCTGAGGGCACGAGCGTCGAAACATTTCTTGAGGCCACGGCGCGGCAACTACGCGACCAGGCGCGCTTGCAATAGAGCGCTGGAGCAAGCGCTTCCTCGCTTCTGCAGACGCAGCCTTAATTCAGGTGGCTTCTGGCTTCGATGGCCTTTTCCTGCGCCAGCAGGTCGGCCAGAGCCTTTTCCGGGCAGATGTGGTGCGCTTCAAGCGCATTCAGATCCTGCTCCGTCTCGATGCAGGAGGCGATGGTCATGAAACAGTCGAGGCAGCGGGTGTTGTAACTGCCGTTATCGTTTTGGGTGCGGTTATACATCGTGGCTCGAAGCTCTGCGAGATTCCACGATGCTAGACGGTCCTTCGCCTCCTGGAGCGTGATTCACATCACCCCGCTCTGTGATGGCGCAGATCGATAAAATATTTCCTGGCAGGAAATATTTCAGAGGTTGGCGTTCTGATTCGGATTGCGCCGCAGATGCCAGCAGGGGCTTTGCCCACCCTGCGGAAAAAGCGAGATCGAGCAGGGCACGTCCGCAGTGCCGATGTAGTCGTACTCGATCTTGTTGCCCTTCAGCGGCACGGACAGGAATCGGTTGACCGTCACCGTGGAGGTGGGCGAGCCGCGCAGCTTGAAGATGGCCCAGTCGCCGCCGTAAGTGGCCACAAAGCCGCCGACCAGCACAACCACCCCGCGCCGCAGCCAACGCTTCACGCCCACTCAGCCCTCTTTCAACAATGTGTGCGATTCTTCCTTCAGCGCCACGCCGGTCAACTGCCTGCTGCGCGCCTCAGTCAGATAGTAGACCAGTTGCCCGGCGGCCTGGGCGTAGCTCAACCCCTCCGCGCGAATGTTCGAGATGCAGTTGCGCTCGGCGTCGGTGCGTCCCGGGCGCGGAGCCCAGGTGATGTAGACGCCCAAGGAGTCGGGCGAGCTCAACCCCGGCCGCTCGCCGATGAGCACCACGGAGATGTGCGCGCCCAGCGCCAGGCCGATCTCGTCGCCAATGGCCACGCGTCCCTGCTCCACCACGCACAACGGCGCCAGCAGCCAGCCATTGAGCCGCGCAAGCAACTCCTTCACGACCGTCGCCGCGTGCCGCTCGACCGCCAGTGCGGACAATCCATCGGCGACGATCAGCGCCAGCTTCGAGCCTGCTGTCGGCGCGTCGCTGGGAACATCGAGCCCGCTATGCCGATCGAGCAGAGCCCGGCTGGCCTCGTCGAGCTTGCGTCCGAGGTCAGGCCTCTGCAGATAAGTTGCCCGATCCGCCGCCGCCGAATGCAGCCGCAGCACCTCTGCCTGTGTAATCTCTGCCAGGGTTGCAGCCAGCGTGGCCGCTTCCAGGCGGCTGTGCACCGCGTCGCGCGCCTGGGCGTGGCAGCGCTGAAAATCAAGCAGATCGCCCGTCTCAAGGCTCACGCCCGTCCGCCCCAGCCCCACGCGAGCCGGGGTCAGCGCCCGCAGCCGCGCGGCCAGCGCCGGCGTCAGGCCCGACGCAGGACCGGAGTCGTGCTGTGCGCCGTCGCTCATGCCGTCAGCAGCCTCTCGGGGTGGTTGGCTTCAAGCGCCAAACGCTTGAAGCCTTCGCCCGCAAGCCACGCCTCGAACTCCGGCGCCGGCCTCAGGCCCAGTACGCGCCGCACGTAGAGCGCATCGTGAAAGCTGGTGCTCTGGTAGTTGAGCATCACATCGTCGGCGCCCGGCACGCCCATGATGTAGTTCACGCCCGCCGCGCCCAGCAGCGTGAGCAGCGTGTCCATGTCGTCCTGGTCGGCCTCGGCATGGTTGGTATAGCAGACGTCGCAGCCCATCGGCAGCCCCAGCAGCTTGCCGCAGAAGTGGTCTTCCAGGCCAGCGCGCGCAATCTGTTTTCCGTCGTAAAGATACTCAGGCCCAATGAACCCCACCACCGTATTCACCAGCATCGGCCGGAAGTGCCGCGCCACTGCGTAGGCCCGCGCCTCCAGCGTCTGCTGATCCACGCCGTGATGCGCGTTGGCCGAGAGCGCCGAGCCCTGCCCGGTCTCGAAGTACATGATGTTGTTGCCGGTTTGGCCATCGGCGCAAACCGCGCCGCGCTTCAGCTCCTGGCCCGCCTGGTGAGCCTCGTCGAGCAGCGCAAGCGAAACCCCAAAGCTGCGGTTCGCAGCCTCCGTACCGGCTATCGATTGAAAGATCAAATCCACCGGCGCTCCCGCCTTCAGTGCGTCCATCTGCGTGGTGATGTGGGCCAGCACGCAGCTCTGCACGGGAATGCTGAACCTCTCGCGCAGTGCGTCGATCATGCGCAGCAGCCGCGCGGTCACGGCCACATTGTCGCCGGCCGGATTGATCCCAATCACCGCATCGCCGGAGCCCAGAGTGAGCCCATCCAGAATCGCCGCCGCAATCCCCGCCGGATTATCGGTGGGGTGGTTGGGCTGCAGCCGCGCGCTCAGCCGCCCTGCTAACCCAACGGTTGTGCGGAAGCGCGTAACCACGCGGATTTTCTGTGCCGCGGCGATCAGGTCCTGCACGCGCATCAGCTTGCTCACCGCCGCGGCCATCTCCGGCGTCAGTCCCGGCCCGAGAGCCGCGATGCGCTCCGGCGTTGCCTCGTCGCTCAGCAGCCAGTTGCGCAGCTCGCCCACGGTGAACGAGCGGATGGGCGCAAAGGCCTCCGCATCGTGCGTGTCCGCAATCAGCCGCGTGACTTCGTCGTCTTCATAAGGCACCACCGCATCTTCCAAAAACCGCGTGAGCGCGACATCGGCCAGCGCAAACTGCGCCGCCACGCGCTCCTCAGCCGACTCCGCAGCCACGCCGGCCAGCACATCGCCGCTGCGCAGAGGCGTTGCCTTGGCCAGCAATTCGCGCAGATCGGCAAATGCGTACCGCGTGTTTCCGATGGTGTGGGAGAAGGCCATACGCTTCAGATCAGCGTATCTGAATTCCTGGGGTTCGAGCCAGTTTTCAGCCGCTTTCCGGCTGAGGGTCGCTCACCTGGGCAGAGGCGCCAGAAGAGACGGCCGCGGCGCGCCCTCGGGAACTACAAGTTTCTGCGGCGCGCAGCAGGCGCGGTCGAGCCTGGCGCGGTCGGCCTGCATCTGCCTGTCGTTCTGCAACGAGGCAAGCGTGGCGTTGAGGATTGAAGCGGCCGCGCCATCGGCCGGCGGCTTGATGCGGTAGTGCATCCACTTGCCCTCGCGCCGCGCGGTCACAATGCCGGCCCGGCGCAGGTAGGCCAGGTGGCGCGAGACTTTCGGCTGGCCCTGGCCGAGGATTTCCACAAAGTAACAGACGCAGACCTCGCGGCCGGCCATCAGGTTCAGCAGGCGCAGCCGAGTGTTGTCAGCCAGCGCGGCAAAAATGCTGGCCAGGGGAACGGGTTTGGTTGTGCGAGCCATGCATTCATTGTATACGGATTGACAAATATGAGCGCGGCGCATACATTTGCTTAAGCGAATGTGAGGCGCGGTTCATGGATACGAAGACAGCGGTCAGGGAGAAGTACGGCGCGGCGGCGCGGCAGGTGCGAGACAGCGGCAGCGGGGCCTGCTGCGATCCGGGCCTGAGCTGTTGCGACCCCATCACCACCAACCTCTACGACGAGGCGCAGAAGAGCGGCCTCCCGGCGAGCGCGGTGCTGGCTTCGCTGGGCTGCGGCAATCCCACGGCGCTCATCGAGTTGAAGCCGGGCGAGACGGTGCTGGACCTGGGAAGTGGCGGCGGCATCGACGTACTTCTCTCGGCCAGACGCGTGGGACCAACGGGCAAGGCCTATGGCCTCGACATGACCGACGATATGCTTGCACTGGCGCGCGAGAATCAGCGCCAGGCGGGTGTCGAGAACGTTGAATTCCTGAAGGGAGAGATTGAAAACATCCCCTTGCCCGATGCGTCGGTCGACGTGGTCATCTCGAACTGCGTCATCAATCTCTCCGCCGACAAGGGACGCGTACTGCGCGAAGCCTTTCGGGTGCTCAAGTCGGGCGGCCGGTTTGCCGTTTCCGATGTGGTGGTGCGCGGCGAGGTCGACGAGCAGGTACGCCAGAACATGCTGCTGTGGGTGGGCTGCATCGCCGGCGCCATGGAAGAGCGCGAGTACGGCGCAAAGCTGGTGCTGGCCGGCTTCGGCAAGATCTCCATCGAGCCCACGCGCGTCTACTCCATCGAAGATGCGCGCCACTTTCTCGTCGAAGCGGGCATCGATGTGGATAGGATTGCGCCGCTGGTCGAGGGCAAATTCATGAGCGCGTTTATCCGCGCCACCAAGCCCGCCGCCGGATGCTGCGCGCCGGGTTGCTGCGGCTGAGTGCTCTCACGAGTGTTCCATGCCCCATCCATTCGCGTTGTCGCCGCGGCGACCGAAAAGGTGGGTAAACCCAACCACCAATGGTCGCCAAGATTGGAGACCGCTTCCAATGCAAAAGCCGTATAACATTCTCGTGCTCTGCACCGGCAACTCGGCGCGCAGCATCATGGGCGAGGCACTCTTCAATACGATGGGTGCCGGCCGCTTCAAAGCCTACAGCGCGGGCAGCCATCCCACTGGCCGCGTGAATCCATTTGCCGTCGAGCAGATCCGCGCTCTCGGCTACCTGATCGAAGGCCTCCGCAGCAAGAGCTGGGACGAGTTTGCCCGGCCCGATTCGCCGCAAATGGACTTCATCGTCACTGTCTGCGACAACGCGGCCGGCGAGGTGTGTCCGCTATGGCCCGGTCAGCCGGTAACGGCGCACTGGGGCTTTCCCGATCCCGCTGCCGTCGAGGGCAGCGACGAGCAAAAGCGTGCGGCCTTTGCGCAAACCCTGCGCCAGATCCGCAATCGCGTACAACTATTCCTCAGCCTGCCCCTGGAGACGCTCGACCGCATGGCCATCGAGACCCGCATGCGCGCCATCGGTCGCGAACCGCTGTGAAGGCTGACAACACCATGGTATGGGGAGGGGCAGAAGGCAGGTTTCCTGCTCTCACGACTGCCATAACGAAGCAAGGCCAGCCGAACCCGGCTGGCCTTCTCTGTCTATCGCGTGTTGCCTTGGCTCAGGCCTTGAGCGACGCCGCGCGTGCCGAGATCCCGCTGATCTCCGCGGCCCTTGCCTCCGCATACGCCGCTGCTCCCAGCAGGGCAGCGCGGCTTTCCAGGATCACCCGCACCGGCATGTTGATCAGCAACTGGCTGAGGCGGCCCTTGTCCGTGAAGGCCTTCATGAAGGTGCCGTCCTTCAGTTTCTCAATGATGCGCGGAGCGATGCCGCCGCCCAGGTAGAGCCCGCCCACCGAAAGCACCTTGAGAGCCAGGTTGCCGGCCTCGGCGCCATAGGCCGAGACGAACATGTCCATCGCCTTCTGGCAGATTTCGCTTTTGGCCGACAGAGCCATCTCAGTGATCACGGAGTTGGGGTCATGGGCCGCGGTGAATTTTTCGGTGAGCCAGACCGGCTCTTCCATGCCGCGCACCTCGCGCAGAAACTCGTAGATGTTGGTCAGACCCATGCCGGCCACCACGCGCTCAAAGCTCACGCGCCCGTTGTACTTCTCCTTCAGGAAGCGCAGCAGATCGATCTCGTCTTCGTTGCGCGGCGCGTAGTCCGCGTGGCCGCCCTCACTGGGATAGGGAATGTGGGTCCGCCCGTTCCACACCAGGTAGCCCTCGCCGAGCCCGGTTCCGGCGGCGATCAGGGCGCGGTTGCCCACCTGGCTCGCGTCGCCCTCGGCCAGGGTGCAAATCTGCTCGTTCGTCAGTTCGGCCACGCCGTAGCCGTTGGCCTCCAGGTCGTTGATCAGGAAGACGTGCTGGATGTCCAGGCCCGCCGAAAGCTCGCGGCTATCGATGGTCCATGGCAGGTTGGTCAGCCGCAGACGGCCGTCGCGCACCGGTCCGGGAACGCCGAAGCAGGCAGCGGTCACTTTGTCCTCGCCCAGAAACTCCTCGACGATGACTTCAAGCCCCGGGTAGTCCTTGGCCCGATAGACCTTGTCGCGTGTGTATTGCAGTTTGCCGTTGATAAAGTCATACAGCGCCAGGTCCACCTTGGTGCCGCCTACGTCTCCCGCCAGAATCATCGTTCTCTCTCCAAAAACCCACAGCCCTCCCCGTCAGTCGCGGGCAAAAGCGCAGCTGCAGCCTTATCCAGAATCAGTGTGAGTATACCGCTTGAGGGCCATATCAGTTGACTGGGCAGCCGCTCGGGGTCCCAGGGCCCGGTCAACACTTCCTGCAACACCGCCGCCTTGTCCGTTCCGCCGATGAGGAAGAAGACCGAGCTGGCGCGGTTGATTACCGGCCAGGTGAGGGTGATGCGCCAAGTGTCTTTCTGAGGCACGTGGTTGGCCACCGCCAGGCGTCCCACCTCGTGGATCGCCTCGGTGTGCGGAAACAGCGAGGCGGTGTGGCCGTCGTCGCCCATGCCCAGCGCGACAAGGTCGAAGCGCGGGCTCTCGGCGCCCTCAAGCCGAAAGCCGTTGCGCAGCTCCGACTCGTAGCGGGATGCGGCGGCCTCCGGTTCCAGCTCGCCCTCGATGCGGTGAATCTGGTCCGCCTTCAGCGGCACGTAGTCGAGCATTGCCTCGCGGGTCATGCGGTAGTTGCTGTCGGCGTGGTCCGGAGGCGCCGAGCGCTCGTCCACCCAATAGATCTCGAGATCGGCCCAGGGCATGCGGCTGCGCCATGGCTCATTTGGGTCGGCCAGCAGCTGGAACGTCGCTTTGGGCGTCAAACCCCCGCTGATGGCGATCCGCGCCCGCCCACGCCCCGCCACAGCCTCCCCGGCCATCTCGACAAAATACTGCGCCGCCCGCCGCGCCAGTGCCGCCGGGTCCGGTTCCACATAGTATTTGATGCTCAGTCTTCTCGACATGTGCGTCGGGTGCCTCGTATCTCTACGTTACGCGAAAAGTCTGGAAGTCGGTGTGTGCGGTGGGTTTATTCACTTCTTTTCAATGGTGATGGAGCCGTCGGCATACACAATGGCTCTTTGCTTTTGGGCGCGAATCGCCCCCTGAAAGCGAGGGCTTGCATGCGACGGCAGAGAGCGCACCGGCCCAGGTTCATTTCCGGGATGGACCGCTTGTGCCTATCGCCCCAGGTATTCGCGGTATTGCGTTTCCAGGATGCCCGCGGCCCGTGCCAGGGCCAGCTTCGACAGATTGTACTGGTAGAGGCTCTCCACCAGGTTGCTCTGGGCTGAGGCCAGCGTAGCCTGCGCGGTCACCAGGGGAAGGTTGTCGTCCACGCCGGCGTTCACGCGCTCGTTTTCATCGCTCAGAGCCCGCGTGGCGAGGTCTACGTTCGAGCGGGCCACCTGCACCAGTTGGGAGGCGGCGTTCACATCCAGAAGCGCCGCGCGCACCTGTTGATCGATGTGGCCGCGCAGATCGGCGAGTTGGTTGTTCATGGCGTCCATCTGCGCTTGCGAGGCTTCCACATCGCCGCGCAGCTTGGCCTCGCGGAACAGCGGAACGCTCAGCGTGCCCTGGGCCACAAAGTTGCCGTGTGTGCCGGCGCCGCTCACGTCGCTCACGGCGTAGTAGCCGCCGAAGCTGAGGGTGGGCAGGCGGTAGCAGCGATAGGCAGAGTGGATGGCCTTGTACTCGACGGCCTGGTTTTGCAGATTCTGGTAGTCCTGACGGTTCTTGTAGGCGACCGCGCGAACCTCTTCCGGCGTCTGCGTGGCCAGGTCGCTGTAGGGCGCGGGGTCCGTCAGGGCGACCTTCTGCCCTGGCGCTACGCCGATCTCCCGCTTCAGCAGGATTAGGTCCTTTTCGAGAGCGTTCTCGGCCAGAATGCGCGCCTGCTGCTGCGCCTGCAACTGGACCTTGGCGCGCAGCTCGTCCAGGTTGGCTGCGGTCCCCGCCTCGTGTGCGGCATGGGCGTGGTCGAGCAGCACCTGGTCCTCCGTTTCAAGGGCCTTGGTGTTGTCTACCTCGCTGGCTGCGGCAATGGCGTGCAGATAGGCCGTGGCCACCTGCTGCACCACCTCGCCCCGTGCCGACATCTTGGCGAAATGCGCCGCCCGTTCCGCCGCGCCGGCGCCCTTGTAGGCGGCGATCACCGGGCCGGAAAAAAGCGTCTCGTTGAAAAACACCTGTCCCTGAGTCAGGTCGTCGCGGGTGATGAAGCTGAAGCCGGCCGGCATCGTTCCGCCGAACAGTCCGGCAAACTTGCCAATCACGCCGGGGCCGAAGCCGAGCGCGGCCAGGTTGTGCTGGTAGACGCCGGTTGAGCCGCTCAGAATAATGGTGGGCAGGAACTCCTGCAGCGCGACGTTCTTTTCCCCCTGCAGCAGCTTTTCGCCGTTTTCCGCTTCCTTCAGGCCCAGATTGTTCTTGAGGCCCAGGCTTATCGCCTCGTCCAGCGAGAGCTTCAGAGTCTCATCGGTGGCCGGGTGAACGGTGACGCTGCCGTAGAACGGATTGGTGGCGGAGGTGGGATTGGGCCCCTGTGCGCAAACAGGCGCGGCGGCCACGGCCAGACCCAGCACCGCGAGAAGCACCGGCCGGGTCGCCCGCCGGGAATGAAATTGTCCGGCTCGATTCACTGCCATCATTCTCTCAGATGACCCAGCGGGCGGCAGAGATTCCGTGTAGGGGCGAAAAATCCCATAATTCCCCTTCCTCAAACCATCGCCCGCTCCTTCACGGCGAGGTACTGGTTCAGCACCGAGGAGGTCAGGGCCTCGGGGTTCAGGTCCAGCGTGAGCGCCC
>DATNHL010000151.1:0-2818 GCA_035604995.1 Occallatibacter sp. | reverse complement strand
GCAGGAATGATTCTGGTAAGCATGCTGGTTTCGGTTTCGAGCGCCCAGAACTCGGGCACGCAAGGTTCGGACCCCGGCTCGAATTCAATCCAGCAGCCCTCGACCCCACCGCCGCAGCCCTTGGGCGACTATGCCCGCTCGGTGCGCAAGGACAAAAAAGCGCCAGCGGCCAAACAGTTTGACAATGACAATCTGCCCACTGACGACAAGGTCAGCGTCGTAGGCAACGCGTCTGGCGACGGTCAGGCCACGTCGCAAAGTGCTGACAGCTCGCAAGCCGCTCAGGATGCGCAAAAGGCCGACAAGCCGCCGCAAGTCACGCCCGGCCAGTCGGCGGAAGAGCGGCAAAGGGTGTATGCGGATTGGCAGCAAAGGATTGCCAAAGAGAAGGAACAGGTAGACCTGCTGGCACGCGAACTGGATGTGACGCAACGCGAGTACCGTCTGCGTGCCGCCGCCATGTATGCCGACGTCGGCAACCGCATGCGCAACGAAACCACGTGGGATAAGGAAGACAAAGACTACAAAGACAAGATCGCCGAGAAGCAGAAGGCTCTGGACGACGCCAAGGCACAGATGGAGAGCCTGCAAGAGGAAGCGCGTAAGTCGGGCGTTCCGACTTCGGTGCGGGAGTCCGCGGAGCAGGCGCCGTCGGAAGAGAAGTAACGATCGCTACCAGCCTTGACTGAGCCCTCGACAAGGTTCGAGGGTTTTCAGTTTTGATCGATAGTCGGGAAGAAAATTCTTTTACCGCAAAGTTCGCCGCAGCCCCCGGGCAATGATGCCGATTAGTGGGCTCTGAGGTCGTCGCATCTTTGGAGCGGGCGCTGGTTTCTCGAGGCCAGCGCCCGCATTTAGTGGTAAAATGTCGCTGCCGGCTTCGCCGCTTAGCCCGTCCCCGGCCTGGCAGCGCCTTCCGCGAGGGGTAACGCGAAATGTCACTACGATTGCGTCGCCTGTTGGAACACCTGACCTCGGCTATCCTCCTGACAGCCTTCGCCTTGGCAGTGCGCGCCTCCGCTGCTCCCAAGGAAAAAGTGCTGCATAGCTTCAGTTGCACCCCTGATGCATGCGTCCCACAAGCTACCGTTGTCCTGGACCGGAATGGGCACCTTTACGGCACCACAAGCGGTGGCGGCACCGGGGGAGCTGGCACCGTTTATGAGGTCGCGCTTGGCTCCCACAGCTCGACCGAAACCGTGATCTATAGTTTCACAGGAAGCGGAGGGTATACCCCCTACGCGCCGCTGATCGTTGACCCCGCCGGGAACCTCTTTGGCACGGCAACGAGTGGTGGCACCCACGACGATGGCACTGCCTTCGAACTCTCGCCCGGCTCTAATGGTTGGACGATCGATGTGCTCCACAGCTTCGATCTCACCTATCACGGGTCGGATGGGTCTTCCCCGTGGGCTGGCTTGGTGATGGACGAGACAGGCAACCTTTATGGACTCACGCGCGAGGGAGGAATCTACGGGGGCGGCATTGCTTTCGAGTTGACCCCCGGCTCCAACGGGTGGACAGAAACTATCCTTTACAGCTTCTGCGCCAAGTTCGGCGAGTTTTGCTACGACGGGTCGGAGCCTTACTTTGCGCCCGTCCTTGACGATTCAGGCAATGTCTACGGCACTACCTGGGCCGGCGGAAGCGATAACCTCGGTACTGTCTTCGAGATCTCCCCTGTGGCAGGCGGTGGCTGGAAGGAACGGGTCTTGCACAGCTTTGGCGGAATCGACGGCGCGCAACCCTACGGCGGCCTGGTCTTCGACGCCGCCGGGAACCTGTACGGCACCACCCAGGGCGGTCCGACTGGCCAAGGTACAGTCTTCAAGCTCACGCCCGGCCCGCACGGCCGTTGGAGGCAAACCATTCTGTACACTTTCCCGCACATTCAGGACGGCGTCTATCCCCAAGGCACGATGGCCAGGGACAAGGCGGGTGCACTTTACGGCATTGCTGGCGGCGGCAATGACTGCGGCGGGGTTGCCTGCGGGGTTGTCTACAAACTCGCTCCTCAGACTCACGGCAAGTGGAAGTACAGCGTGCTTTATAAGTTCAACGGCCCGGACGGAATCTGGCCGCAAGGCGGCGTGATCCTGGATAAGCAAGAGAGGCACCTCTACGGCGCCACCGAATCCGGCGGCGCCTACGGCTACGGCGTGGTGTTCGAGATCACGCCGTAAGTTTCCCTCTTAGCCTCCAGATCTGCTTCACGTGATGCCGCCCGTGCACCCAATGAAACTTTCGCCACTGTCTTGCTGTCAGGGGCCCCAAGAAAGGATGGTCCAACACTGGTGTGTGCTTTCCAAAGCGGAGTTCGCACTGACGGATGACTTCGTCCATTTCCGCGATCTGCGATCCGACTTGTTGCAACACCTCTTCGGCCGGCCGGCCCCGGGGCCGTGCATGCTGGGGCGCCTGCCGTCCGCTGGGCATATAGCCGACTTCCACGACGAGCGCCGCCGCCACTCTATCCTTCAGCGTTGAACGGCGCGCCAGTGGTTTGCCTGCCTGCAAACAGCGCTCAAAACCCTTAACCGTCCCGGAGTAGGTGAGGGAGAGATGCTCCAGCACTTCCCCTGCGCTCCACTTCCCTTCCGGATGGCGGGTAAACTCCTCCACGGTCATACCGTGAGTAGCGGACGCAACCGCTTCCTGTAACCTTCTCAGATACGAGTCCAGGGCCAATCTCCTCCACTGCATCTAGTAGAATGAACCGGACCCCAAACAGTTGCAAAATTTCACGCCTGCGAATAGAAGGTGCCATGAAGAAACTGCTAATGGCGATGCTGGCGCTGGCAATTCTGGCGGGCTGCTC
>DATNHL010000150.1:0-3467 GCA_035604995.1 Occallatibacter sp. | reverse complement strand
GCCTGGATATTTAAAGGCGATGGGTATTCGGCTCAAGCGCGGCCGCTTCTTCTCGGAACTGGACAACGAGCACTCGCCACCGGTTATCGTTATCGACGACGTGTTGGCGCAGAAGTTTTTCCCCGGCCAGGACCCCCTTGGGAAACGCCTTCACCTCAACGGGTTTGATCAACTTGCTGAGATCATTGGCGTGGTCGGCCACGTCAAACAATGGGGGCTCGATTTTGACGAGGCCAACCCGCTCCGCGCCCAGATCTATCACTCCTTCATGCAACTCGACGATGCGCCGTTGAAGTTGTCCGTGCCGGGAATCGGCGTCGTGGTGCGGTCTCGGAATGCCTCTGTGGGCTTGGCGGACGCGATTCGCCGTGTGACCGGTGAAATGAGCAAGGACCGGGTCCTCTGGGACTTCGAGACCATCGAAGAGATAATTTCCGATTCCCTCGCCGCCAAGCGTTTCGCCATGATGCTTTTGGGAGCATTCGCCGCGGCCGCCGTCCTCCTGGCCAGCGTTGGCATCTACGGCTTGATTTCGTACTTCGTTGGACAGCGAACCCACGAAATTGGGGTGCGCATTGCTCTCGGGGCGCAACGGCGCAACGTTCTGGGGCTGGTTGTGGGACAGGGGTTCGCGCTGACCTTGGTGGGAATCGCTTGTGGTTTGGCTGGAGCAGTCGGCATGACCCGATTCCTCTCGACTTTGCTGTACGGCGTCCGTCCCACCGACCCGCTGACATTTGCCGCCGTAGCGGCGCTGCTCGCGGGAGTCGCGCTGCTGGCCTGCTACATTCCCGCGCGCCGCGCCTCGAAGGTTGATCCCATCGTGGCGCTGCGGCACGAGTAGAACAGTGGCTAGTGCTTAGTGCCTAGTGGCTAGCCAAAGAAATTTACAGCCCTCTCCCCTGGGGAGAGGGTGTCCCGCTGCGGCGCTTTCACCAGCCGGGGCGGGACGGGTGAGGGGTTACTTGGCTTACATGATCTAGCCACTAGCCACCAACCACTAGCCACTTTTCTGTCGAGGGGGGACCACGATGACCACTCTGCTCCAGGATTTGCGCTACGGCCTACGCACGCTGGCGCACAATCCGGGCATCTCGGCGGTGATGGTGCTGACGCTGGGTTTGGGGATTGGCGCCAATACCGCCATTTTCAGCTTTCTCAGTGCCTTGATTGAGGTGCACCTGCCGATCGCGCAGCAACGACAAATCGTTAATCTCTGGGCCTCCAACTCTTTCAGCAGCAGGAACAATCTGTCAATTCCAGACTATCTGGACTTTCGCCAGCAGAACCGCGTTTTCCAGGACCTCGCCGCCTATGCAGGCGAATCATTCCCGCTCACGAACGCGGGTGAGCCTAAGCGCCTTGGCGGCGAACGGGTATCTTTCAACTATTTTCGTCTCTTGGGCGTGCAACCCGCGATCGGGCGTGACTTTCTGTTGGAAGAGTCCCAAGGCGAGGCGCGAGTGGTTATTCTGAGCCATGGCGTGTGGCAGGGCAGCTTTGGGGCCGACCCGAGGATTCTCGGGCGCAACATCACACTTAACCACGAAAGCTACACCGTCATCGGGGTAATGCCAGCCGGTTTCCGAATGTTCACCGGCGCCCCCGACCTGTGGGTTCCGCTCGATCTGCGCTCGAACCCGCTGAGCCGCGGCGTGCGCCAGGTGATGGTGATCGGTCGCCTGAAACGCGGTGTCGGAAAAGACCAAGCCCAAGCCGAGATGAGCAGTTTGGCCGGCCGCTTGGCGCAGGCGTTTCCCGGCGCCGATAAGGGCTGGGACGTCCAGGTTGTCCTGCTGCAAGACGAGATTAATAAGAAGCTCGGGTTGGGGCTGGCCTTCATCATGTTCCCGGTAGTGCTCGTGCTGTTGATCGCCTGCGCCAACGTGGCCAACCTACTTCTGGCCCGCGCCTCGGTGCGAGAGAGCGAAATGGCGGTGCGGGTCGCGATGGGCGCGGTGCGGTTCCGGCTCATTCGCCAGCTTCTCACGGAGAACCTGATACTCGCTCTGGTGGCGGGCCTTTTCGGCCTTTTGCTCGGCGTTTGGGGAATGGGCATCTTGCGCTCGCTGCTTCCCATCGCCGTCAGTGCTTCTTCTACCGTGCCGACCCTGGACGCACGGGTTCTTGGCTTCGCGCTGCTCCTCTGCGTGTTGACGCCGCTACTGTTTGGCTTGGCCCCGGCCATCTACGGCTCCAAGCTGGACCTCAACGAAGCGCTGAAGGAAGGTCGTAGAGGTTCGCGGGCCGGCGGTTCGCACCGCGTGCGCGAATACCTGGTGATTTCAGAAGTCGCTCTGGCCGTGGCGTTGTTGGGGTTGGGCGGCTTGATGCTTCGCCTCGTTCTCATGGTCGGCAGCCCGAACCCCTCCATCGACGTGACCAATCTGCTGACCGTGACGCTTTCTTTGCCTGAGTCGGCCTATCCGCGGGACCAGGAGGTGGCGGCGTTCTATCGCCGGGCGCTCGAAAGCACTCGCGGCGTCCCGGGGGTGGAATCGGCCGGGATCGTGGATGATTTACCTGTTCTTTGGGAGCTCCGCTCGGCACTCAAGCCCATTTCCCTCCAAACGCGGCCCGGTGCGGCAGCGAATGCCGCCGCGGTTGTCTTAAGAGTGAGCGCGGACTACTTCCGGACCCTCGGAATTCCCCAGCGCCGCGGACAAGGGTTGAGCGGGCAGGACACAGCCGGAGCATTGCGGGTGGCGCTGATTAATGAGACCCTGGCCCGCGCCTGGAGTGGTGAAGATCCGATCGGCAGGAGGTTGCGTCTGGCAGGCGGTGGTAGTGACGAGCGTTGGGTTACCGTGATAGGCGTGGTGGGCGACGCGATCAGGGATGCGCGCCAGACGCCCCTCCCTGGTGTTTACTTGCCCTACGCCCAGAATCCCGAGCGCGCCATGACGTTTGTAGTGCGGGCCCTGACGACCTCCCAGGGCTTAGCGGAGCCTTTGAAGCGCTCCTTGCGGGCGGTGGATAAGGATCTTCCGATCGACGACGTTCGCACCATGCGGCAGATGGCGTCTGACGAATTAGCGGGACCGATGGGCATGGTGGAGATGGTTCTGGCGTTCGCGGCGCTCGCGCTGCTGCTGGCTGCGGCGGGGGTATACAGCGTCATGAGCTACGTCGTGGCGCAGCGCACCCACGAGATTGGGGTCCGGATGTCACTGGGTGCGCGCGCTCGCGACGTTGTGAACTTGGTGCTAAAGGATGCGTTAGTCCTCATTGTAAGTGGGGTTGTGATTGGGTCGGCGGGGACGTTCACCTTCGGCAAGCTGCTGGGCCACGAATTGGCGGATCTGGGCATCCGGCCTTATGACCCGTCCACTCTTTCGTGTGCGTCCCTGGTGCTGATGGCTGCGGCGCTGCTGGCTTGCTATCTTCCCGCGCGCCGCGCGGCTAAAGTTGATCCCATGGTAGCGCTGAGGCACGAGTAAAACAGTGGCTAGTGGTTAGTGGCTAGT
>DATNHL010000149.1:0-5750 GCA_035604995.1 Occallatibacter sp. | reverse complement strand
TTCGGGTTGCGGATAAAATCGGGCCATACTTTGTTGTCGCCCTCGACCTTGGGGTCGCCAAAGCCTTCGGGCTCCGCCTCGTCTGGCCCGATTTTCTCTCGCAACGCTGTCCGCCCTATAAGTGTTAACAGGCCCTAGAGCCAGCGCGGCGGAGGGTGCGGTATACTCCGTTACGCAAGCGAAAGAGGGAGGTTTCACGATGCGTTACCCAGCAGTTTTGAAGTTTGTCGCGGCCGGCACGATGGCCGTGGCCATGATGGCGGCGCCGCTGGCGGCTATCGCGCAGGGCAGCGACACAGTCCTGAAGCCGGCGGATATGCAGAAACTGCTGCCTGCCAGCGTCTATTACAAGGGCCAGTCGGCCACCACGCAGTCGCGCAACTCGGGCGGCGTGAAGTTTGCCGATGGGTTCTATGTGCTGGCCACGCTGGTGGATACGAGCGGCTACTCGACCGATATTCAGGCCAAGTATTCGGCCTATTTCATTACCGAGGTGCCTATCAAGGTAGGCGGCGAGAGCCTGCCGGCGGGCGTCTACGGCATTGGATTCATCGCCGGAGACAAGTTCGTGGTGACCGATGTGGGCGCGCACGACCTGCTGACCGTGAACTCGGGCACCGACGCGGGGCTCAAACGGCCCACGCCGCTGCAGGTCACGGCCGACCCGGCGGGCGGTTTCCGGCTCTATGCCGGCCGGCGCTATGTGATCTTCAGCCGCTAGAATAGTTCCATGCCCGGCGTTCCCGGTTCTCGAAAAAAGGAACGCCAGGGTCTAAAATGAGGTTCCGGGGCGGGAGTCCTGAGGCTCCCGTCCTTCGTCTGTTTGAAATATCCCCGGATTCTTCCCTTCCCCGGGGTCGACTTCCCCGTTCTGCTTCCGCCCATGGGAAGCAGAGTTCGATAGCGCTTCGTTGGTTCCGATTGCAAGCCATCTATCCAGCCGACAGTGAGGTGCAGAAATGCCGCTGAAACTGACAGTCAACAACGCCGAACGCACTGTGGACGTTGATCCCGACACACCGCTCCTGTGGGTGCTGCGCGATGTTTTGAATTACACGGGCACGAAGTATGGGTGCGGCATCGGCCTGTGCGGCGCCTGCACCGTGCACATGGACGGCAAGGCGACCCGCTCCTGCCTGACCCGCGTGAGCGCCGCGGAGGGCAAGGCAATCACCACCATCGAGGGGCTTTCGCCGGACGGCTACCACCCGGTGCAGGTGGCGTGGGAGGCGCTGGACGTGCCGCAGTGCGGCTACTGCCAGGCCGGCCAGATCATGTCTGCTGCCGCGCTGCTGGCCCACACGCCCCATCCAACCGACGCGGATATCGACACGGCCATGAGTGGCAACCTGTGCCGCTGCGGGACCTATCCGCGCATTCGTCAAGCCATTCATGAAGCCGCTGCCGCAGTTTCCACCGCCAACAAATAGAAGGGAGGCTCGAACCATGCGCATCGATCGCAGATCATTTCTTCAGTTGAGCGCCCTTGCCGGTGGCGGCCTGGCGCTTGATCTTTATCGCTCACCGCTCGCCGCAGCTCAGAGGATCGGCACTCCGGTCGACCTCACGCCGCAGGCATTCATCAGAATTGCGCCCGATGGCACCGTGATCATCATGGCGCGCGCCTCGGAAACCGGCCAGGGCATGCGCAACATGCTGCCCATGCTCATCGCCGAGGAACTGGATGTCGATTGGAAAGACGTCCGCGTGCAGCAGGCCGATCTGGACGAGAAGAAATACGGGCCGCAGTTTTCCGGCGGCTCCGCAAACACCCCCATGGGCTGGGAGCCGATGCGCCGCGTGGGTGCGGCCGGGCGCCAGTTGCTCATCACAGCTGCTGCGCAAACCTGGGGCGTGCCCGCGGTCGAATGCACAACGCAATCCGGCCGTGTGCTCCACGCCGCCTCCGGCCGCTCCGCCGGCTATGGAGAGCTGGCCGCCAAAGCCGCGGCGCTTCCCGCCCCCGCGTTCGCCAGCGTCAAGCTCAAGGACCCGAAAGACTACCGCATCATCGGCCACTCGCAGGCCGGCGTCGACACCCACGCCATCGTTACCGGCAAGCCGCTCTTCGGCGTCGATGTCCAGTTGCCCGGCATGCTATACGCAGCCATTGAAAAGGCTCCTGTGTTTGCCGGCAAGGTGAAGTCTGCCAACACCGATGAGATTAAATCGCTCCCTGGCGTGCGCCATGTACTGGTGATTGATGGCGGCATCACTCCAGCCGCTTTCACGCCCTGGGAGCCGGGCATGGAGCCAGGCATCGCCATCGTGGCGGACACCTGGTGGCAGGCGCAGCAGGCCCGCAAGCAACTCAAAGTTCAATGGGACCTGGGCCCTGCCGTGGTGCAAAGTAGTGACGGTTTCGAGAAGCGCGCAGCAGAGCTGCTGCTGACCCCGCCCGGGACCACCGTGCGCAAGTACGGCGACGTGGACACCGCGCTCAAGTCTTCGGCCAAGGTAGTCGAGGCCACCTACCAATATCCGTTCTTCGCACACGTCACCATGGAGCCGCAGGGCTGCACCGCCCACTGGAAAGACGGCAAGCTCGAGATGTGGACTACCAGCACGCTTCCCGTTGACGGCCGCGGTCTGGTGGCGAAATCGCTCGGCATCAAGGAAAGCGACATCACTACCCACATGGTGCGCGGAGGCGGCAGTTTTGGCCGGCGGCTGCAGAACGACTACGCTGTCGAGGCCGCTTGGATTGCAAAGCAGATTGACGTTCCGGTCAAGCTGCTCTGGTCCCGCGAAGATGACATTGCCCACGACCCCTTCCGCCCCGGCGGAACGGTTGGCTTCAAGGCCGGTCTCGACGCGCAGGGCAAGCTGACTGCCTGGCGTCACCACCTGGTCACCTTTGGCGACGAAAAGCACTCAACGTCCGGCGGCGGGATAGGACCGGACACCTATCCTGCCGGGTTTCCGCCCTCTTACGCGCTTTACACCTCCGCGCAGCCCCTCATGCTGCGCACAGGAGCGCTCCGCGCCCCCGGCGACAACGCCTACTGCTGGGTGGCGCAGTCCTTCCTGGACGAGTGTGCTCATGCAGCCGGACGCGATCCGCTCGAGTTTCAGCTCGACCTGCTCAGCAACAAGCAATCGCCCTGGTCCGCGAGCCAAAGCGACGCCGTAGGCGACCACGAGCCGACAGGACAGTCCGTTCTCATTCCCGAGCGGTACAAGGGCGTGCTTAAGTTGGTCGCGGAAAAGTCCGGCTGGGCTCATCGCAGCAAGGAACCTGGCCGCGGCATGGGCATCGCCGCCTGGTTCTGCCACCTGGGCTACTTCGCCGAAGTGGCAGACGTAAGCGTGGACGCCAACAACAAGGTCACCGTCCACCACGTCTGGGCGGCCGGCGACGTGGGCAGCCAGATCATCAACCCGCGCGCGGCAGAGAGCATGGGCTTGGGCGGCGTCATTGACGGACTGGGCGAGATGGCGCAGGAGGTCACACTGGTGGATGGCAAGGTCCAGCAGTCAAACTTCCACAACCACCCGCTGTTCCGGATGAGGCAGGTTCCACTTATCGAGGTTTACTGGCGCAAGACCGACTACGCCCCCACCGGCCTCGGCGAGCCGACACTGCCGCCCATTTTGCCCGCGGTCACCAACGCCATCTTTGCCGCCACAGGCAAGCGCGTGAGAACGCTCCCGCTGCAGAAAAGCGGATTTAGCTTGGCTTGAGGACTGCTGGTTTCCCAGGTCTCAAAATCGAGACCCTTCGGCAGGCTTAAGGCGGGCTCTCCACCCCACGGACAAATGCGTGTCCGTGGCGACCCCGGTCAAGAGCTCTCCGCTCGACCCCCTATTGTCATTGTGCGCCGACGCAGGGTTATTTTCTGCACGGCGGGCGAAAGGTCGCCGCCGATCCCAAGGCCGAGCCGTGCATTGGAACGCAGAGCCAGACGGTTTCCTCAGAAACCGTTTGCCTGCCAGCCCTTCTGCCTCTATTCTTGTCCAGCACGCCCCTGCGTAGAGCGGAACCAGATTTGCTGTGTCCTGTTTGACGTCTGTGCCAGGTCGTCCCTCCCTGGTGGTCGCGTCGACTTGAGCGCTGCGGTTTTGAGGCACACCAATTCTGGCTCCGCTATAGGCAGTAGCCCCTCATGCGTGCGCGGATTGGAGCGAGGTCAATGGATAAACGGGAGTTCCTGAAGGCATCCGGAGCGGTTGTGGCCGGGAGCATGTTGTCGCATTTCGTGGCTGGCCAGGAGCCAACCGGGCCGCGGGAGAACTGGGCGGGCAACCTTACCTACAGCACTGACCGGCTGCATATGCCTGGATCGGTCGAAGAGGTGCGCCAGGTGGTGAAGAGCTGCAGTAAGCTGCGGGCGCTGGGCACGCGGCACTCGTTCAACACCATCGCCGACAGCACGCAGAATCAGATCTCGCTCAAGCGTCTCGACCAGATCGCGCTCGACGAAAAGGCGCGCACTGTGACCGTAGGCGCAGGCGTTACCTACGGCAAGCTTTCCCCCTACATCGACGACCGCGGCTATGCGCTGCACAACCTGGCTTCGCTGCCTCATATCTCTGTGGCAGGCGCCATTGCTACGGCCACCCACGGCTCAGGCGTGCACAACGGCAACCTGGCCACGGCGATTGCGGGGCTGGAAGTGGTGACGGCCGACGGCGAATTGCTGGCCCTGTCCCGTGAAAAGGACGGCGAGCGGCTTCTGGGCGCGGTTGTGGGACTGGGCGGGCTCGGCGTGGTCACCAGCGTCACGCTCGAACTGCAGCCCTCCTTCCAGGTGGCGCAGTCGGTGTATGAGCATCTCTCTCTCGACCACCTGGAGCACCACTTCGACGAGATCTTTTCGAGCGGATACAGCGTCAGCCTGTTTACCGACTGGCAGCACCATCAGGCCACGCAGGTCTGGATCAAGCGGCGCCTTGCTCCCGGCGACAAGAACGACTGGCAGCCTGAGTTCTTCGGCGCCAAACTTGCCACTGAGAAGCTTCACCCCATCGCTGGACACGAGGCTGAGCCCTGCACCGAGCAGCGAGGCACTCCGGGGCCCTGGTACGAGCGGCTGCCGCACTTCCGCATGAACTTCACCCCTTCCAGCGGCCGCGAGTTGCAGACCGAGTACTTCGTTCCCCGCGATCGAGGCTACGAAGCCATTCTCGCCGTCGAGAAGCTGCGCGACCAGATAACGCCCCACCTGTTCATCACCGAACTGCGCACCATCGCCGCGGACAATCTGTGGATGAGCATGGCCTACCAGCGGCCCTCGCTGGCCATCCACTTTACCTGGAAGCCGGAGTGGCCCGAGGTTAGCAAGATACTACCCCTGATCGAAAAACAACTGGAGCCGTTCGATGCCCGGCCGCACTGGGGCAAACTGTTCACCGTGCCGCCGGCGCGCTTGCAGGCGCAGTACGCCCGGCTCAGCGATTTCAAAGCGCTCCTGAAGCACCATGACCCTGAGGGCAAGTTTCGCAACGAGTTCCTGAATAAAAATCTGTACTCGAGCTGACGGGACGCGAATTACGCAGGCGCAGCATGACTGGAGCTCATAGGCCCAGAACAGCCAAAGGACGGCCGCAGTAAGGATCTGCCGCTGCTCGGGCTGCGAAAAAAGCCTTGCATGAACACGCGCGGTGGCTCTAGAGCGTTTTCACTGTTACTGTAAGGTATTCGTAGCGTGCCTGAACCACGCTTGGGCGTTTTCGGATGTGATCAAGGAGATGGCTTCGGTGATCGCTTTGTCGAGGTCTTCCCTGCATCTGGCCTGCGTGGAGCGAAG
>DATNHL010000148.1:0-5354 GCA_035604995.1 Occallatibacter sp. | reverse complement strand
ATTCCGCATCAGAGTGCGGCGCGTCATCTTGGCCATTCAGATTTCCTCTCTTAACATCGGCTTTGATGCACGAACGCGAAACAAGAACCTTCACCTCAAGACTACTGCAGCAGCCAATGAACGCGGCAATCCTATGTACGTCTCTGCCGCACGAGCGCTCTACGAAGGCAGAGGCGGAGGCTGCGTCTTCTCCGCCCAAGCAAGCTTCGAGCAGCGGCAGCGAGGCGAGCCAGAAAGCCTCGCGCCTGTGTCGGCCCCACTTACATCATTCCAAAAAATGCTTTACGCTTGACGCGCATACAATCCTTTTGATTCTCGCACCGCGATGCAAGCCGAATCCCCCAGCTTCGGGCAAAGCCTCGACAGCCCCGCCCCCGCCGGACTGAGCGCAGTCCCGCTGTTCCACGCTGCATGGGTCTTTGCGCTTGGCATTTGCGCCGCGCACTGGCTGTGGCTGCGGCCTAGCGTGGTTCTCGTTGCGCTCATCGTGCTGGCTGTTCTCTGTGCGCTCGCGGCCCTCCGCGTGCCGCGCATCGCGTGGCTGCCGCTGGCTGTGCTGTGGTTCCTGCTCGGCGCGTGGTGCGCTGAGGTGGAACCGCACCCCGCGCCCGCGCCTCAACTGGCCGCACTGTCTGACGGCCTGATGCGCACCGTGGAAGGAACGGTCGTTGATGCAGGCCCGGTCCACGCGGAGATCGAAGAGAATCTTGACGAGCCCGCGCCCGCCGAGCGGCCGTCGCAGCGCATCGATCTCAGCGTCTCCACCATCGAAGTGGCCACCGATGACGCAGATGCGCAGACCCCGGCCAAAGGCACCGTGCGGCTGACGGTGCGCTGGCCGGTCGACCCTGCCGGCATGGCAGCCGCGCAGGCCCTCCTATGCGGAGACCGCGTTCGCGCCGACGTGCGCCTGCTCGAGCCGGAGACCTATCACGATCCGGGCGTCTGGAGCCGCGAGGATTTTCTTGTCGAGCAGGGCATCACCTCCACGGCGACCGTGAATCTGGATCGAGTGGAGCGCCTGGGTCACGCGCCAACGGCTTGGATGGCCTGCAGGCTGAGCGGCTGGCAGCACGCCGCCACCACGCGTCTGCTCGCCCTCCCGGCAGCCATGCGCCGGCTACCCGCGGCCCTGCGCCTGAGCCCGGACGACGCGGTGATGCTGGCTGCCATGGTGGCCGGCGATCGCACTTACCTGACCCATTCGCTGCGCGTGGGCTTTGAGCGCACCGGCTCCTTTCACATGCTGGTCGTCTCAGGGTTCCACCTGGCCATTGTCGCTGCATGCGTTTTCTGGGTAACGCGCCGCCTGCGCATCCCCAGGGTCCCGGCCACGCTCCTGACCATCGCGGCCTCGTTCGCCTACGCGCTGTTCACCGGCTTCGCCACCCCAGTGCAGCGCTCGCTGTGGATGGTCACGCTCTACCTGCTCGCCCGGCTCGTCTACCGCGAGCGCAGCCCGCTCAACACAATCGGTTTTGCCTCGCTGTGCCTGCTCGTTGTGAGTCCACGCAGCCTGTTCGACGCCAGCCTGCAAATGACGCTGCTCGCCGTCGTGGCCATCGCCGGCGTCGCGGCACCGCTGCTCCTGAACACCATCCACCCTTGGGTGACCGCCACGCGCGACCTCAGCCTGACCTCCATCGACGCCAAGCTGCCTCCGAAACAGGCGCAGTTTCGCGTAACGTTGCGCCTCTTCGCCGGGGCATTCGCGGGCAGCGCGTTCGAACGCCTGAGCTGGCGCGTACTTCCCTTTGCCTGCCGCTTTCTGCTCCGCGTTTGTGAACTGCTGGTCGTCTCCTGCGTGGTGGAACTGGCCATGACCCTGCCCATGGCGCTCTACTTTCACCGCATCACCATCTTCGCACTGCCCGTGAATCTGTTCATCCTGCCGCTGCTTCTGCTGCTGATGCCGGCCGCGCTGCTGACTATGCTGACCACCCTCGTGTGGCCGGCCGCTGCCGTGGTTCCAGCCATGTTTGTGGCTCTGCCCCTCCATTTCGGCGTCTGGCTGGTGCACGTGTTCGGCTCGCTGGCGATGGGCGACTTCCGCATTCCCGCCCCGCTGTTGGGTCAGTCGGCCGCCTTCTGCGCACTGCTCGCCGCGGCCATCGTGCTGGCGCGCGGTGGGCGTTGGCAGCGCCGCAGTGCATGGGCCGCGCTGCTGTTGGCCGCCCTGGCAGCCGTTGCCCCGCGCCCCATCCAGCACCCGCACGGCGCGCTGCTGATGGAAGCCATCGACGTGGGCCAGGGAGACTCGCTGCTCCTGATCACTCCCGACGGCAAGACCCTGCTCGTCGATGGCGGCGGCTTTGGCGGTGGTCCGCACCAGGCTCCGCAGGACTTCGACATCGGCGAGGAAGTCGTCTCCGAGGCGCTGTGGGCCCGAGGCATCCGCCATCTTGATGCGGTTGCCTTGACGCACGCCCACTCCGACCACATGGGCGGCCTGCCCGCCGTGCTGCGCAACTTCCATCCCGCCGAGCTGTGGGTCGGCAACAACCCCCGCTTCGGCGCCTACAACGCGCTGCTCAACCAGGCCGCCGATCTCCACGTCCGCGTCCGCTCCTTCCGCTCCGGAGACGCGCTCACCTTCGGCAGCGCGCAGGTCGCCGTGCTCGCGCCATTTCGCGGCTATGAGCCCGGCTCCGCGCCCACCAACAACGACTCGCTGGTTCTGCACATCGCCTACGGCGCAACCTCGGTGATGCTGGAAGGCGATGCCGAGGCGCCAGTCGAGCAGGCTATGCTCGCCGAGCCCGGCCTCCAGAGCACCCTGCTCAAAGTCGGCCATCACGGAAGCATCACCTCCACCCGCCCGGAGTTTCTTGCCCGCGTCGCCCCGCAGTGGGCAGTCATCTCCTGCGGCCTTCGCAACCGCTACGGACATCCACGCCTTGAGGTGCTGGAAGAACTCGAGGCCGCCAAAGTGCGCACCTTCCGCACCGACCTCAACGGCGCCACCTGCTTCCGCCTCGACGGCAAGACGGTCGCGCCCGACCTTGCGTGCGGCTGGCCGCAATCGCCGTGAACCCCGCACGCCCGGCTTCGAGAACCCACGCGCCCGCAGCGTTACAATGCAAGGGAACCCGCTCTGCACCAGGAGTTTTTCTTGTGACTTCAAATCCGCCTGCGCAGCCAGGGCGAGCCCTCGCATCTCCCGCCAATCTGAAACAGCTCAACCTCATCTGCTGGAGCGTGTTTCTCGTCGCGTTCGTGCTGCCTTTCACAGTCATCGTCATCGCCAGCCATCGTCCTCCCGATGGAGACTTCGCCGGCTTTTACAGCCTGGGACGCATTCTGAACACGCACCCCATGCAGGACCTCTATGACTACGAGTTGCAAAAGCAGGTCTGCAACGAGGTTCACGCGCGAGCGGGCGCGTATGGACTGCTGCCCTATCCGCCGTTTGTGGGAATGTTCTTTCAGCCCTTCGCGCGCCTGCCCTATCCGGTCGCCTACGTCCTGTGGCTGCTGATCACGTTTGCGTTGTACGCGGCCGGGCTCAAGCTGCTCATCGACCGCTTTCTCCCCCTCGATCCGGTTCGCCGTTCCCTGCTCTACTGTTTCGCTTTTGCCTATTCCCCGTTCATCATTGACACAGCAGCCAGCGGCCAGCTTGCCGCCGTCGGCTTTTTTGCCCTGTCTGTCGCTCTCTGTCAAGACGACGCGGACCACCGCTTTGGCAGCGGGCTTGTCTTGTCGTTGTGCCTCTACAAGCCAACCCTCTTGGTGCTCCTGCTTCCCATGCTGCTGGTGACGCGACGCTTCCGGTCGCTGCTTGGCTTTGCGGCCGGGGCAGCGGCGCTTGCAGCCCTGCCTACCGCAATCGGCGGCCTCGGCATCTGGGCTGTTTTCTTCCGCACCCTTCATTCCTTTGGAAAAGTCGCTGGCGGCGCGCAGGCCTCGACCGTGCTCATCCTCGTCAAGTACGTGGACCTGTCCTCGTTCTCTGCGTTCGTGCACGGCGGGCGCTCGTGGGCGGGGCTGGCAATCCTCTTCCTCGGCTCTGCCGCCTCTGCCGTTTTTCTTCTCCGCTACTGGTGGAGATCGTCCCGTTGCGGCAAACCGTTCAATGCTCTGCTGTGGGCAGCCACCATCACCTGGACGCTGCTGCTTAACGTCTACGTCCCCATGTACGACTCCATCCTGATTGTTTTGGCGCTCGTCGTCACCGCCGGCGCCTTGCAGCAGATTCCCGGCCCCTCGATGCAGCGGGCCTTCCGAGCGCTGTGGATCCTCATCGTCGCCGGCTCCTGGTTCTCCGGCGCGCTGGACGGGGTGACAACCGTTCAACTGCTCACCGTGCTGTTTGGCGCTCTCGGGATTCTCGAGTTTGCTGTCCTCAGCCGGATTGCGCCGTTGCAGCCTGATTCTGCGCATCCAGTTCCATGATCAACTGGGAAAGATCGTCTCGCTTGCGCCTGCTCATCTCCGTGAAGCGGATCTCCGCCATCCGCGAATCGTGCATCGCCGTGGTGATCCCCGGAAGCCGGAAGGGCAGCCCGCGCAGGTGGAAGTCCACCTCCGCCTGGGCGTGCAGCCGCACCGCAATTGCCCGTGCCAGGCGCACCAGGCAGCCATCCTGGCTCACGTCCAGCACGCTCCCCCTCAGAATCGTGCCTTCCTCCACCAGGTGCAGCACCGCGGGCGAATCGCCCTCCCCCAGGCTCAGGACCTTGTACTCGCTGCGCAGTTCCGGCCGCTTGGACTTGGGAGGAGGCGGAGGGGGCTGCTGAAACTCCTCTTCCCGCTCGGGCTCCGGCTCAACCGGCAGCGGATGCTCCAGCGCAATAATCGGGCTGTCGGCCTCCGCCGAAGCCTCCGCGACCGCCCTTTTCACCACCTCCGCCGCGCTCTTATCCAGGAGGCATGTCAGCAGTCCGGCAAGCTGATTCCTGGTCCGCCCCGTGGGATGAATGAAGCGGATCCCGACCAGCCGGTCCCAAGTCGTCCATTGCGTGATACCCCAGATGCTCAGCACCATCTCCTGGATGGACAGAACCACCTTCACCGATTCCAGGGCCCCCGCGGTAAACGGCCGCAAGGTGCGCAGCCTGCAGCCGCTCAGGCTGATGTCGAGCATCTCGCAGGGAATGTTGATTCCCTTGTGCATCAGCGTGCCCGGCGCGCGTTCCAGGTCGAAGCGCTCGTCCACGCGGCGGTCCCGTACGCCCGCATTGCTGCCGCTGGCTGGCCCGCGCTCGCTATTGGCTAGAGCGTTTTCACTGTTACTGTAAGGTATTCGTAGCGTGCCTGAACCACGCTTGGGCGTTTTCGGATGTGATCAAGGAGATGGCTTCGGTGATCGCTTTGTCGAGGTCTTCCCTGCATCTGGCCTGCGTGGAGCGAAG
>DATNHL010000147.1:0-19553 GCA_035604995.1 Occallatibacter sp. | reverse complement strand
GCTGGTTGTCGTCGTGGCGCTAGGCCTGGCGGCGGCCGGCACAGGGCTGGCGGCGCAGACACCCGGGACAGAGAGGACGGCGGCGCTTGGCCTGGAGCAGCAGGGTAAGTACCCGGAAGCCGAGGCAGCATGGCGCGCGGTGCTGAAGGCACATCCATCGTCCGCGGAAGCGTATGCGCACATGGGGCTTCTGGAGGCGAGGCAGGAGCGCTACAAGGAGGCCTTGCCGTTCTATCGCAAGGCGCTGGCGCTGAATCCGTCAGCGCCGGGGGTTCGGATGAACCTGGGACTGGCGCTGTTCAAAGGCGGCGAACTGAAGCAGGCAATTCTGGAGTTCCAGCCGCTGCTCAAAGCACAGGCTGCAAGCTCACCCGAGGTCCAGCGTCTGACCATCCTGATTGGGATGGCCCACTATGGCCTGGGGGAATACGCAGAGGCGTCGCGCTGTTTGAAGGATGCGGCGGCCGTGGATACGCGCAACCTGCAACTGCGCCTGGCTCTGGCGCATAGTTGCCTGTGGTCCAGGCAGTATCAATGCGTGCTGGATACTTATCGCGAGATCCTGGACCTGGACCCGGACTCTGCCGAGGCGGACATGCTGGCCGGCGAGGCGGAGGACGCGATGAAGAACTACGACGAAGCGATCCGGCAGTTTCGCGCCGCGGTCAAGGCCAATCCGAAGATGCCCGAAGTTCACTTCGGCCTTGGCTACCTCTTGTGGATCCAAAAGCAGTACGCAGAGGCGGCGAGCGAGTTTCAGGCCGAGCTGGCCAACAATCCGAATCATGTGCAGGCGCTGGTCTACCTCGGAGACACCGAGATGCAGTTGAACCATCCGGAGCAGGCGCCGCCGCTGCTCAGCAAAGCGGCCGGGTTGGACCCTGGGCTTGAATTGGCGCATCTCGATCTGGGCATTCTCAATGCGGATGCAGGGCGCAACGCCGACGCTTTGCACGAGCTGAAGGCGGCTCTCAAACTCGATCCGGACGATATGAACGCTCACTGGCGGCTGGCGCGGCTTTACCAGGCAATGGGGAACAAGGACGAGGCCAAGGCCGAGTTCGACAAGGCCAGCAATCTGCACAAGGCCAGGAACAATGCGCTGCTCGACAGGATGAGCGGCGGCCACGCCCAACCCGCCAACGATCAACCCTCGGCAGCAACGGCGCCGGAGCAATGAAGCGGGCTTCTGTCCGCAGATGAAGGGTTCGTTCTCCGCGCTGCGTCAGGGGCAAAGCCAATCCAGTCCCACACTGCGTCTCCGCATTCGATCGTCCCATTCCTGGGGCCAGGCTGTCGCCGCACAGCTTTCCAGAGACGTAGAATCAAAAGTGCGTTCCCCGCTCAGGCGCGGCGGCGTGCAACGGGAGTTCCTCATGACAGCCGAACTGATCCATCGCCTGCATTTTGCCTTCACCATCACCTTCCACTATCTGTTTCCCCAGCTCACTATGGGCCTTGGACTGCTGATTGTCGTGCTCAAATCGGTGGCGCTCAAGACAGGCAGTGAACAGTGGGACCGCGCAGCCCGCTTCTGGGGCCGCATCTTCGGCATCAACTTCGTATTCGGTGTGGTCACCGGCATTCCCATGGAGTTTGAATTCGGCACCAACTGGGCGCGGTTCGCGCAACTCTCCGGCGGAGTAATCGGTCAGCCGCTGGCCATGGAAGGAGTCTTCAGCTTCTTTCTGGAGTCGGCGTTTCTGGGACTCTTTCTATATGGAGAGAAGAGGCTCTCGAGGCTCATGCACTGGTTCTCGGCCGTGATGGTCTTTGTGGGATCGTGGATCTCTGGCTTCTTCATCATCGTCACCGATGCGTGGATGCAGCATCCGGTGGCCTACGATCGTCTGCCCAATGGCCAGTTCGAGGTGCTCAGCTTCTGGCAACTGCTGCTCAATCCCTGGGGACTGCTCCAGTATGCGCACAACATGACCGGCGCGGTCGTCACCGGCTCGTTTGTCATGAGCGCAGTGGGCGCTTTTTATCTTCTCGAGGGGCGGCTCAACGATTATGGGCACATCTTTGTGAAGGTCGGCGTGATCGCGGGACTGGTTTCCAGCATCGTCATCATCTTTCCCACCGGCGACCTGCACGGCAAATATGTTGCGCGCTACCAGCCCGCCGCGATTGCCGGAATGGAGGGCCTCTTCAAAACAGAAGAGGGCGCGGGCATGGTGCTTATCGGACAGCCCAACGAGGAGACAGGCCAGATCGACAATCCGATCATCGTCAACGATGCGCTCAGCTTCCTTATCTATGGCACGACCAAGGCCGAAGTAAAAGGCCTCGACCAGATCCCTCACGACCAGTGGCCCACCGCACTCCCATTGCTCTACTACGCCTACCACATCATGGCCGGCCTTGGAACCTGGTTTGCTCTGCTCATGGTTGGGTCCGCATTCCTGCTCTGGCGCAAACGGCTATACAGCGCGCGCTGGGCGTTATGGGCGCTGCTGCTCAGCTTTCCGTTGCCCTACATCGCCAATACGGCCGGCTGGATGACCGCCGAGCTTGGCCGCCAGCCGTGGCTCATCTATGGCCTGATGCGGACAAGTGAGGGCTACTCCAGTACCGTCTCCGCCAGCAACGGACTCTTCACGCTGCTGGGATTCATGGGACTCTACGCGCTGCTCGGCATCCTGTTCACCGTGCTCATCTACCGCGAGATCAGCAGTGGCCCGGAGATCGCGGCCACCGAGCAGCAGGCAGTCCACGCCGGTTGACGTTCTGCACTCCTGTACTGTTACGAGAGAAATAGGAGCTTGATCATGATGGGTTTTATCTGGTTCTGGCTGGTTGCCGAAATGATCGTGGGTTACGTGGTGCTCGACGGCTTCGATCTCGGCGTAGGCGTGCTGCACCTGTTCCTGCCGCGCACGGAACAAGAGCGCCGCGCCACGCTGGCCAGCATCGGCCCCGTGTGGGACGGCAACGAGGTGTGGCTGCTGGCCGGCGGGGGCACGCTCTACTTCGCCTTTCCGCTTCTCTACGCCTCGGCCTTCAGCGGCTTCTATCTGCCGCTGATGATCGTGCTCTGGCTTCTGGTTCTGCGCGGCGTCTGCCTCGAATTGCGCAACCACATCGAAGTCGGTGTGTGGCGGGGACTGCTCGACGGCCTGTTCGGCCTCTCCAGCGCGCTGCTCACCATCTTCTTCGGCGCGGCCCTCGCCAATGTACTGCGCGGCGTGCCCCTGCAGGCCGACGGCTACTTCTTTCTGCCACTCTGGACCAACTGGCAGCCCGGCACTCATCCCGGGATTCTCGACTGGTACACAGTGATCGGCGGGCTTGTGGCGCTGGTTGCGTTGACGCTGCACGGCGCTCTCTGGCTCATCCTCAAAACCTCCGGCGCACTCGCAGAGCGCGCTCGCCGGCTCGTTTCGCCGCTTTGGGCAGTGCTCGTGACGCTCACACTGGCCAGTCTCGCAGCCACCATTGCTGTGCGCCCGGCCAGTCTTGGCAACTACTTCCGTTATCCCGCCACCTTTATCGTTCCCGCCGGCGTTGTCGCATCGTTGGCGGCGATTTGGCTTCTCACTCGCGGCAACCGACCCCTGAAGGCATTCCTCGCCTCGTGTCTCTATCTCTTCTTCATGCTTGCCGGAGCCTGCTGGGGAGTCTATCCCACGCTGCTGCCTGCAACCACCGGCGCCGATCGCGATATCACTTTGAGCAGGGCCATCTCCGGTCCGCACACACTCGCGGTAGGCCTCGTCTGGTGGGCCTTCGGCATGGCTCTGGCCGTCGCCTACGTGGTGTTCGTCTACAGCAAGTTCCGCGGCAAGGTCGATCTCCATGGCGGCGCGCACTGACGGTCCACAGGCATTCGGGGAAAGATGCCGCATGGCGCCGCACGCCGGAAGATTCAATTGCTAATGCGAGTGCGTGGCGCGCTTGAGGCTGGCGCCGGAGTTGGTCAGCACGAGTTTTCCCAACTCGACTCCGCGCAGGGCCAGCAGGCCGTCGGCGACCGCCTGAAGATCCTTGCCCCGGCCCTTCATGATGATGACTTCCAGACAGTAATGATGATCGAGATGAATGTGCGTGGCCGCCAGGATCATGGCGCCGGCATGGTGTTGAATTTCGGTCAGCTTTTCCGCGAGATTGGGCACGTGATGGTCGTACACGATGGTCAACGTGCCGACCACCGGCTTGTTCGATTCCACCATCTCCGCGAGAAGCGCCTCGCGGATGAGATCGCGAATCGCTTCGGAACGGTTCGCATAGCCGCGCCTGCCAATGAGCCGATCGAACTCTTTCAACAGGTCGTCCTCGAGCGAAACGCCGGTCCTGCTCAACTGGGTCATCGTCTTTCTCCATCCCGATTGTAATTCGGAATGGATGGCTGGCCAGCCCTCAATGCGCAGCCCTTACTTTTCCCGATTGAACCGCCAGGAGATGGACCCGCTCACCCACGAAACCATGCGGATGCCGACGCTTTGCTCATTGGTCCCGCAGTCGAAGTCGTTGGCAATGCCGTTCACGCCCCCTGCGCAGTACGGCACTTGTCCTATTACCCAGTCCGGAGCCAAGGTCTCGGTGGTCTGGCCGGTGTAGCCACGCGCCAGCATGCCATTGGCGCCCAGTTCCAGGCGGCCGTTCAGCAAGGAACGCACCACGGCAAGCCGGGTTTCACCCACTGGAATGGCCTCGTATTGGTCCGGGTGCTGCGGATTGCCCACGTCCAGGAATTTGTGGCCCACGTACTCATACTCGCCGCGGGCGCGCAGGCCCAGAGGCAGCCGGTCCAACGTTGCAAGGGCGTCGAAGATGGTGCGCGGCGCCTCCGGCACAAGCTCCCCGGCGGTCGTGGCGGTTGGAACCAGGCGTGCGTCGGCCTTGGAGAAGACCGCTTGCAGAGTGCCGTAGCTCGAGAACTGGTGGCCCACGCTGGCGGTGAGAAACTTGAGCGTATCCGGTCCCAGGTCCTCCGCCAAGCCGTCGTCGGGATCGATCTTCGCCAGGGTTGCCGTCATCGTCGTTCTGCCCACCGTGACGCGCACATCGGTTCCGGAAAACTCTTTTTCGAGTACAAGTTGCTCAGCGTGGGAGCGCTCGAACGGCGAAGGCAAAGATCCCTGCGGGGCGGCTGAATTTGCGACGGCGATGCGCGGATCTTCGGTGAAGAAGGCCTGGCCCATGCTGAACGACGTCGAAGGCAGCCAATGCGCGGCGCCCGCGCCCGGCGTCCAGGCCAGCGTGGCCTTGGGTGCAAGAAACGTGCTCCACCTGTCGAACGAAAAGTTGGAATTCAACAGGTTGGTGTTCTTCAACTCAATGCTGTCGGGCCGCAGGCCGGCATAAAAGCGCAGTTGCCGGCCGAAGTCGCCGTGCAGCGCCACATACGGCGTCGCGTCGCGGATGGTGATGTTGCTGGACAGCACCTTGAGGAAAGGACCATAGACCTCTGCATCGCTGGAGAGATAGTGGTCCAGATTGTCGCGGCGAATGTCGTCCTCGTGGTAGTCGAGACCGGCCATCCCCTCCAGCCACGGCGTAAAGGTGTGGGTTTCGCGCGCCTCCCCGCCTTCAACAGTGCGGAACTCGCTCTGCCGGATCAGCCCCTCGCCGAAATTGGAAAACAGCGCCAGATTATAGGTGCGAAAGAAGCCCGAGAAGGCGATCTCGTCGTTTGTCCCAGCCTTCCACTGGTCGTTCGCGGCCACCAGGCCAGTATGCGTCTGGTCCATCTGCCGCCTGTCGAGGGTGTCATTCACCTCGACGCCGAATCCAATCGGGACCAGATTTCCCTCATGGGACTTCCCCCAATATCCGATGCTGAGCAGCGTGATCTCGTGCCTGCCGGGATCGAAGACGCGCAGCGCGTTCCATTTGTACTGTTGCCGATGCTCAAGCGTCCGCATCAGCCCGTTGCCGTAGTTGACTTCCGCAGCCAGCCATTCCTTTTTGTCAGGGTTCTTCGGCGCAATTCCAGCCGTCAGATCGGCGTCGCGATAGTCGCCGGTGAGGGTGAGAAAGCGGCTCAGCTGCGGGCGCAGGCCGTAAGTGGCCGCCAGGTTCAGCGCGTGGTTGCCTTCGAGGACATTGAAGGCGCCTCCGTCGGTGGTCACGCTGCCCAGCGCGCCGGAGACGTAAATATTCGGATCGGCGTAGCCGTTGCCGTGCGCATTAGCCGAGAGGTTGTTTGGAACCAGATAGCCACCGACCTCAATGTACTGGGCGATAGGTTCGCCGTGGTCGCCTGCCACGCCGGGCACAAAGTATTGCGGCGCCTTGATGCCGCCGGCTGCGGTCTCGATGGGCATGCCGGGAATAGAGATGGGCGCGCCCGGCCGTCCGGGGTTCGCGTCCAGCAACTCCTCCCGCACCATCACTTTTTGCGAAGGGTCGGGAGAGGCTATAGCTATATCGCTGACGTCGCCCGTTACGATCACCTCTTCGGTAGCCGCGCTCACTTTCTCCAGGCGCAGCGTCAGGCTTGCGGCTGCAGCGATCAACTCGACCTTGCGCGTTACGGGAACGAATCCCGCAGCTTCTACGCGCACGGCATAGGAGCCCCACGAGGGCAACGCGACGGAAAAGGCCCCATCGTTTCCGGTCGTGCCTGACCGTCGCGCAGCGGATGCGGAATCCAGCGTGACGTGCGCTCCAGTCACCGGCCGTCCCGCCGGGTCGAGCACCGTGCCGGCAATGCGGGCAACGCTGGTTTGGGCAGAAACCGGGAGAGCGCCGGCGATGACTGCGAGCTGCAGTATGACGAAACATAAAATCGTGTTACGCGCCCTCACGATGCTCCCTTTTTCAGAAGGGCGGAATCCAGCGCAATGCCGTTTCTGCTCAGGATTCCCACGCGCACTCCTGCACCACAATCGACTCTCCGCGGGGAAGTCCAAGAGTAACACGAAGTCAAAAATCATGCTACTGCGGCTCCCGCACTTCGGTATGTGCCGCTCGATGCGGACCGCGCCCGGCAAGGGGACTCGGGATTCCCGGCAGCTTCCGTCCTGAAGGTCGTGAAAAGCCTGGAGGGCGTGAAAAGCGCTCCCTGGTCCTGATTGTCTGTCGCAGACTTGGGGCGGCGCGCAGGACGGGCCTCGGACGGGGCCGAGGGGGCTTCGCCAGGCGATGCGCGAGGAGGATGGCGGCAAGAATGAAATCGTTTACTATTGCAGCCGCGCTGGTTTATAGTTCTCGGTTGGTTGGGTTTACCAATTGGGTTTGCTTGCCGCCTGGGGGATGAATTCCCGGGCGGCAAGAACCATCTTGAAAGGGCTCTCCATGACTCGCATTTCCCGTCGCGACCTGCTCCGTTCCGGAGCGGCATTATCGGCTTCTTCTCTTTTGGCGCGCTCTGCCTGGGGGCGCACGACGGCCCTGCTGGCCGGTTATCCTGACACCCCGTCGGCCGAGGCCCTGGCAGCTGTTGCGCCGCGCGAGCGGCTGCTCTTCGATTTCGGCTGGAAGTTCCAGTTCGGCCACTTGAACGATCCGGCGCGGGACCTGGGATTTGGCATGGGCCAGGGCGACTTTGCCAAGACCGGCGAGTTCGATTTTGCCAAGGCCAAGCTCGACGACTCGAAGTGGCGCGTCCTGAACCTGCCCCACGACTGGGCGGTGGAGCTGCCCTTTGTGCACGACGAGGAGCAGAACTCGCACGGATTCAAGCCGCTGGGGCGGCGCTACCCGGAGACCAGCGTGGGCTGGTATCGGCGCGAGTTCGAGATTCCCGCCGGCGACCTGGGAAAGCGCATAACGGTCGAGTTCGACGGCGCCTTTCGCGATGTGACTGTCTTCGTGAATGGCTGCTTCATCGGCCGCAACAACAACGGCTATGCGCCGTTCAGCTTCGATTTGACGGACTTCCTGGCCTACGGCGCGAAGAACTACATTGTGGCGCGCGTGGACGCGAGCTTCGGCGACGGGTGGTTCTACGAGGGTGCGGGGATCTACCGGCATGTGTGGCTCACCAAGACCGATGCGCTGCACCTGGGTAAGTGGGAGAGTTACGTGCGGACGGCGGTAAGCAGCGGCTCCGCGACGCTGACCCTGGGGACCGTGGTTGAGAACCAGTGCAAGCAGGCTGAGAGCGCCAAAGCGAGCTGGCAGATCGTCGACGCGGCGGGCAAGACGGTGGCCACGGCCGAGGCGCCAGCGCTGCAGGTCGCGGCGGACGGATCGGCAACCTTTACGGCGACGGCCAAGCTGGCCAATCCGGCGCTTTGGAGCGTGGATGCGCCGAATCTCTATTCGGCGATTGTGACGGTGGAGTCGGGCGGCAAGACGCGGGATGCGGAGCGGGTGAGTTTTGGCGTCCGGACGGCGGTCTTCGATGCGGACAAGGGCTTCTTCCTCAACGGGAAATCGGTGAAGATCCAAGGCACCTGTAACCACCAGGACCACGCGGGCGTGGGCGCGGCGCTGCCGGACCGGCTGCAGGTCCTCCGGCTGGCGGTGCTGAAGGAGATGGGCGGCAATGCCGTGCGCACGTCGCACAACATGCCGACGCCGGAGTGGGTGGAAGGCTGCGACCGCATGGGCCTTGTGATGATGTGTGAGACGCGGCAGATGAGCTCGAACCCCGAGGGGCTGGCGCAACTTGAGACGATGGTGAAGCGCTACCGCAACTCTCCCTCGATCGTTCTGTGGTCCATCGGCAACGAAGAGGGGGAGTTGCAGAGCGAGATGGCGGAGCAGGGGGCGAAAGTCGGCGCAACCATGGTGGCGCGATGCCACGAACTGGACCCGACGCGCGTGGTCTCGGCGGCGGTGAACGGCGACAACGAGAAGGGAGTCTCCGACGCATTCGACATCATCGGTTTCAACTATGGACTGAAGCTCCCCGATGGCTACCACAAGGAGCATCCGAAGCGGCCGATCTACGGATCGGAAACCTCCAGCGCCATCTCCACGCGCGGAGTTTACACCACCGACCCGCTGCGCAACACGGTGAACGCCTACGACGGTGTGGTGTCGTGGGGCGAGACGGCCGAGGAGTGGTGGAAGTTTTATGGCACGCGGGATTGGGAGGCGGGCGGCTTTGCGTGGACCGGCTTCGACTATCGCGGAGAGCCTACGCCGTATGGATGGCCGTCCATCAATTCGCAGTTCGGCATTGTGGACATGTGCGGATTCCCCAAGGACACGTTCTATTACTACAAGGCGTGGTGGGGCAAGGAGCCGTCGCTGCACCTGTTCCCGCACTGGAACTTCGAGGGCAGGGAAGGCGACATGATTCCGGTCTGGGTCTACTCGAACGTAGACGAGGTGGAGTTGTTCGTGAACGGCCGGAGCGCGGGCAGCCAGAAGGTTCCGCACCTGGGGCACGTGGAGTGGAAGGTGAAGTACGAGCCTGGCTTCATTGAGGCGCGGGGCTCAAAAGACGGCAAGGTGGTGCTGACCGAGAAGCGCGAGACCACCGGCCCGGCCGTGGCCATCCGGTTGACTGCCGACCGTACGGAGATCGACGCCAATGGTGAAGACATAGCCATTTTGAAGGTGGAGGCGCTCGACAAGGAGGGCCGCGCGGTTCCAACGGCGGGCAACCTGATCGGGTTCAAGGTCTCGGGCAACGGCGCTCTCATCGGCGTGGGCAACGGCGATCCCAACTGCCAGGAGAGCGACAAGGAGCCCAAGCGGTCGCTCTTCAATGGCCTGGCGCAGGTCATCGTGCAGGCAAACTGGGAACCGGGAGAGATCCGCCTTGAGGCGGTGAAGGAAGGCTGGGAAGGCCCGGAACTGACACCGGCCAAGCTGACGATCACAACCCGGAAAGTGGAACTGAGGCCTGCTGTTGCCTGGGCCAGGGACTGAGAACCGGGACCAGGGACCAGGGACTAGAGACCAGGGACTAGACAAAGATGGCGGCTTGCGGCCGCCATCTTTTTGTTCGCGGGCTGCACTCAATAGGCCTGCAGTTGATCCAGTGGAAGGCGAACCCGAAAGCAGGTGTTGCCGGGCTCGGAGCGGACGTCCATGTGGCCGCGATGCTTGCGGACGATGCGCATGGCGTTGTCGAGGCCCAGGCCGAGCCCCTGGCCGGGCGGCTTGGTGGTGAAGAACGGCTCGAAGATGCGGTCCTGCAGCTCGGGTCGAATGCCCGGGCCGGAATCCCATATCTCCACCAGCAGCATGTCCGCCTCAAGCCGCGCGGAGATGCGCAGCTCGCCCTCGGCGCCGGCGGCCTCGCTCTCGGCAATGGCTTCGAGCGCGTTTTCGATAAGCGCGGTCCACACCTGGTTCAGCTCGCCGCCGTACGCGCTGATGGTGGGCAGCTCGGGCGCGTAGTCACGAATGACCCGGACCTTGCCGATGCGTGATTGCAGCATTTGCAGCGTTGCGTCGAGGCCGTCCCTCACATCGACTTCGAGGATGGGTGCGCGGTCCATGTAGGAGTAGGCCTTGATGGCGCTGATCAGGTCGAAGATGCGCGCCGTGGAGTTGACCAGTGTCTCGACGGAGCGGGTTGACCGCAGATAGCGGGCAAAGTACTGCATCAGGACGCAGGTCTCGGCGGGGCCGAGAAAGGTGAGCAGCTCATCGAGGTCGGCGACGGCGACGGCCTGCTCGGCCAACTGCGCCGCGATCTCCCAGGAGCCGGGGCAGTCGAGTGCGCTCAACCGGGCGCGGATCGCCTCTTCGCGGGCAAGATCGTCGGAGACGCTCAGCCGGGCCGTGCCGGCCAGCCGGCTGTCGCCGGCAGCGCTCTGCGGCGGCTTGCGGTTGAAGATCTTCTGCTCCCAGTCTTCGATGGCCTCAATCTGCTCTTCGCTCAGGCACAGGTTCACCAGTTTGAAGCGGTCTTGCCGGTTGGCGCGCAACTCGGTCACCAGGCTGGCGGCCGCGCGCTGGGCAGCGGAGGCGGGGTTGTTGAGCTCGTGGGCCAGGTTGCCGGCCAGCTTGCCCAGGGCGCTGAGCTTCTCCGCCTGCTGCTCGATGCGGGTGACCTCGCGCACGCGGTCGAGCAGCGTAGAGACGACGCGCTGGCCCATGGAGGGGATGGCCTGGAGCATCTCGGGGAACACGGACTTGTGCAGGGCGAGGACCCAGCAATCGGTGACAGCGAAGCCCTGGCCGCCATAGCCTTTCATGCGCGAGAACGGCAGCAGGCCGGTCATTTGGCCGGTGCGGCCGATGAACAGGGCCATGGGGCCGCCGCGCTGGCGGCGCACGTGGATCTCGCCCTTGAGGATCAGCATCATCTGCTCGGCTGGGGCACCTTCCTCGAAGAGAACTTCGCCGGCGCTGGCGATTAGCTCGTTACCGTGGCGGGCGAGCCAGAGCCGGTCTTCCAGCGGCAATCCGTGCAGCGGGACGATGTGATCGATCGCCTCCGCAATGCTTTCAGCGGGCGTGGGACAGGCAGGCGGGGTGACGGCGGGGGAAAGCATCCGGTGACCTCCGGGCGTGCAGTTTCAGAATAGACGATTCCGGTGGCGGGCCTTCCCGAGCAAATGCGCCCAGGACCGGCTCCGGGACCTTAGTCGGCTTGTGCTCGAATCAGGCTGCGCGCTCAGCACCGATCCACGCGTCGGCATTTTCCGGCCTCAATCGCTTCCACGGAACCGCACCGGCGATCGCCAGCACGATCACAGCAGGCTCGATGGGCTGGCGATAGTCCATGAGCGGATGGGTGATGTAGTAGGTGATAGGGAAGATGCAGATCAGCACCAGGTAGGGCAAGAGAGCAGCGCGGTTGAAGCGCCAGAAGCGGACGATGCCGCACAGCATCAGGAACGTGATGCTGCAGACATAAAAGATATTGCCCAGCTCGTACGGCTGTTCCCTAAGCTCTTCGGCCGAGAGGCTCCAGAAGCCGGTCCAGTAATAGAAAGTGCGCCGGAGAGTCTTGTGGACAAAAAACTCCGGATGCTCTTTGAGGTAAGCGACGGCCAGCGCGTGCTTTTCCTTCAGGAACTCCGTTTCCCCCATGGTCAGGAACTTGTGCATCTCGACCGGATTGCTGGCCGGATGCGCGAAGCTCGGGTCGAGCGAGGCATCGCCGCCGTTGTCGTCGTAGATCTCGAGCCAGAAGTTGTCGCGCACGGGGCAGAGGATGCCGAGGGCGCGGTAGTTGCGCACAGTCCATGGCGTGAGCGCCGCGATGGTGGCCAACGTGGTAAGCACGCCGTTCACGAGCCAGCGCCGGCCAGACTTGTGCACCTGGTAGAGCGCCAGAATCAGCAAAAACGGCAGCGTGGAAAGCGTAGACGGGTTGGACATTGCGGTCACGCCGCAGAGAGCGCCCCAGCCGAGCCACGCAAGGGGTTTGGAGGTCAGATGAATACGCTGCGCGATGCAGAAGCCGGTAGTGAATAGCAGCCCTGTGAGCGAATACTCCCAGACGCGGCCGGCGGAGAAGTAGATGGCGAAGGGATAGAAGGCCCACACGCAGGCCGCGATCTTTGCGCCGCGCGTGCCCAGCGAGTATTTGGCGCTGAAGTAGATGGGGATGCAGGTGAGGGAACTGAGCAGGCTGTTGATGGAGAGGATGACGAAACCCGAGGTGAGCGTGTAGACACCGAAGAGCCGGAAGACAAGGGAGAGCAGCGTGGGATAGAGCGGCGGCTGCATGGCTGTGGGGCCGGTCCACGGATAGTAGGGCGAGCTGAACCCTTGGCCGCTGGCCAGTGCGCGCGCAATCCAGCCCATCTCCCAGCCGAACGCCTCGTAGAATTTGTCCGCGTCGGGCAGGTCGCGATAGGTAAGGCAGACCACCACCAGCCGGATCACAAACGCGGCAAGAATGATGAAGGGAAGGCGCAGGGCAAATGAGGTCTTCTGTTTGGCTTGCATGGTTTGATTGACGGAGATATTTGGATTCCTGTTCATGAGGAGGTCTTCAATTCTGGGCTTGGCGAGGGCTGAGGTCTTGCGGCGGGGTGTGGCCAGTCAGCGCCGCGGCGCGCTCTCGGAATAGTATTCAGTATCGTGCTGCAGGGCGACGGTTTTTCCAGTTGGCTTGAAGATGCGCGCCTGGATGAGGCCCATCTTGTGCCCGACGAAGGTGGCCGTTGTCGCCAGCACGCCGAAGCCATACTTCACGCTCCTTTTGAAATTGATCGAGGAAGCTTCCTTGAAGTATTTGGTTGGGCACGAAATCTCGCCAATCTGAAAGCCGAACAGGACGGCTTGCGCAATCATCTGGTTGTCGAACACAAAATCGTCGGAGTTTTCCAGCAGTGGCAGCGTCTCCAGCAGTTGCCGCGAAAAGGCCCGGAACCCGGTGTGATACTCCGACAGCTTGACGCCGAGAAACAGGTTCTCGAATGCGGTCAGGAGCCGGTTGGCGATGTATTTATAGAGCGGCATTCCGCCCTTGAGCGCTCCGCCGCCCAGAATGCGAGAGGCAAGAACCATATCGTAGATTCCGCTGGCAACCATGCCGGCAATGGCCGCAACCAGAGCCGGTGTGTATTGGTAGTCGGGGTGCACCATCACCACGATGTCCGCGCCCGCTGCAAGGGCTTCGCGGTAGCAGGTTTGCTGATTGCGCCCGTACCCATAATTCGCATCGTGAATGAAGGTCCGCACGCCGAGTTCCTTGGAAAGAGCCGCGGTCCGGTCGTTGCTTGAGTCGTCCACCAGGATGCGGATGTCGACCACGTCGGGCAGCCCGCGGACCGTCTGTTCCAGGGTTCTTTCGGCATTGAAGGCGGGCATCACCACCGCAATCCGCTTCCCGTTGATCATCTACGGCTCTCCTGACTTTCTGCCTGATTTTCGCTGAGACCTGCACTGGGCTTGATCTCCGCAATGGGTTCCGCCTCTTCGCGCGCAGCCAACCGCTCATGGTTGGATCGATCCAGGGACTCGCGATCGCGGCTCACAAGGTTTTTACGGGCCGATGCAACAGGTTTAGTTCAATTCCTATTGAAACACACCGGTTCAAAATGCGGTTGACTCTGGATGATATGATGGGTCGGTTCGAGGAACTGATGAGGAGATCGCCGATGCTGAAAACCTTTTCATTCGGGTTGGTTTTGCTGGCCATGCCACTGCTCGCCCTTGCCCAAACCGCGGCTGCCCGCTTCGATGAGGGGAGCAAGGTCTTCCGACTGGATGGGGGCAATACTTCCTATGTGTTTGGCGTGAACGCCCGCGGAGAGTTGCAGCAACTCTACTGGGGCGGCCGGCTGGGAGCAACGGACAGCTTTCCGCAGGCGAGGCCGGCCATCGAGTGGGCCTCGTTTGACTCCTCGTACACCAATACGCCGCAGGAGTATGCGGGATGGGGCGGGGGGCTCTTCAACGAGCCTGCGCTGAAGGTGACCTTCGCCGACGGGAACCGCGACCTGGTGCTCCACTACGAGAGCCACACGGAAACCACTGATGGCTTCGACGTGGTTCTGAAAGACATCAAGCAGCCGATCTATGTCACGCTTCACTACTCCATCGACGCCCAGAGCGGAATTCTGGCCCGCTCAGCGACGATCGAGAACCGCGGGACGGATGCAGTGACGGTGGAGCAGGCTGCCGCCGCTGCATGGGCGCTGCCGGCGAGCCGCTACACGCTCAACTACCTCACCGGACGCTGGGCCGGCGAGTGGACGCTTACGCAGGAGACGGTGCATCCGGGGGCGCGCGTGCTCGAGAGCCGGCGCGGGTCGACCGGCCACCAGGCCAATCCCTGGTTCGCTATTCAGGCCGGAGAAGCCGATGAAAACCACGGCGAAGTATGGTTTGGCGCGCTCGGCTGGAGCGGCTCGTGGAGGATTACCGTCGAGCAGGACCAGTTGGACGCGGTGCGCGTGACCGGCGGCTTCAATCCCTTCGACTTTGGTTATGTGCTGAAGGCAGGCGCGAAGCTGGAGACGCCGGTGTTCTACGGCGGCTATTCGGCGCATGGGCTGGGCGGGGTCTCGCGCCTGCTGCACCGCTATGAGCTGGAGCATATTCTGCCGCGTACACAGGCGACGGTCGGCCAGCCTCTGCCTAAGGTGCGTCCCGTGATCTACAACTCCTGGGAAGCAACCGAGTTCAGGGTCAATGAGGCCGGCCAGATCGCTCTGGCTGAAAAGGCCGCGGCCCTGGGCGTCGACCGCTTCGTGATGGACGACGGCTGGTTTGGCCAGCGCAAGGACGACCACGCGGGCCTGGGCGACTGGTATGTGAACCAGGAAAAGTTTCCGCATGGCCTCAAGCCTCTCATCGACAAGGTCCACGCCCTCGGCATGGATTTCGGATTGTGGGTTGAGCCGGAGATGGTCAACCCCGACTCCGATCTCTACCGCAAGCATCCTGACTGGGTCCTGCATTTTCCGGGCCGCCCGGAGTCGGAGCAGCGGAATCAGCTGGTGCTGAATCTCGCCAGGCCAGACGTGCGCGACTATGTGCTCGGCTTCCTCGACAAGATTCTCACCGACAACGACATTGCCTTCCTGAAGTGGGATTACAACCGCAACTGGAGCGAGCCGGGATGGGACCAGTTGCCCGCGGCGGAGCAGAAGCGTGTATACGTGGATTTCACCCAAAACCTCTACGGAATTCTGAGCGATCTGCGCAAGAAGCATCCGAACGTGGAGATCGAGTCCTGCTCCGGCGGCGGCGGGCGCGTCGACCTGGGCATTCTGCGCTACACCGACGAGGTATGGCCCTCGGACAATACCGACCCCTTCGACCGGCTGAGCCAGCAGGATGGATTCAGCTATGCGTATACGCCGCAAGTCATGATGGACTGGGTCACCGACTCGCCGCACTGGCTCAACAAGCGGGCGACGTCGGTCAGCTACCGCATGCTGAGCTCAATGCAGGGCTCGCTGGGCATCGGCGCCAACATCGCCAACTGGACGCCGGAAGAAGCCGCGCTGGCCAAGCGGCTGATCGCGGCCTACCACCAGGTCCAGCCGACCATTGTGCAGGGCGATCTTTACCGGCTCATCTCGCCGCGCAATGGCAGCGAGTTTTCCGCCACGCAGACCGTCAACCACGACAAGAGCCAATCCGTCATCTTCGCCTTCATCCACTCCACGCAGAAGGGACGCACGTTCCCCACGCTGAAGCTGAAGGGCCTTGACCCGGCGGCGCAGTACGCGCTCACGCCCATCGAAGGCAAGCCGCGCGAAGGATCGCCGGTCGTAGCCAGCGGCGCGTGGTGGATGAACCACGGCCTGGACCTCACCGAAGACTTCCGCGGAGATTTTCAGGCGGCGGCCTTCCGGCTGGACCGGAAATAGAGGCAGCGAGGGCCACTCGTGCATCAAAGCTCGGGGTACAATGATGGACACGGAGGCTCGCATGGCAGCGACTCAGAACACAGTGGTCGTCGATTTAGGATCATTTCGTGGAGCCGTCGAGGAGCGGGTCAAGGCCGGCTCCTATGCATCGGCGGACGAAGTGATTCAGGCCGGATTGCAGGCATTGGAGCGCCAGGAAGCTGCCCTGAACCAATGGCTTACCCGGCAGGCAGAAGAATCCCTTGCCGATCCCAGGCCGAGCGTTCCGGCGGCTCAGGTTTTCAGGGACTTGCGAGCCAAGTATGGCCGGCCTACGGCTGAGTGAGCCCTCTAAAGAGGTACGAGGTCCACTTCCGGGCGGAAGCCGTCGAGGACCTTGATGCGCTGTTCTGCTACATTGCGGAACAATCTAGCCTCGAAATTGCAGATGGCTACCTGGCGCGGATTGATCGGCTCTGCCGTTCTCTGGCGTCCCTCCCAAAGCGTGGTACGGCGGTTCCAGGGGGTGTTGCCGGATTGCGGACAATGGGGTCTGAACGCAGGGTGACGATTCTCTTTAGAGTTGAGGATGAGCGGGTCGACATCCTGCGGATTCTGTACGGTGGCAGAGATCTGGGGCCGCAAATAGAGAGGCTCGCCGAAGAGTGACCCTGCCGTTCGCAGTGAAAGGGAACAAGAGCCTGCTGCCCAAGGTCTTTCTGGCGGAGCGGTCGGAGGCCGAGCGGGGGCGGAGGCGGGCGGGATGTAAACCTGTGCTCTCCCACGCTTGGCGCAAAGACAGATACGCGCCAAGGACGGGGCACCTGGCTCACGCCCATCGAAGGCAAGGCGCGCGAAGGATCGCCGGCCGTAGCCAGCGGCGCGTGGTGGATGAACCACGGCCTGGATCTCGACGAAAACTTCCGCGGAGACTTCCAAGCCGCGGCGTTCCGTCTGGATCGGAAGTAATTGAAGCGAATTCAGGCTGAGACGTGAGTGCATTCCCATTCTTGGGACTAAGGAAGAAACACCACAAGGATGACACTACCAAGAAGTGAATTGCCAATCATTGTATATATGTGATATATACAATTCATGGGCGAGAACGACCCGCTTGCAGCCTGTACCGGTTTCGACTGGGACGAGGTGAACGTCGCGAAGAACTGGGAACGGCACCGAGTGACCCCGTAAGAGGCGGAGGACGTCTTTTTCCACGACCCGTTTGTATTGCGCTCCGACCCAGCGCATTCGAAACGAGAGAAGCGGTATTCGGCTTTGGGGAGGACCGCGAAGGAGCGCAAGCTGTTTGTGGCGTTCACGATTCGGGGCAAATTGATCCGAGTCATTTCAGTGCGCGACATGAGCCGGAGAGAGAATGAGGAGTATCAGCAGCATGAAAAAAGCGATTCCTGAATTCAAGAACGAAGCCGAAGAGTTCGAGTTCTGGTCCTCGACTAGCGAGGGGGCAGACTCGACCAAGTATGTGGATTGGTCGCAGGCGAAGAGCGCAAAGTTCCCTAACCTCAAGCCTTCGCTCAGGACAATTTCCGTGCGTCTCCCCGTGGCCATGATCGAAGACCTTAAGATACTGGCCAACAAGCGCGATGTGCCTTACCAGTCGCTGCTGAAGGTGTTTTTGGCGGAGCGGCTGGAGAAGGAGCGGGGGCAAAGGCGGGCGGAGTAGAGATGTTCGCTCAAGGCCTCTGCGAACCGATTTACGACCTTTGCCTACTCCTTGAATCGTCGCCCCATTGCTGCGGCTATGGCTGTGGCCTGGAACCATCCAGCAAGAATCAGAACTAGTCGGAGAGCTACCAACGAAAAATATTCTGCCCTTTGAGCCACTTGCATAATCCTCAAGCGCAGGCTGCGATTTTCCCGGACGCGGACTTTGTCCTGTCGGCGTTGCCGGGCGCTGCAGCGCAGCACCGTTTGGTAGATATTTGGATACGGCCCAGCTAAGGATTCCGATTTTCGGACACGCCGCGACCGTGGCTATCCGGTCTTGATCCAGTCTTTCGGCTTTCCCCTGACCGCCTACGTGATGAGTCTCAGGATCTGATCGGCGGCCAGCGCGACGATGCCGAACATCAGATGGCACATCACCTTGGCATTGCCTCGCACGCGTATCGTTCGCCCGCCGAACTCGTCTTTCAAGCGCGCATTCACCCGTTCTACGGTGGTACGTTCCCGGTAGCGCACGCCCTCGGCGTAGTCGTAATTCAACAGCTTTTGCCGTTTCGCTTCCGCTTGTAACTCCGCCTTCTGCGATGCATCGCGGCGCGGATGGGCATCGATGATCGGGATGTGCCCCAGACCGCGGACGTGTTCGTGGATCGACTGCGCATCGTAGGCCGAGTCCATCAGATCGTAGAGATGGGTGATGCGCTGGGCGGTCAGCCGCGCCAGAGGAATTGCCGCCTGACTATCATGCAGGGACGCCGAAGTTAGGATGCAACTTATCGGTATCTGCCCGTCGGCCACGTCCAGATGCAGCTTGTAACCCACCGATGTTCCCTTGTAACCCTTGCTGTTGTTCTTGCTGCCCACATTGCACGATCGCGGTAAGTCGTCGAGCATTTGCTCCAGAGTCATCGCGGTCTGGCGCTCCATTCGCGTCGGTTCCGGCGCAGCCGTCTGCTCGCCCTTCTTCGGCCTGCCCCGCTTGCGAATTGACTTAGCTGGAGTTATCGAAACCGGCGTGCGCACTGGCTTTTCGCGGGCTTCTATCTCCGTCGAATCCCGCGATATGTGACCAATCAGCCGTTCTTGCTGCGTTGCCTTGATGAGTGCTTCGTGCAGGCGTTGCGGAAGTTCCGAGGCGGCGAACTCGGCAAACGCCCTCGAGAACTGCGACTCATGAGGGATCTCCCCCCGACTCTCCCAACCACAGAGGCGTCGCATGGACACATCGACCAAAAGGCGATCCAGTAACTGCCGCGTGGCGCTCAGGTTGAACACCGCTTTGGCGACCAAGGCCCGCGCCATGGCACGCCGGTGCCTGGCCGGACGGCCCACGCCGCCCGACCAAGATCCGACCAGCGCCTCAATCTCAATCATGCTCAGAACCGCTGCGAGTTGACGATGCTTGTCGGACAATGGGCCCAACTGCTCCTGAAGCGTCGGGAACAAAGTTCCTTGCAGCTTGCGCTGGAATTGATTCAGTACGCCGGAAACGGTAAGCTGCATAGGGTGGGGACGCCTTCTACTTTGGAGTTGGTCCTGATAACCCTATTCTAAAGTTGGTAGTCCCTGCCTCTAAATCTCCCCGCTGCCTGGATTTTGCAAGTGGCTCTTTGGCTAGGGCGTGTTAACACTACCTGAGAGCCTCGACAATCAGTGCGAAGGTGAGAAAGCCCAGGAAGAGGATATCCAGTTTTTCAAAGCGAGAGAAGATGCGGCGGAAGCCCTTGAGACGCCGGAAGAGCCGTTCGATCT
>DATNHL010000146.1:0-19822 GCA_035604995.1 Occallatibacter sp. | reverse complement strand
AGCGGCGCGCCGGTGTGGACCGACCCCGCTCCGGCCAAGTGGGACTACGCGCAGTTTGCCTCAGCCATGCCCGCTGCCGCGCCGGATGAGACGGTGACCCTGACCTTTCACGATATCGGCGCGCAGAAGGGCTCGAAGTTCGATACGTGGACGATCAACAACCAGTCGTGGCCTAATGTGGACCCAATTCGCGTGACCAAGGGCAAGCGCTACCGCTTTCTGCTGCGCAACGGGAGCGGCGACCAGCATCCCATCCACCTGCACCGGCATACGTTTGAGGTGACGCAGATTGCGCACAAGCAGTTAAGCGGCCTGCGCAAGGATGTGGTGAACGTGATGCCGCTGGACACGGTTGCGGTCGACTTCACGGCGGATAATCCCGGCGACACGCTGCTGCATTGCCACCAGCAACTGCACATGGACTACGGCTTCATGACGATCATCAAATACAACGCATAGCAAACCAAACCTCGGTCTACAGGGAAGCAGGATGATGCAATTGAATCGGATTGTGGGCGCGGGAGTCTTTTTGCTGTCTTGGGTTTGTGGAGTTTGCGCGGGACAAAGCACAACGGGCTGGCCTGTCTACAACGGCGGTCTGGACGGCGACCATTACTCGCAACTCAAGCAGATCAACCGCGCCAACGTGCAGCAACTGAAGGTGGCGTGGAGCTTCGACACGGGCGAGAAGGGCGGCCTGCAGGACAATCCGCTGGTGGTCGAGCAGACGCTCTATGCCTACACGCCGACGCAGAAGGTGGTGGCGCTGGATGCGGCCACCGGCAAGCTGAAGTGGAAATTCGATCCGGGCATTGCAGGCCGTCAGCCAGTGCGGGGAATGTCCTGGTGGACCGATGGCAAGGAGCGCCGCCTGTTTGCCGGCGTCATGAGCTTTCTTTACTGCCTCGATCCGGAGACGGGCCAGCCGATTACGAGTTTTGGCGAGGGCGGGCGGGTTGACCTGCGCAAAGGGCTGGATAGGGGATTGGGCGGCAACTACGAAGAGCAGTCGATTGTGCTGACCACCCCGGGCGTTGTCTACAAGGACACGATCATCGTGGGCGGACGGAATCCGGAGACGCATCCTGCGCCGCCCGGCGATGTACGCGCCTTCGACGTGCGCACCGGCAAGCTGCGCTGGAGCTTCCACACGATTCCGCGGCCCGGGGAGCCGGGCATTGAGACATGGCCGGCGGACGCGTGGAAGACGGCCGGCGCGGCCAACAACTGGGCGGGCATGGCTCTGGATGCGGAGCGGAGCATTGTGTATGCGCCGACGGGCTCGGCGGTCTTCGACTTCTACGGGGCCGACCGCGTGGGCAACGATCTCTACGCCGATTCGCTGCTGGCGCTGGACGCCAACACCGGCAAGCGGCTGTGGCACTTCCAGGAGGTGCATCACGACATCTGGGATCGGGATCTGCCATCGGAGCCGGCTCTCTACACCCTGAAGCGCGACGGCAAGAAGATCGACGCTGTGGCACAGACGACGAAGCAGGGTTATTTGTATTTGTTTGACCGATTGACCGGCAAGCCACTGTTTTCGATTCACGAGCTTCCTTACCCGGCCAGCACGGTTCCTGGGGAGGTTGGTTCGCCTACGCAGCCAAAGCCTGACGCGCCAGAGCCCTTTGCCCGCCAGCGGCTGACCGAAGACATGCTCACGACGCGCACCCCTGAAGCACACGACTGGGCAGTGAAGGAGTTCAGGACGTTTATCAGCGACGGGCAGTTTGTGCCGCTCAGCGTGGGCAAGCAGACGGTGGTGTTTCCCGGCTTTGACGGCGGCGCGGAGTGGGGCGGTCCGGCGATCGACCCGGCGACCAATGTCCTGTATGTGAATGCGACCGAGATGGCCTGGACGGGCGGCCTGGTTCCTGCTGTCGAAGGCGGGAGCCCGGGCGCGCAGGTTTATCAGAATCAGTGCGCCGTCTGCCACGGACCGGATCGCGCCGGAGCGCCGCCTGAGTTCCCATCGATGGTGAATGTGCTGAGCCGGCTCACGGTGCAGCAGGTGACCGACAACGTGAAGAAGGGCAACGGGCGTATGCCGTCTTTCCCCAACATCGACGATGCACTGCTCAACGCGCTGATCGACTACCTGCGCACGGGCAGTGCGGCTGGGGCAGGGAAGGAATCGACCGCAGTTGCAGCTCAGCATCTGGCGGCGGAGGAGCCAACGGACAAGGCCGGAGCGGGGGTTTACCAAGATCGCTGCGCCATCTGCCACGGGGATCACAGGGAGGGGATTGCGCCGGCGTTCCCCATGCTGATTGGGGTGGGCAACCGCCTGACCAAGGCACAGATCGTGGACCTGATTCAGAACGGCAAGAATCAAATGCCGGGCATGCAGGACGTACAGGGGCCGGATCTGGAGGCGCTGCTCCGCTACCTGGGAGTGAGCGAACAGCCTAAACCTCAAGGGCGCGGTTCGGAGTGCGAACACGAGAAGTACACCTTCACCGGCTATCGCAAGTTCCTGGACCCCAATGGCTACCCGGCCATTGCGCCGCCGTGGGGCACACTGAACGCCATCGACCTGAAGACGGGCAAGTACCTCTGGAAGATTCCGCTGGGCGAATACCCGGCCCTGGTCGCCAAGGGGTTGAAGAACACGGGGACGGAAAACTACGGCGGTCCGATTGTGACGGCGGGAGGGGTGGTTTTTATCGGCGCCACCATCTACGACCGCAAGTTCCGGGCCTTCGACAGCCGCGACGGCAGGCTGCTGTGGGAGGCGGAGTTGCCATTTTCCGGGGTGGCGACTCCGGCGACCTACATGATCGACGGCCGGCAGTATGTGGTGGTTGCCGCCAGTGGCTCACGCGACCTGAAGGGGCCGCAAGGCGGAGCGTACGTGGCGTTTGCGCTACCTAAGTGACAGGCGAGAGTTGCTACAGCAGCAGGGGAGTCTCCTTTCAGCTGACGGCTGACCTGTGGAAATTATGTTCGTTTTTTCTTCGCCTTTTCATCGAATTCTGGGATATGCTTGTCTCGCAACGAGGAGGTTGGCTGAATGGACATTCAAAAAGAGCTGGAGATTGAACTGGATCGCGAGGCAGCAAAGACTCGCAAAATGTTTGAAGCGATTCCGGATGGCGCAGATTGGGCTTGGAAGCCGCATGCCAAGTCGATGAGCCTGGGCAAGTTGGCCGGGCATGTGACGGATATGACAGGGGAATGGGGGATTTCGACCCTCATCAAGGACAAGGTGGAGTTAACGGCCGACCACAAGTGGGAGCAGTATGTGCCGGCAAGCAAGGCGGAATTGCTGTCGAAGTTTGACAAGGAGCTCGCGGAAACCCGCGCTGCGCTGGCTGCCGTCACGCCGGAGAAGTGGGATCAGAACTGGCAGTTCGTCTTCGGCGGCCATGCATGGCTCGACCAGCCGCGGTACCAGATCTGGCGCGAGGCGGTGGTGAACCACATGGTTCATCACCGGGCGCAGTTGGGCGTTTACCTCCGGCTGCTGGATGCGAAGATTCCCGGTTCCTACGGGCCATCCGCGGACGAGATGTAAGGAGGGCAGAGAAGCTGGAGCGATCCACTTCCTTCGCAGTTCAGGCCGTCCTCTCCGAGTTACTTTGGGAAGGACGGCCTTCAAGTTTAACTTGAATTTGTTCGTCTAAGTTACTCTTTTAAAGCTTTATTTATCGCGTTATCAGTTCACTTGCCCGGATCGACCAGGGCGCCATACACGACCGATCGGCTCTCATATTCGAGGTTGGGGCTGGCAGGGCCCAGCATGCGCTGGATCATGCCTACGAAGACCACATCGTTGGTGGGGTCGACCCAGAACCAGGTTCCGGCGGCGCCGTCCCAGAAGAATGTGCCTTTGCCTTCTGGCAGATTGGCCTCGGGAGGGTCGAAAACGACGGCGCAGTTGTAGCCGTAACCGAAGCCGGGGCGCAGAACCTGCAGGCCGATGCTGTACTGGCCGGTGAGGAGTTCCGTGGGGACGTGATTCGAGGTCATGAGCTTGACCGTGGCGGGGGCGAGGATGCGCCTACCGTCGAGCTGGCCGCCGCTGAGCAGAGTCTGCGCAAATCGGTAGTAATCGGCGGCTGTGGAGACCATTCCGCCGCCGCCGGAGGGCATGGTGGGCTCGGCGGCGTAGTCGGCCGAGCGGCCGGAGGGGCTGGCTGCAGCGGGCTGCAACTCGCCATTGGGGCCGGTGTTATAGACGGCTGCGAAGCGGTCGCGCTTGTCGGAGGGGACGTAGAAGCCGGCGTCTTTCATGCCCAGCGGTTTGAAGATCTGGTCGCGCATGAAGTCGGGCAGCGTCTGGCCGGAGAGCTTTTCGACGATGTAGCCCTCGATGTCCATGGACATGGAGTAGGTCCAGCCCTTGCCGGGCTGATAGAGCAGGGGAATTTTGGACAGCTTGTCGATGAACTCCTGGAGGTTTTTGCAGTCGAAAAGGTGCGCATCGCGGTACATCTGATCGACGGGGGTTGAGCCGAAGATGCCGTAGGTGAAGCCGGCGGTGTGGCTCATCAGCTCGCGCATGGTGGGCGCGTGGTCGGGATCGACGAGGATCATCTTGCCGTCGGCGTCAACGCCCTTGTAGACCTTCAGGTGCGCGAACTCCGGGATGAATTTGGCGATGGGGTCGGAGGGCAGCCACTTGCCCTGCTCGTAGAGGATCATCATGGCCACGCCGGTGACGGGCTTGGTCATGGAGTAGTCGCGGAAGATGACATCTTTGGTCATGGGCGCGCCGGTGGCCATGTCTCGCTGGCCGTAGGTGCGGTAGTCAACGATCTTGCCGTGGCGGGCGAGGATGGTGACGATTCCGGCGACCTGCTTCTGGTCCACGACCTGCTGCATGAGGGCGTGCAGGCGATCGAGGCGTTGCGAGGAGAAGCCGACGGACTCAGGGCTGGTGACGCTCAGGTCGGCCGCGGGCTTGGCCGGTTGCTGCGCGAGCGATGAGGTGATGCACGGGGTGAGCAGAATGCCTGCCAATGCCATGCGTCCGATAATCCGAAGTCGATCGATGCTCATGAGGTTTCCTCGTGTAGAAGAACGCTACGGTGCTGCACGGAGCAGCCCGGTTTGCCGCATCCTTTATATCAAGTGCGGCAGGACAATGGCGGACGACAGGTTGGCTTCCTTGCCCGGGATGCGGGACTCGCAAAGTACGTGGGGCCCGGGCTGTGTTGAAATGTTGATAGGGCGGTGGATGCCAAGCTGCGTCCCTGCCGCACAAGAAACGCAAAAAAGGTCACGTCAACGGAAAGGACTTGTCGAGTGCCAGGAATTGAAAGCAAGGAACTGCTGCAACAGTTTGCCAGCGACAACTATGCGGGCATCTGTCCGGAGGCGTGGAGCGCCATGGCGGCGGCCAATGAGGGGCACGTGACCTCGTATGGAGACGACCCCTGGACGGACCGGGCGTCGAATGCATTCCGCGAATTGTTCGAGGAAGATTGCGAAGTGTTCTTCGTCTTCAACGGAACGGCGGCCAACTCTCTGGCGCTGGCCTCGCTGTGCCAGTCGTACCATGGCGTCATCTGCTGCGACTCCGCGCACGTCGAGACGGATGAATGCGGCGCGCCGGAGTTCTTTTCCAACGGCTCCAAGCTGCTGGTGGCGCACAGCGCGGACGGCAAGCTCACGCCTGAGTCAATCAGAGAACTGGCCACCAAGCGCCAGGATATTCACTACCCCAAACCGCGCGTGGTTACGCTGACGCAGTCGACCGAGATGGGGCGCGTTTACAAACTGACTGAACTGCGCGCGATTGCAGACGAGTGCAAAGCGCATGGACTTTATCTGCATATGGACGGGGCGCGCTTTGCCAATGCTGCGGCGAGCCTGGGCTGCTCGCCCGCCGAGTTGAGCTGGAAGAGCGGCGTGGATGTGCTGTGCTTTGGCGGAACGAAGAACGGCATGGCGGTGGGCGAGGCGGTGTTGTTCTTCGACCGCAAGCTGGCCGCGGCTTTCGACTACCGCTGCAAACAGGCCGGGCAACTGGCGTCGAAGATGCGCTTTTTGGCTGCGCCGTGGGTGGGGCTTCTGGAGAGCGGTGCGTGGCTGCGCAATGCGACCCACGCCAACCGCTGCGCGCAGTACTTCGCTGCGCAGATCGAGGGCATTCCCGGTGTTCAACTGGCCGGGCCGGTGGAGGCGAATGCGGCGTTTCTGGTGGCGTCAGAGCAGATACTTGAAGCACTGCAGAGGCGCGGATGGAAGTTCTACACCTTTATTGGCGGGGCAGCGCGCTTCATGTTCTCGTGGGACGCGGATCTGGCTCGCGTGGACGAACTCTGCTGCGATCTGAGGGAGTGTGCGGAGCGGGCTTAGATGTAGACAACTGAGACGTAGCGAGGTTTCTGAGGGAAAGCGCAGGAACGGCCAAACCAGGAGGAATCCGCTCCGTGAAAGAAAACTAAAGACATCAGCGCGAAAATCCGCTAAAACTTTCTTTAAGTGACGACCTCAGACCTCACCTCCAATTCTGACTCCCAGAGTCCAGCCAGTCGTTCCGGGTTGGTGCAAAGCCTCGGCCTCTTCTCCTCGACAGCCCTTGTGATCGGCTCGATGATCGGCTCCGGCATCTTCATTGTCGAGGCGGACATCGCCCGCGGCACCGACTCGCCGGCGCTCTACCTGGGCGCGTGGGTGGTGACGGCGGTGCTGACCATGATCGGCGCGCTCAGCTATGGCGAACTGGCGGCGATGATGCCGCGGGCGGGCGGGCAGTACGTTTATCTGCGCGAGTCGCTGGGGCCGCTGTGGGGATTTCTCTACGGCTGGACGCTGTTCCTGGTGATTCAGACAGGAACCATCGCTGCCGTCTGCGTGGCCTTCGGCAAGTTTCTCGGCGTCTTCTTTCCGGCCATTTCAACCACGCACTGGCTGCTGCACATCGCCCATGTGCCGGCCGTGAAAGTGGGGCCCATGGTGCTGGGCAACATGGAGATCGGCGTCAATACGGCCAACCTGACGGGGATTGTGGTGGTCTTCTTTCTGGCCATCGTGAACATCTTCGGGGTGAAGCTGGGCGCGCTGATCCAGAACATTTTCACTTCAGCCAAGGCTCTGTCGCTGGCTGGACTGGTGCTGCTGGCCTTTACGGTGGGGCGCAACGCGACAGCCTGGGCGGCCAACTTCGGGCCGGGCTTGAGCCAGTTCTGGAGGAATGCCGGGTGGAGTTCGCTGCATCCGGTGCAGGTGGGCATTGGCGGGCCGATTGTGCTGGTGAACCTGGCGGTGATTCTGGCGGTGGTGCAGGTTGGTTCGTTGTTTTCGGCCGACTCGTGGAACAACGTCACGTTTACCGCGGGCGAGATCAAGAACCCCAAGCGGAATATTCCGCTGTCGCTGGTGCTGGGCACGGGATTTGTGTTGACGGTGTACTTTCTGGCTTCGCTGGGATACATCCTGGTGCTGCCGCTGCACGGGGACCCGAACGGCGCAACGGTGCTGGCGCGGGGCGTTCAGTATGCGGCCGAGGATCGCGTGGGGACGGCGGCCCTCGAGCAGATCTTCCACTCCGGCGGCGCGTGGATGATGGCCGGCGCCATTCTGATTTCGACCTTCGGCTGCGCCAACGGGCTCACGCTGGCCGGGGCGCGCGTTTACTATGCCATGAGCCGCGACGGGCTGTTCTTTCAATCCGTAGGCCGTCTGCATCCGCAGTTCAAGACGCCCGTGGCAGGCCTGCTGGTGCAAGCCGTGTGGGCCACGTTCCTGTGCGTTTCCGGCTCCTACAGCCAGTTGCTGGACTACATCATCTTTGCCGTGCTTCTGTTTTACATCCTCACCATTGCCGGGCTGTTCGTGCTGCGATTCAAGCGGCCGGATGCGGTGCGGCCTTACAAGGCGCTCGGTTATCCGTTCCTTCCCGGATTCTACATTGTGCTGGCGGCCTGGATCTGTATCGTATTATTGCGATACAAGCCCCAGTACACGTGGCCTGGTCTGGTCTTGGTTCTGCTGGGTATTCCCGTTTATCTCTTCTGGTCGCGACGATCGGCAAGTCAAACTCAACATGAGTCCAATTGAAACTGAAATCAACTGCTGAGGAGGAAGTCCCTCGATCATGCCCAGTCTGTTTCGCATCAAACCGATGTCGCTGTTGAACCAGGAGGCGGGTGAGCAGGGCGAGCATACGCTCAAGCGCTCGCTGGGCGCATTGAACCTGATCACACTCGGCATTGGAGCCGTGATTGGCGCCGGTATTTTTGTGCTGACAGGGCAGGCGGCGGCCAGGTACGCTGGGCCGGCCGTGGCGCTGAGCTTTGTGCTGGCGGGCATTACCTGCGCCTTCGCCGGGCTTTGCTATGCGGAGTTTGCGTCCATCATTCCCATTGCCGGTTCGGCCTATACCTACGGTTACGCCACGTTGGGCGAGCTTGTTGCGTGGATCATCGGCTGGGACCTGGTACTGGAGTACGCGTTTGGCGCGGCTACGGTGGCCTCGGGCTGGTCGGGGTACTTCAACAGTCTCTTGCAGCAGTACCACATCTACATTCCTCCGCAGTTGACCACAACCACCGGCAATGTCCTGGTTTTCTACAACGACCAGTGGACGCCGCTGATGACCCTTCCGCCCGGCGTCAGTGGCGCCGGGCTGCCGCACGTGACAGGAATTTGCAACCTCATTGCTGTGGGCATTGTCATGGTGATCACTGCCATCCTGGTGATCGGCATCAAGGAGTCGGCGAACTTCAATTCGGCAATCGTGGTGGTCAAGCTGGGGATCGTCGGCGTCTTCCTGGCGATCGGTGGCTACTTCCTGCTTCGTCATCCTGAGGTGGGCAGGGCGAACTGGCACCCGTTCATTCCGCCGTCCGATGGGCACGGCAACTTTGGCTGGGCCGGCATCCCCAGGGGCGCGGCTCGAATTTTTTTCGCATACATCGGCTTCGACGCTGTGTCGACGGCGGCACAGGAGGCCAAGAAGCCGCAACGAGACATGCCCATCGGCATTCTTGGTTCGCTGGCGGTGTGCACCGTTCTTTACATCATGGTTTCCATTGTCTTGACTGGCCTCGTACCGTACAGCACGCTGAACGTGGGCGCGCCGGTCGCAGTCGGCATCGATGCCACGGGTGTGAGCTGGGGTGCGACGATGGTCAAGGTGGGAGCGGTATTCGGGCTGGCTACCGTAATGCTGGTCATGCTGCTGGGACAGTCGCGCGTCTTCTACTCGATGTCGAAGGACGGGCTGCTGTGGAAGTGGGCCTCGGCGATCCATCCCAGATTCCGCACGCCGTGGATTACGACGATCGCCTTCGGCGTCTTTGCGGCCATCATGCCGGCCTTTCTGCCCATCGGCAATCTGGCCGACCTGGTGAATATCGGTACGCTGCTCGCATTCACGATCGTGTGTGCGGGCGTGTGGGTGCTGCGGGTTCGCAACCCCGAGATGCACAGGCCCTTCAAGACGCCGCTGGTGCCACTGGTGCCGATTCTGGGGATCCTCTCGGCCGGCTACTTGATGACGCAGCTGGCCGCCATCACCTGGATTGTCATGATCAGCTGGCTGTTTCTTGGACTGATCATCTACTTTGCCTATTCGCTGAAGCACAGCAAGGTGCAGCGGCTGCCCATCGGGATGAAGTAGGGAACTGAGTTTCAACAAACGAGCGGTAATGCAGCACGGCCTCCCTTGCGGGAGGCCGTGCTGGCTGGCGGGGGATGGCCCTTGCAATCAGCATCAAGAGTAAACTAAACTAAGTGGACTTAGTTTACTCGGAGGTGTGATGCGGACCATCAACATACACCAGGCAAAGACTCACCTCTCGCGGCTGGTCGATGAGGCTGAGAAAGGCGATTCGTTCATCATTGCCAAAGCCGGCAAGCCCAAAGTGAAGGTTGTTCGGCTGGATGCGCCGAAAGTTCCGGGAAAGAGACGGCTCGGCAGCTTGGAGGGCATGTATACCATCCCGGACAACTTCGAGGAAATCGACAGGGAGTTGGATCAAGAGGTCGAGAAGCTGATGTTTGGTGAGGACGATGAATGAGGTTTCTCCTCGACACTCATGTGGCCATGTGGGCCTACTTTGATCGAAAGCGACTTTCAGCACAGGCGCGATCTGTTCTTGAAGACCGTCATAACAGTCTCGTCTTCAGCACCGCAAACTTATGGGAAATTGCAATCAAGCGTGCCCTTGGAAAGAAGGGCTTTCAGTTTGATCCAAGAGTCCTGCGCCGCACGATGCTCGACGATGGTTTCGAAGAGCTGCCGGTCCTGGGCCAACACGCAGTCGAGGCCGACACTCTTCCTCCCATACATAAAGATCCCTTCGACCGTATCCTGATTGCGCAGGCGATGGTCGAAGGGATCACGCTTCTTACAGCCGACCCGGTAATAGCCCAATATCCAGGACCAATCCGGAAGGTCTGACCGATTATTTCAGGCCGTCGCCTTGGCGCAGAACTCGTCGAAGGCGCGGACCAGTTCGCCGGCGATCTGCGGGGCGGTGGACTGCTCGATGACGTAGCGCTGCATGAGGTAGACCAGCTTGCCGTCGCGCAGGATGGCGATGGCGGGAGAACTGGGCGGATTGCCTTCAAAGTAGCTGCGGGCACGCTCAGTGGCGTCGCGGTCCTGACCGGCGAAGACGGTGATCTTATGGTCGGGAAGGTTGGAGGAGTTGGCCAGCGCCAGGCGCACGCCGGGACGCATCTTGCCCGCCGCGCAACCGCAGATGGAGTTGACCACCACCAGGGTTGTGCCGGGCTGCGCGAACGCTGCGTCCACATCCTCGGCGGTGCGGGTTTCCTTGATTCCGGCGCGGGTCAGTTCCTCGCGCATAGGGATGACCATGAGTTCTGGGTACATGTTTGCCTCCGGGCGGGAAGTTGCCTGCAATCATTCTATCGTGAAACTGCATGGTGTAGGCTTGAACCGATGTTGATGGAAGAAAACAAGCCGCTTGCACCGTTCACGACCTTTGGCATCGGGGGGCCGGCGCGCTGGTTTGTCGAGGCGGCCAGCGAAGACGAGATTGTGGAGGCGACCAATTGGGCGCGAGCGCGTGGCCTTCCGCTGTTTGTGCTGGGGGGCGGCAGCAATCTGCTGGTGGCTGACCGCGGATTCGACGGGCTGGTGCTGCGGGTGGGGTTGCGGGGGCCCTCCGTTTCACAGGCAGCGCAGGACGAGCCGGGCGAGAGGATTTATCGAGTTTCCGCCGGCGAAGACTGGGACGGCTTTGTGGAGCGTGCGGTACGAGAAAACTGCGCGGGCGTGGAGTGCCTGGCGGGGATTCCTGGGACGGTGGGCGGAACTCCGGTGCAAAATGTTGGCGCGTACGGGCAGGAGGTGGCTTCGACCATCGAGCGGGTTCGGGTTTTCGATTTGCAGCAGGTTACGTTCGGCGAATTTTCAGCGGCAGAATGCGGGTTTGCTTACAGGCGCAGCCGGTTTAACTCCACCGATCGCGGGCGGTACATTGTCACGCGGGTGGATTACCGGCTCACGCCATGGGGCGCGCCTACGCTGCGCTATGCAGAGCTGCAACGGGCGGTTCAGGAGGGCGCGCTGGCGGGCAAAGAGCCCAGCCTTGCGGAAGTGGCCGCCGTGGTCCGGCGGGTGCGGCAGGGGAAGGGGATGCTGCTCGTCGAAGGCGATCCGGATTGCCGCAGCGCAGGGAGCTTCTTCAAGAATCCGGTAGTGAGCGAGGAGCAGGCAGCGCAGATTGCAGCGGCGACCACTAAGGATCCTCCGCGCTTTCCCGCCGGACCGGACCCGGAGAATGGAGGACGGGTCAAGCTGTCGGCGGCGTGGCTCATTGAGCAGGCCGGCTTCGCCAAAGGCTACGCCCTCGGTGCCGCCGGAATTTCATCGCGGCACACGCTGGCGCTCATCAATCGCGACGGGGCAAGTGCGACTGAAATGCTGGCGCTGGCGGGCCAGATCGGCGACGCCGTTGAAGCGGAGTTCGGCATTCGGCTGGAGATGGAGCCGGTGCTGGTGGGGTTCTGATCAGGCTGGGCGCCTGTTCGCCCCAGGCGGCGGAACGCGCCTGATTCCTGCAGGAATCAGGTTCCGGCTATAGAATGATCGGATAGCTCAACAGGTGCGCAGGCACGGTATTGGTGACCATGTGAACGTCCCATCCCTGGCTCGATTCTTACGGCAGCAGAGTGTTTACATAGCGATTTCTGCGGTCGTCGGCGCCATTTTCTGGGCCAACGGGCAGCAGATTAATCCGGTGACGGTACTGCTGTACTCTCTCTGCATCGGGAATCTCCTCTCGCCCGCAATAGGGTGGTTGGAATTCCTTTATGCAAAGCGGCCATTCCCATACAGCTTGCTGATCTTCGTGCCTCTCCTTCTTGTATTGACGGTCCCCATTTACGTGATTACGACCGTAGTTGTGTGGTGGATCGCTCCACCTGCCCCGCAGACGCTTTCTCAGCTTTTGACAACCGGGTGGAAGTTGCCGTTCCTGGTCACATTCGTCTTTGGTGGCCTCTCGTTTCTGTACTACAGCACGAAAGAACGGCTGGTGCGGCGTAACGTCGAGCTGCAGCAGACACTGGAACGCGGCACTGCCCGGCTGGAGATGCAAGAGGAGGAACTGGCGCGTGCCCGCGAGATCCAGCAGTCGCTGCTACCAAGAAACATTCCCCAGCTTCCAGGCTTCGAGGTCGCAGGAGCGTGGCAGCCCGCCAGCACGGTGAGCGGAGACTACTACGACGTGCTACGGCTCGGCGATCACCGGCTGGGAATCTGTATCGCCGACGTGGTCGGAAAGGGTGTATCCGCCGCTCTGCTGATGGCCAATGTGCAGGCCGCGGTACGCGCGTTTGCGAGCGACGCGGAAAGCCCGGCCAGGGTGTGCGCCAAGGTCAACCGTTTGTTGCACGAGAATATCGCAACCGGAAAATTCGTGACCTTCCTTTATGGAATTCTCGATGGCGAAGCGCATACGTTCCAGTACTGCAACGCCGGGCATCTTTACCCTATTCTCGTGTCGGGCAGCTCCGTCCGCATGCTTGAGCAAAGCGGTGCGGTGCTCGGTGTTTTCGCGGCCTGGACCTACGAGGACTGCAAGATCGAGTTGAGGGCAGGAGACCGGTTGCTCCTGTTCACCGATGGCATCACGGAAGCGTCCGATGCAGCCGGGCAGGAGTTTGAAGAGAGCAGGATCGCGACATTCGCCAAGGATAACAGCACACTCTCCGCAACCGAGTTGAATAGCCGGCTGTTGGCCAAGGTCACGGCCTTTTGCGGCGCCCAATTCCAGGACGACGCAACTCTGTTGGTCATCGCCGCAGACTAGAGCGTGTTTCAAAAATGCCTTGGCATATTGCCGTTGCAGTCCCCCAGGGGCCAAAGCCCGGAGCTCTGCGGCCTTTTTCGGCACGGCGCCCCGAGGGCGCCCGGTCGCGCCCTGACACAAGACGGTTTCTGAAACATGGTTCAGGCACTTCCAAGCCGCCCCGCCAACCGCTTCCGCTCTACAGGCAGTAACTCCGCCAATTCGAACAAAGAGGCCGGGATTTTTTGGAATCCCGTTGGGCATCCGAGCGTTTCAGGCTCCAATCCACAGCAAAATCCGGCCCGCGCTGGTAGGCTAACACCAGGCATGAACGACAATTTGCACCAGTTACGCTGTTTTGGATGCGGAACAAGGGTCGCGGGCACAGACGCGCGGCCGGACTTCCGCTGTTCCGCTTGCGGAGACCTGTTCGAGGTGGAATATCCCGGCTGGGGCCAGCGCCAGGGCCACGACCGGCCCAACCCAGGTGCGCTGAAGTGGCTGTGGCGGGAGCGCCGCTGCTCGTCTGAGGCGCTTGACCACTCCGGCGTGTGGCGCTTCCGCGAGTTGCTGCCCATTCTGGAGAGCTTCGGCAACGCCGTGACGCTGCGCGAGGGCAATACGCCGCTTTACCATCTGCCGCGTGCCTCCAAAGCGCTGGGGATCGATCAGCTCTTTGCCAAGCACCAGGGCATGAACCCCACCGGATCTTTCAAAGACACGGGCATGACCACGGCGCTGAGCGTGGCCAAGGAACGGGGCTTCGAGTGGGTGGCCTGTGCGTCCACCGGCAACACCTCCGCCGCCATGGCCGCCTATGCCGCGCGCGCGGGCATGCGCAGCCTGGTGGTGATTCCGGAGGGCAAGATCGCATGGGGCAAGCTGGCGCAGGCCCTGGATTATGGAGCGGTGACCTGTCAGTTGAATACGGACTTCGACGGCTGCGTGCGCGTACTGACGACGGTGGTTAAGGAAGCGAATATTTATCTGCTGAATTCGGTCAACCCGTACCGGCTGGAAGGGCAAAAGACGCCCGCCTTCGAGATTGCCGAGGCCTTCGACTGGAATGTGCCGGACCACCTGATTGTGCCCGGCGGAAACCTGGCCAACAGCTCGGCGCTGGCCAAGGGGTTTCGCGAGTTGCGTGAGCTTGGTTTGGTGGCGCGCATGCCGCGGATCTCGGTCATTCAGGCCGAAGGGGCCAATCCGCTGGTGCGCAGCCTGGCCAGCAACCATGGCGCTTCGCTGGAGCCGGTGGAGGCGCACACGCGGGCCACGGCCATCCGTATCGGCAATCCGGCCTCGTGGCGCAAAGCAGCGCGGGCCATTCAGGAGACGGGCGGCTGGTGCCTGGATGTGACCGAGGCGGAGATCGCCATTGCCAAGGCGGAGCTGGGCGCCGAGGGCCTGGGCTGCGAGCCGGCCTCGGCCGTGACTCTTGCCGGCCTCAAAAAACTGCGCGCGCAAGGCAACGTTCGGGGTGGGGAGACCGTGGTTCTGCTGCTGACCGGCCACACGCTCAAGGACGCCGACTACACCATCGATTTCCATCGGGGAACGCTCCTGAAGGACGAGGAAAAAGTTGGCCTGGAGGAGAAGATCGACAGCTTGCGCCGCAATGCGCAAATCGTTGAAGCGACTCCCGAGGCGGTGCTGGCCGCCGTAAAGGGCAAAGTGGGATGAGCGACGCGTCCGTTGCACAGCCGGGGCGTGTGCATCTCCGCCTGCCCGCCACTTCAGCCAATCTTGGGTCCGGCTTCGACGCTGCAGCCGTGGCGCTGGACTTCCATCTGGAGATAGAAGCGGAAGCGGCCGCGGAGTTTTCGATTGTCGCTACTGGTCATGACGCGGCGCGCTGCGCGCGCCTTGAGGACAATCTTATTCTGGAGATTTACAAGGTGCTGCTTGAGAGCAACAACCGGCCAGTTGTGCCCCTCGCAATTCACATGGCGAACGGCATTCCGCTCGGGATGGGATGCGGATCGTCCGCAGCTGGGCGGCTGGCGGCGGTTGCGCTGGCCAACCACTTTGGCCAACTGGGTTGGAGTTCCGACGAGGTTCTTGAAGAGGCCTGTGTGTTGGAAGGACATCCGGATAACGCCGCGGCCTGCTGGCTGGGCGGGTTTGTAGCGGCGGCCAGCGAAGGCAGAAAGGTGCATATTGCGCGAGTGGTTCCACCGGCCGGGTGGCGGGCCATTCTCGTTCTGCCTGCCGATCCTCTGGCCACCAGCAGCGCGCGGGCCGTGCTCCCCGATTGCTACTCCCGCGCCGACGCTGTGACGAACATCCAGTCCGCGTCGTTGCTGGGTCTGGCGTTTGCGCAGGGCCGGGGCGACCTGCTGCATATCGCCATGAGCGACCGGATTCACCAACCCTACCGCGCTGCAATCTGTCCGCTGCTGCCTCGCCTGCTGCCTTTGGCGGGGAACCATGGGATTCTAGGGACGGCGCTGAGCGGAGCGGGACCGGCCGTGCTGGTGGTCGTTGACAGCGAGGGCAGCCTGGCCCAGGCTTCGGCCGCGATCCGGGCGGCGGTGGAAGGGCTGCCGCAGCCGACGTTGACCGTCTGCCGGTTTTTGGCGGATGGAACAAGCGTGGTGGCGAGCAGAACTGCTTGAGTCGCGGCATGCCTTCAGAGGCAAGTGAGGCTGGGCACAGATCAAGAGAAACAGGTTGTCGTCGAGGTAATCTTTGCCTGGTCACGTTATCTTTTTGGCTAATCACCTATTGGTGATTACTTCGCGGCATTACCTAAGATATGTTGCTATTCCCCGGCTAAACCCATAGATTCGCAGCGTGGGCAGTTCTGGGGGAGGGCTGCTCTAGCGCCCGTGATCCTTATCGGATCCGGGCGCTTCTGTTTGTGCGCAGGACGGCGCAAGTGCCATGCAGGAAGAGACTTCAATCCCATGATGCGCGCATTGGCAGGTTTCCCTCTGTTCACCCCTCAGGTGCGCATTGCGACTTTCCACAAGGCTGGTGCATCCCATAAATGCAGGGCTCCCAGTACACTTGAAGTAGTTGGGGTTCCTGCGAGGAGGATTATGGCTGGGTTGGGAGTCTTGGAAGTTAACGATGCAACGTTCGACCAGGAGGTGCTCCAGAGCGAGCTGCCTGTCCTGGTGGATTTCTGGGCCGTCTGGTGCGGTCCGTGCAAGGCGATTGCGCCCACCGTGGATGCAGTGGCTGCGAAGTATGCGGGCCAGTTGAAGGTGGCCAAGGTGAATGTGGATCAGAACGGCGCAACCCCGTCGCGATATGGGATTCGCGGCATTCCGGCGCTGCTGTTGTTCAAGGGCGGCAAGGTGGCCGACCAGATCGTCGGTTACGTGCCGCAGGATGTGATCGAAGAGAAGGTTCAGAGGGTGCTGGGCATTCCGGCATTGAACTAACCTCTGCGCAGATGGGTGCGACGGGCCCGGCGAATTCGCCGGGCTTTTCTCGTTTCAGTAAGCCGCAGGGGTTGCGGTTGCCGGAGTCCGCGCGATGGGATCGAGGCCGAGACGTTTGCGGCATTCCTCGAGCATGGTTTCTGTGCGCGTGGCTCCGACGCGGCTGACCCCGATGGCACGCACGGCCAGCAAGGCGTCCAGGTCGCGAATGCCTCCCGCGGCCTTGACCTGGACATGAGGCGGCGAGTGTTTGCGCATCAATTCCAGATCGGGCAGTGTGGCGCCGCTGGACGCATAGCCGGTTGAGGTCTTCACCCAGTCGGCGCCAACCTCCGTCGAGATCTCGCACAGGCGAATCTTGGCGGGGTCGTCAAGATAAGCATTCTCAAAGATCACCTTGATCTTTGCTCCGCCAGCGTGGGCAGTCTCGGCGAGCGCGGAAAGCTCATCGCGCACATACTGCCAGTCTCCGCTGCGGGCCTTGCTGATGTTGATCACGGCGTCGAGTTCCTGCCCGCCGTCTGCCAGGGCCTGGCGCGCCTCGGCGAGTTTGATGGCTGTGGTGTGGCCGCCATGGGGAAAGCCGATGGTGGTGCTGGCGTTGACCGTGGTTCCGGCAAGCAGTTCGGCACAGCGGGCCAGAGCGTACGGCAGGATGCATACACTGGCCACGTTGTAGCGAACTGCAAGTCGGCAGCCTTCTTCCAGCTCCTGGGTGGTCAGAGTGGGATTGAGCAGGGAGTGGTCGATCATCTTGGCGATGGATGGGTAGTCGAAGGAATGGGTCATGGGTCTTCTCCGAACTCCGGCTGTGGCGATGTGAAGTGCCGGGATCCGAATTATCTACCCAGCAGGCGCCCTGTTGCGCAGCAGAGAAGATCGCCTGCATCCTTCACCAGTTGCATCCGGCAGATCCGGAAGGCGCTCAACGGGCGATCAGCGGTACTTGCGCAGCACGCCAAGCACGCGCCCCTGGATGGACACATCCGAGGCTTTCACGTAGATGGGCTCCATCTCGATGTTGGCCGGCTGCAACCGGACCTGGCTACCCTCGTTGTAAAAGCGCTTGAGCGTGGTCTCGGCGCCATGCACGAGGGCTACCACAATCTCTCCCTGGCGTGCCGTGCGCGTGCGCTCCACCAGCACATAGTCGCCGCTGATGATGTGCTCGTCGCGCATGGAGTCCCCGCGGACTTCGAGGGCGAAGACGTCGCGGTTGCCCACCACGTCGTGCAGAGAGATGCTCTCAGGCTGCTCCGTGGCCTCGACGGGCAGGCCGGCGGCGATGCGGCCGGCGAGTGGAAGCCGGTCGCTGGTGCGGGTGCGGGTTCCGGGCGGCACCACGTCGATGGAGCGGCTGCGGTTGTGCACGCGGTCGAGCAGCCCTTTTTTCTCCAGGTTGGTGATGTGCTTGTGCACGGTTGCCAGGCTCTTGAGGCCCATGCCGCGCGCGATCTCCTCGAAGGACGGGGAGTAGCCGTTGCGGCCGACGAACGATTCGAGGAAGTCGAGAATCTCTTTTTGCCTACGGGTGACAGCCATGGGCGCATTATAGCGAATAAAAAGCGAACCGTGTCAACTATTTTTTCGCTTGTTGTTCGCGGGGGGGAATATGGCTGTGAAACTCGGGTTCACAGTATCACGGGAATTCGTCTCCTTCAAGGTTGCGAATCGTGCACAGGGATAATTAACGCAATAGAGAATTATGCCGATGAGGTGGGGTGAAGGTCCACGCAGGCTTACCTTGCGCATGGACTGCCACGAGGGACGATGATTTCGCTGAAAGAGTATCTGGATGCTTCCACGGTTGTTGAGGCGGATGTTCAGCCGGAGGCGGCGATCCGCCACAGCCAGAGCCCTGATCGCGAATGCAGCCAGGGCCCGGTTCGCGAAAGCGACAGGGGCGGGATTCTGGCGCTGGCGCTGGCTGCCTACCGGTCCGCCTTGCGGGAGATGGGAAGCTACAGCCTGGAGGCTTGTCCGGCGCTGGGGCAGGGACTAAAACAGGGCCTGGGCAAGGTGGCCGAGGGGCTGACGCCCGATGCCGGGCAGGAGGCGGTTGAGGCGGCGCAAGGGAGTGTGCAGGGGCAGTTGAATGACTGGGGCCAGCGCACCGCGGCGCACTACCGGCAGAAGACCGCCGAGGTGAAGGACCTGCTGCTGGTGATGGCACGTACGGCCGAGTCGGTGGGGGAGCGGGACCAGCGCTGCGCGGGGCAGTTGAGCGAGGTGACGACGCGCCTCAAAACCATCGCCAGCCTGGAAGACCTGACGGAGATACGGTCGTCCCTTGAGAGAAGCGCGGCGGACCTGAAGACATCGGTGGACCGGATGACCGAGGGGGGCAAGCGGGCGATTGCACAGCTGAAGGCGGAGGTCTCCGGTTACCAGGTGAAACTGGAGGAGGCCGAGGAGCTTGCGAGCCGCGATGCGCTGACCGGGCTGCGCAACCGCGCTTGGGTGGAGGGCCAGATGGAGCGCCGCATCGCCAAAGGGACTCCGCTCTCGGTGGCCATTGTGGACATTGACGATTTCAAGCGGGTGAACGACAGGTACGGCCACCTCGTAGGCGATGAGCTGCTGCAGCAGTTTTCGACGGAATTGAAGACGGCCAGCCGGGCAACGGATGTAATTGGCCGCTGGGGCGGGGACGAGTTCATTCTGGTGCTGGATTGCGGTCTGGCCGAAGCAGGGCCGCAGATTGACCGGCTGAGCGCGTGGGTGTGCCAGGACTACGCGGTGCACGCCAGGACGGGAGCGATGAAGCTGAAGGTGGATGCTTCCATTGGGCTTGCGGAACGGGCGCCGGGCGAGACGATGAAGGATATGCTGGCCAGGGCCGATGCCGCGATGTATGCGCACAAGCCGGCTTCGCGGACGCAGAGAAGCGCTTCACGGCGGTAGAGCAGGAGGCTGCGAGGAAAAGGGGCCAGGTTCCGACAAAGAGCGCCTAAACCCCGCCTCAGGGCCTAACAGCCTCTGGTGAAAGTCGAGTTTTGAAAGGGCACGACTTCAGAGGTTGCGGGAAAAGGCATGTTTTCAGGTGAAAAGCCCGAGAAGCATACCGCAGGGGCTAAAGCCCACGCTGATTTGATTGCACTTACGGCACGACTAAACAGGCTGCGGAAAAAGGCCTGTTTCCAGGTGAAAAGCCCGAGAAGTATAGCGCAGGGGCTAAAGCCTACGTTGATTTGATTGCACTTACGG
>DATNHL010000145.1:0-3989 GCA_035604995.1 Occallatibacter sp. | reverse complement strand
CTCGGTGACGATTCTGCCCAGTCTGGGGGGCAAGATTGCCTCCATCAGGATTGGCGAGCGGGAATTGCTGCAGGGTCCGCTGGCCGCCTATGGACCCCGGGCGCAGACCATGAGCTTTGACGCAGCAGACGCCAGCGGCTGGGATGAGTGCCTGCCCTCCGTGGCCGCCTGCACGGTGGAGACGGAAGCCGGGACGGCGGCGGTTCCGGATCATGGGGATCTCTGGAGAGTGGAGTGGAAAAACAGAGATCAGGGATCAGGGACTGGGGACAAGGGACTAGGGACTGGCGAAAACTCCGTGGCTTTGCGCGGTGAGTGTTTCTCGTTGCCCCTCGCGCTGGAGCGGACTTTAACGCTGACGGAGGCTGGCAGCAGCTGGCGCCTGCAGTTGGACTACACGCTGACCAACACCGGCAGTTTCCCGGCGCCGTGGTCCTGGGCGGCGCACCCTTTATTTGTGGCGGAAGCGGGGGACCGGATTGTGCTTCCCGGTTCGATCGAGAAGCTGCGTTTGGAGGGCTCGGGCGGCGGCAGGCTGGGCAAGGGCGGAGACACGGTGAGCTGGCCGGTGGCTACGCTGGCCGATGGCGACCGCAGCGATATGAGCGTGGCGCAGGGGCCGGAGTCAGGCATCGGCGACAAGCTGTTTGCAGGGCCGCTGGCGGCCGAAGAGAACTGGTGTGCGCTGGAGCGTCCGAAGGCTGGCTTGGCCATCCGTTTCCGGTTCGATGCGGCGGCCAACCCCTATTTAGGTTTGTGGATCTGCTATGGGGGCTGGCCAGAGCGGCCCGGACCCAAACAGGTCTGCGTGGCGCTGGAACCGGCCACGGCGCCGGTGGACTCGCTTGCGGTGACCGGCCCCTGGTCGCGCGTGCTGCCCGCCGGGAAAACCTTTTCATGGACTGTGACGGTTGAGATTGAATCCATTGCGAGTGTGAATTGACATGCATGACATTACGACTTTCCGTTCCTTGCATCTGGCCCGCTTTGAAGCGGAGCCTGCCATTTATGTAGCTCCGGGCCGCGTGAACTTGATCGGTGAGCACACCGACTACGCAGAGGGATTTGTGATGCCCGCGGCCATCGATTTTGCCACGCTTGCGGGGATTTCTCCGCGCGCCGACGGCAAGATTGCGCTGTTCTCTGAGAATTACGGTGAGGTCAAGTATTTTGACGCAGCCGAGCTGCCCGCGAAGGGCAGCAAGCACTGGACCGACTACCCGCTGGGAGTGATCTCGATTCTTGCTGGCGAGGGCTATAAGATTCCGGGCCTGAGCCTGAGCCTGTGGGGAGACGTGCCGCTGGGGTCGGGCCTCTCGAGCTCGGCTGCCGTGGAGGTGGCCACCGCAATTGCGGTCATCGGACTGTTGGGGGTCAGCATTCCTGGCCCGAAGCTGGCGCGGCTCTGCCAGCGGGCAGAGAACGAGTTTGTGGGCGCCAACTGTGGCATCATGGACCAGTTCATCTCGGCCAACGGAGCCAAGGACCATGCGCTGCTGCTGGATTGCCGCGACCTGAGCTTCAAGCTGGCGCCGATTCCGCACAATGTGGCGCTGGTGATTGCCAACACCATGGTGAAGCACGCGATCACCGGGGGCGAGTACACGAGCCGGCGCGCGGAGGTGGAAGCGGCCTGCGCGGTGATTGCCAGCCACCGGCCGGAGGTGAAGTTCCTGCGCGATGCGACGGTAGAGGACCTGGAGAAGTGGGGCCATGAGATGACGCCCAACTCGCTGAAGCGGGCCAGGCACGTGATCACGGAGAACACGCGCACGGTGGCCGCCGCGGAGGCGTTGATGAAGCACGATCTGGCCGAACTGGGCCGGCTGATGGCCGAGGCACATACCAGCTATAGCCAGGACTTTGAAGCCAGTTGCGAAGAGGCCGACGCCATGGTCGCGCTGGCGCAGGACCTGCCGGGGCTGATCGGCGCGCGGCTGACGGGCGGCGGGTTTGGCGGATGCACCGTCAACCTGGTGGAACAGGACCAGGCGGGAGCATTTGTGGAGAGTCTGGCGGGCCTTTACGCGGGGCAGACCGGCATTGTGCCGCAGATTCACATCTGCCACGCCTCGGGAGGGGCGCACCGGGTGGAGTAGGGCGTCTTTACGGTTTCTTTATGGAGTCGGGCCCCGTCTATCGACAATAAACTTTCATGAGATGGAATTCTCTCGCACTCTCTGTGCGTGGGGTGAAATCTTCTCGTCCGTGCACCATTGGTACCATCTTCCGGGACCGTCTTGCGGTTACGAATGACCTGATCGTGCGACGGATTTTATACGCCATTCTTGATAAAATCGCATGAGTTTAGCCTGAACAAGGCATGGAGCGACCCGCTTCCCTGACCGGCCCAGCGGGATTTCATTCAGAGACCGTCGCTTTGCAGGATCGAAGCGGCGCGGAGACAAGAAAAGCATGCAGCCGACAGCATCCAAGCCGTTTTCGTACGAATCCTTTCCCACCGCGGGTGTGGTGGCTTATTTTTCCATGGAGATCGCAATCCACGCGGGCATGCCGACCTACTCGGGCGGCCTGGGAGTGCTGGCCGGAGACACGCTGCGCTCGGCCGCGGACCTGGGCGTTCCGCTGGTAGCGTTTACGCTGGCCCACCGCAAGGGGTATTTCCAGCAGCACCTGGACGGTCGGGGCGTGCAGAGCGAAGACGTGCAGCCGTGGAATCCCGCGGATTTCTGCTCCGAGGAAGCGGCGCGGATCACGGTCAGCGTCGAGGACCGGATTGTGACAGTGCGTGCGTGGCGCTACGACCTGGTGGGCCGCTATGGGCATGTGGTGCCGATCTACCTGCTGGACACGGATATGGATGGAAATTCGGGATGGGATCGGGGATTGACCGACCACCTGTACGGCGGGGACACAAACTACCGGCTGCAGCAGGAGATTGTGCTGGGCATGGGCGGTGTGCGCATGGCCAATGCGCTGGGCCATCGTGTAAACGTCTACCACATGAACGAGGGGCACGCCGCGCTGCTGACGCTGGCGCTGATCGAGAGCCAGCTGGGCGGAGGGCCACTCGGCGTTCCCACCGAGGCGGATCTGAACCTGGTGCGGCAGAAGTGCGTGTTTACAACGCATACGCCGGTTCCCGCCGGACACGACCGCTTCTCCACCGACGAGACCATCCGCATTCTCGGCGGCGATCGGACGGCGCGCCTGGAAAGGCTCGGCTGTTATCGCGACGGGATGCTCAACATGACGCTTCTGGCGCTCAAGTTCTCGCGCTACGCCAACGGCGTGGCCATGCAGCATGCCAAGGTGTCGCAAGCCATGTTCCCGGAGTTTTCCATCGACTCGATCACCAACGGCGTGCATGCGCCCACCTGGGTTTCCGAGCCGATTCAGGAGTTGCTGGATGCGAATATCTCCGGCTGGCGGCGCGACAATCTTTATCTGCGCAACGCCATCGATCTGCCCGAGAAGCAGATTCTCGTGGCGCATGCAAGGGCCAAGGAGGGGTTGCTGGCCGAGGTGGGTTTGCGCACCGGCCTGGTTCTGGACCCCAAGGTGCTCACCCTGGGCTTTGCGCGCCGCGTGGCCACCTACAAAAGGGCTTCGCTGATGTTCAGTGATCCGGCCCGGCTGGTGGAGATTGCCGATCAGGCGGGCGGTTTGCAGATCATCTATGCTGGCAAGGCCCATCCGCAGGACGGACCGGGCAAGGCGCTGATCCAGAAAGTGGTCGAGGATGCGTCGAAGATCTCCGACAATCTGCTGAAGATCGTGTATCTGGAAAACTACGCGTGGGACCTGGGCGCGCTGCTGACGGCGGGCGTGGATGTGTGGGTGAATACGCCCAAACGTCCGTATGAAGCCTCGGGCACCAGCGGCATGAAGGCCGCGCTGAACGGCGTTCCCAGCCTGTCGATCCTGGACGGCTGGTGGATCGAGGGCTGCATTGAGGGTGTCACCGGCTGGGCCATTGAAGACGGCGGCAACGACGCGGAAGAGGCTGCTTCGCTTTACAAGAAGCT
>DATNHL010000144.1:0-10937 GCA_035604995.1 Occallatibacter sp. | reverse complement strand
ACCCGAAGGGACGGGGCGGATTTTCCCGATCTCTGCGTCCCTCGTCGCTGAAGTACATCGAGTACATTGCGCTCCTCGCTCCTTGACCTCGAAAAAATCCGCTCCCGTCGCTGCCGTCCTATAAGTGTTAACAGGCCCTAGCCTGCCAGAACGGCAGTTCCCCTGCAACTCTCCTGCCCTTCTTGCGCGCCTGCCGTGAGACCCTGGTCTTGAGCATTTGCATGGCCTTGGAAAGCACCCCTTGGTCCGTTTCGCTCAGCAGAAGGTGAACATGTTCAGGCATGACAACATAACCCCAAACGTGCATCCGGAAGCGGCGGCGCGTTTGCTCAGGCGCACGCAGGAACTCCTCCTCCATCTGCATTTCAGCCAGCAGGGGAAGTCTGTGATAGCAACTGAAGGTGAGAAAGTGGGATTGCCCGGAGTGATGGAGTCGCTTGAGTCCGTCGGGCATGGAAAACCTGCCAATCTAAGAAAGATCGTTGGTGAAATACTACGGCGGAGTTTTGTGGTTTCCCACCCTTGCGCCAGAAAAAAGGCGCAAGGGTGGGGCACGGGGCTTTGTGGGTTGGTCAGCCCTCGAAACCCAGTTCCCTCGCTTTCGTTTACGCAAACAGAATGCACATGGGCGCGGCTACCGCGAAGGCCTTCCCCTGGCCGGCAAGGATGCCTGTCTCCGGGTTGCGGGCAAAGACGGCCACGTTGTTTGAATCCTGATTGGCGACCAGCATCCAGCGCTCGGTTGGGTCGAGGACGAAGTTGCGCGGGATTTTCCCGCCGCAGTTGGAGCGGCCGATGGGCGTCAGAGCGCCTGTCTTTGCGTCGGCGCGGAAGCTATAGAGAAAATCGTTGTCGCGATTGGCGAAGTAGACGAACCGGCCGTCTTTCGCGATGACCGTGTCGCAGGCGCGCGTGGGGCCGTTGTAGCCTTCCGGCAGCAAGGCAATACGCGACAGGAAGGTCAGGCTGCCGTCGGTTCGGCTCCAGCGGAGCACATCCACGGTCGAGTCGAGCTCATTCATGCAGTAGGCGGTGTGGCCGTTGGGATGGAAGTGGAGGGTGCGACAGCCGGCGCCGGGGCGCGCATGATAAGTTCCGGCGGGGGTGAGCATCGCCGTGGCCTCGTTGAGGCTGTAGATGTGGATCATGTCGCCGCCCAGGTCGTTGATATAGGCGTAACGGTTGTCGGGCGAGAAGGAGGCGAAGTGGGCGTGGGCGCTCTGCTGGCGGTCCTTGTTGGGGCCGTGGACGGTGTAGTGCTCGCTCCACACGGCGGGGCTGAGGCTTCCATCGGTGATGAGAAAGCTGGCCGCACTGCCGCCGCCGTAGTCGGCCGAGAGCAGCACGCGGCCGGAGTGATCCAGGGCTATGTGACAGGTGCCAGGGGCGGCCGAGTTTTGCGCGGAGAGGGGATGCAGTTCGCCCTTCTCGACGCGAAAGCTGGCTACTTCGCCGGTGGGCTTGCCGTTGAAGGAATCGACTTCAGCAGCGGCGTAGAGAAATTCGCGGCCGGGCGAGAACGTGATCCAGTCGACGTTGGGGATTTTGGCGGCGACGCCTGCAGCGGTGAGTTCGGCGTTGGCCGGGTTCCAGTCGAAGGCGAGGATGCCGTCGGGGGTGTTGGAGCCGATGAAGACGCGCTGGCGGCTGGAGGCGGCGAACGAGGGGGAGGCGGCGGCAAGAGTGGCGGCGGAGGCGGTCATCAGAAAGTCACGGCGATTCAGTTTTCCCATGGCAACAGAGATTGTCGCCGATAGGGCGCAAGATGCGCCAGCCACCGGCGGTGGGGCAGACAGCCACCTGCGGGTGGGCAGACGGCGCTTGCGCGCCAGGAGGCCTGTTGGGATTGGCGGCCTTGGGTTCGTGGTCTCCCACCCTTTCCGCAAATGCGCGGAAAGGATGGGGCGACGGAGCTACCTCACGAAGAGGAAACGAATGATTGCCACCCCCAAAGCCAATGTGAATCCGTATCCAAAGCTCTCAACGCGAAGCACATCCTTATCGTTGCGACGACGCACGAGACCAATCTGCGCCATGATTAGACCTGTAATGATGGGGCTAATTACGAGGCTGGCTCCGTGAAATCTGGTTGGATGGATAAGCGGATGTGGAAGGAGAATTACGCTTAAGCCGCCGTAAGCAACGCCAAGTACCAGGTAGCCGAGCGCGGCCAGGATAGCGCCGAAGGCCATTGATTCTCCAAATACATTGCGGAAAGATCGAAAAATGAGCGCAGTCAACGCTTCTCCAACGACCTCAATGACCACCTCTCCGAACAGCTCGGCTACTCCGGAAAGCAGCGCAAGAAGCAAGTCTTCCATATCCCCAATTTGCTGGCGAAAAGTCGCCAGACTCATGGTAGCTTCCTGTCCGATGGATGTCGATCAGGTCGGCCTCCTTTGCTTCCAATGTCAGAATGTGGATAGGCTTTCTGAGCCATTCGCGCTGTTCTGGGCGTGTCACCGGCAAACCGGAGGTTGCACCACAACCCGCATGACCGTGCGGCCATCACAATCCTCATTCGCGCAGCCTTCTAAACTGTTCAGGAAGTCGCATTCTCTGTCGGAGAGCCTTGGTTGTCGCACTTCATCAGCTTTGTACGGATTCCGGCGTTGGCGGTGCGGCAGCATCTTTGGCCGCTTGCGCCGATGGGCGTGCTGGATGAGGACCGGGTGCGGATGCGGGTGTGGCCCAACGATATCGACATCAACCTGCACCTGAACAACGCCCGCTACCTGAACATGATGGACTATGCGCGCACGCACCTGCTGGCGCGAACGCGGCTGCTCGACCACATTCTGCGCTCGCGGTACAAGCCGATGGTGGGCGCGGTGTGGATCACCTACCGGCGCTCGCTGCCCGTTTTTTCGGCCTTCTGGCTCAGCTCGCGGCTGGTGTGCTGGGACGAGCGATGGTTCTACATGGAGCAGACCTTTACCGGGAGCGAAGGACTGGCGGCGGTGGGCTGGGTGAAGGGGATTCTGCGCGATGCGCGCGGCAATGTTGAACCGCAAAAGGTAATCGCGGGCGTTGCGCCCGGCGCGGTCAGCCCGCCCATGCCGGAGTCGATTGCGGCATGGAACGAGCTGACCAGGGAGAAGCTGGCCGGCGGGTAGATCAGGGGCTCGTGAGCGCGCTTCTACAGCCAGGGTCGCAGCCCGCCCCCAACTCCATCCGAACTTTTTCACTGCCCGTTTGCGTAGAATTACCGTCCCGAGGCGCACAATGGAAATTTGAGGCAGCAACGGAGGAACCCAGGCCCCGTCATCGCCGGGTGAAGCAAAGCAAGCTGCCTCCGCAGCGCCTCATTTTCGCCGTCCATTCTCCCTATGGGAAATTCGGGCATTCCGTCGCAAAGTATTGAAAACAAATATGTTACGTGAAAAATGACCGGCAAATCTCTTTTATTTTCATGAAAACAAAGAACTTACAAGCCAGTAATTTCTTCCATTTTGAGAAAACAAAGGACTTACGTGCCTTGAAGCCTGCAAGAACCGCCAGCCTGCGACCGCTTTCCACACCTTCTCCCGCCTGGGAAAAAGCTCAGCATCCCGCGAGAAATACGCGCTATTGAGCCGGCGCATAAATACTGGCGCCCCGTGCCCCGTCTTTGCGCCTTTTTCCTGGCGCAAAGGCGGGAAAGCAACGCACTATTCGCGGGCCGGATCAATAAAGCCCAGGCATTGAGACTCCCCCAGCGGCGCGGCGCGCCCTAGCTCAATCGGAGATGCCAGCCAGGGCTGCGCGTGGTTCACTGGCCCAGGGTGAAGATGACGTTGACTGTGGTCTCCACCTCGACCGGGTCGCCGTTGAGCAGATAGGGGCGATAGCGCCACTGGCTGACCGCTTCAAGCGCCGCCTGCTGCAGCACGGCCGGACCGCTAACCACGCGGAGGTTGACGATGGTTCCATCCTTGGCGATGGTGGCGGCCAGAACCACTGTGCCTTCCTTACGCATGGCCCGGGCCAGCTGCGGATATTGGGGGATAACCTTGCGCAAGAGCAGCCCCTGGGCAAGAACGGAAGGAAGATGGACCGGAGCCTTCACGTCCGGGTGAACGATCCTCGGTGGGGGCTGAGAGGCGAATGGATTGTCCTTTCCGTTGGGAACGCCGCCAGGCGGCTCCCAACTGGCAACGTTGACCGGACCCTCCGGCGCGGGGTCTTTTTGTAGGGAGATGAATTGAGGAATCTGGCGCGGCGCCACAAGCGTGTTCAGGTACATCTCCGAAGGTGCGGGAGTGGGGTGCACGACCGGGTGCGGCGGGGCCGGCGGCGGTGCAGTGGGTGGCGGAGGCACTTCCATCAGGAAGGCAATGGCCTGGCTGGGCAGCGCCTCGGGATAGATGAGCGGGATGAGGATCAACGCCAGCAGGATGGAGCTGTTGAGGGCGAGCGCGGCAATCATCCAGCCGCGGCTGCGGGTGTGGATTGTGCCGTTGGATTCGAAGGTAGAGTCTTCAAACATGGCCTGCCTCCTTTGTGAATCAGCCGCGCCGGCCGAGAGGCGGGGAGCCTGAGTCAAGGCGCAAGAAGTCGGGCCGCTCGCGCCTGGGTCTGCAGGCGACCTAAGGCGGCGAGCGGTAACTCAAGGCTGTGTGCCCCGGCACCGCGTTCATCCCAATCGGAACCACTGTGCTCATGTAGACACCGCATGCAATGGAACTGTTCCCGGCCCATCGAAATCGGTGGGGCGAATGGTGCGCCCGGTGCGATACACTCCAGAGGATTCCGCAACGCAAGACGTTGGAGTTGGCATGAAACTGTTTCACTTGTTTTTCCTTGCAGCAGCCGCAATCGGGAATTCAAATGTTCTGGCGCAGGATGTTGGCGCCGGGCCCAACCCCGCATCCAATCCGGATGCGACGCTCGCTTACATCCACTCGGCGTGGGACACGCTCACCCGTTCAATGACCGACTGCCACTCTTTGGTGGACATCAAGGTCACGGTGAATCCCGTGATCTACATGCCCGCGGAGGTGCCGGCTCCGCCGGAAGTCACTGCGCTCAAAGAAAAGTGCCACGTGCAGGTGTTCACACTGTCGCGGCGCATTGAGAAGCTGGCGGACGTGCGGCCTGAAGAGCTGCACGCGCAGGGACTGCTCTATCTGCCCAATCCCTACGTGGTGCCGGGCGGGCGCTTCAACGAGATGTACGGGTGGGACAGTTACTTCATTGTTCTTGGACTGGAGGCGGATAACCGTCCGGCATTGGCCAAGGGCATGGTGGACAACTTCCTGTTCGAGATTGAGCACTACGGCGCGGTGCTGAACGCCAACCGCACCTACTACCTGACGCGCTCGCAGCCGCCGTTTCTTACCTCGATGATCCGCGCGGTGTATGAGAATCCGGCCAGCTTTCCGGCCACTCCCGCGGGCCGCACTGCAGCGCGCGTGTGGCTCGAACGCGCGTACATGCTTGCGGAGAAGGATTACACCACCTGGACCAGGGCCGAGCACAAGGCGGGCACGACCGGCCTCGCGCGCTACTTCGACTACGGCAAGGGTCCGGTGCCGGAGGAGTCCGACGATAGTACTTACTATCCCGATGTCATCCACTGGCTGGTGGCGCATCCCGGCCAGGGCGAAGGCTTTCTGGTGAAAGCGTCTGAGCATCCGGAGGCGGCGGAGGCGGCGCGGCTCAGAGAGACGAGCTGCGATGTGCACGCCACCGTGGTGTGCGACCGGGCGTGGGCGGCGGGCTACCGGCTGAGCAGGGACTTCTACCTGGGCGACAGGGCCATGCGCGAGTCGGGCGTTGACCCTGGCTTCCGCTTCGGGCCCTTTGATGGAGCCACGCACCACTATGCGCCGGTGTGCTTGAACAGCCTGCTCTACCGCTATGAGCAGGACCTGGCCCACCTTGCGCACGTGCTGGCCAGGCCGGAGGACGCGGCGCATTGGGAGCGCGCGGCCAAGGCGCGCAACGCCGCCATTCATCGCTATCTGTGGCGAGAGAAAGAAGGCGTGTTTGCAGACTACGATTTCGTCCACGCCAGGCCGTCGAGTTATGCGTACGTTACTTCGCTGTATCCGCTGTGGGCCGGTGTGGCTACGCGCGAGGAGGCCAAGCAGGTGGTGGAGAAGCTGGGTCTCTTTGAGCGGCCGGGCGGGCTCTCGATGAGCAACTTCAACTCCGGATTGCAGTGGGACGAGCCGTTCGGCTGGGCTCCGACGAACTGGATCTGCGTGGCTGGTCTGGAAGCGATGGGTTTCCGGGAGGACGCGCGCCGGATTGCGCAGAAGTTCGATGCAACCGTGGACGCGGGGTTTGCCAAGGACGGCACCATCCGCGAGAAGTTCAACGTGGTGTCGGGAAACTCGAATGTGCAGGTGAGCGCGGGCTACAAGAGCAACGAGATTGGCTTTGGCTGGAGCAATGCCGTGTATCTGAAGATGAAAGAAGTGATGGCGGCTCCGGCGAATTAGAGCGGCTTTGCAGGAAGAACTGCGACGAATGAACTGCGGTGAAACAGATGGGGCGCATCCATGAAGGCGGATGCGCCCCATCTCTCTGCTTGCTCAGTTTTCTTACTCAGGCAGAATCAACTTGCCGTTGATGGTGAAGGTGCTGTTGACGACCTGTGCGCCGGTGTTGGGCTGGCCGCCGCCGACGGAGACCGTGTACTTCCCTTCGGCGATGATCGGCTCACCCGCATCCGTGACCATGCTCAAGTCGCGCGGGCGCAGGCGGAAGTGAATTGTTTGCGAAGCGCCCGGATCGAGGTGCACGCGCTGGAAGCCGCGCAGGGCGCGCAGCGGGGCGCCGGCGACTTTGGGGAACTCGAGATAGAGCTGCGCTACCTCGTCACCCGCGGTCTTGCCAGTGTTGGTGACCGTGACATCGAAGGACGTCGTGCTGCCCGCCGGGACCGGATCGGTGGGGCCGGTGAGGTTGCTGTAGGAGAAGCTGGTGTAGCTGAGGCCGTAGCCGAAGGGATAGAGCGGCTCGCCCTCGAAGTAGCGATAGGTGCGGCCCTTCATAGCGTAGTCCTCGAAGGGCGGGAGCTGGCTGACGTCCTTGTAAAACGTCACCGGCAGGCGGCCAGCTGGGTTGTTCTTGCCCGAAAGAGTTTCAGCGACGGCCGCACCGCCCTCTTCGCCGGGGTAGAAGGCGTCGAGGATGGCGTTGGCGTGGGCCTTGGCCCAGTTGACGCCGAGAGCGCTGCCGTTGGTGAGGACGACGACCAGCGGCTTGCCGGTTGCAGCCAGCGCCTCAAGCAGTGCCTGCTCCGGCCTGGGCAAATCGAGCGAGGTGCGGTCGCCGCCCTTGAAGCCCTCTTCCTGCACTTGCATCTCTTCGCCTTCGAGTTCGCTCGTAATTCCGACGACGGCGACGACGATATCGGCGTTGCGCGCGGCGTCAACGGCCGCGGGCTGAGGCTTCAAGTCAACCTTTGACCAGACCAGCTTTGCGATCGGCGACTCGTTCTCTCCGGGCGAATATTCAACGCGCAGAGCAGCCGGTTTGCCGGCCTCAAGGTGCACCCGGCCGAGCTTGGCATCTTTCCCATTGCCCCCATAGGCAGAAGTCACATTCTTGCCGTCGAGCTGCATGCGGAAGAACCCGTTGGACACCAGCCCCAGGTTGTAGTCGCCGGACTCCAGCGCTGTGAGCGATCCCTCCCAGCGGACAGCAATCGGGCGAACGCTTGCGGCGTCGGCAGGCAGCGCGTTGGCGGCCGCGTCCAGCGTGGATTCGACGCGCTGCGCTACCGGCTTGGTGGCCTCAGGGTTGTTCAGGTTGGACATGTCGAGCCGGGAGTAGCTGGCCTTGATGCCCGGCTTGCCGTCCACCGTAAGCGCGGATGCAGGCACGGGCGAAGCGTCGTTCCCGAGGAACTGCGTGCCGGCAACGTAGTTGATGGTGACGGAGCCAAATTCTTTGCGGATGCCTTCAAGGATTGAAACCGTGTGGCTGGGCGTGCCGTTGTAGTTGCCCAGCAGCACCTTGGTCTGATCGGCCAACGGACCGATGACCGCGATCTTGACGCCCGTGGTCTTCAACGGCAGCACGCCGTCGTTCTTGAGCAGGACCATGGACTCGTTGGCCATCTTGCGGGCCATGGCGCGATGCGCGGCGCTGTCGAGCAGGCTCTCGTCGATCTTGTTGTACGGGACCATCTCCGGCGGGTCGAAGAGCCCCAACTTCATGCGCGCAGTAAATAGGCGCGTGACAGCCGTGTCGATCTCGCTCTCCTTCAGATAGCCCTGCCTGACTGCGTCGAGATAGGGCTTGTAGTCATGGTCGTCCTTGACCTTGAAGGTGAAGTCCACGCACTCGTTGTCCATGCCGCGGCGCAGGCTTACGGCCGAAGACTCGGCTTGCGTGGTGTTGAACTTGTGACCCTCGTGGATGTCGAGCACGGCGCCGCAGTCTGAGACGACGTAGCCCTGGAAGCCCCACCAGCCGCGAAGTTGATCCTGGAGGAGGAACTCGTTGGCGCAGGCAGGCTGGCCGTTGATGCTGTTGTAGGCGCACATGACGGAGCCTGCCTTGGCCTCACTGACGGTGGCGCGGAAAGCGGGCAGATACGTGTCGAGCTCGTCGTGCTTGCTGACGGTGACGTCGGCGTTGTGGCGCGTGGTCTCGGGGCCGCTGTGCACGGCAAAGTGCTTGGGCGTGGAGATGACGCGGTAGTAGCGCGGGTCGTCGCCCTGCATGCCGGTGACGAAGGCAACTCCCATTCGGGCGGTCAGGAACGGGTCCTCGCCGTAGGTCTCCTGGCCGCGGCCCCAGCGCGGATCGCGGAAGATGTTGATGTTGGGCGCCCAGAAGTCCAGGCCTTCGAAGATATTCGAGTGCCCGGCCCGAACCGCCTGCACATGCTTGATGCGGCCCTCTGTGCCAATCACCACGGCCATCTCGTGAATGGCCTTCGTATCAAAGGTGGCTGCCAGGCCGATAGGCTCGGGGAACTCAGTAGTTCCGTTCACCGCGACGCCGTGGAGCGACTCGCTCCACCAGTCGTAGGCGGGGACGTTGAGCCGGGGAATGGCGCGCGCCTGGTTGACCAGTTGCGTGGCCTTCTCTTCCAGAGTCATGCGATGGACCAGATCGGCGGCCCGCTGTTCCGGCGGCAGGTTGGGGTCAAGATAGGCAGGCTTCGGCGCCTCCTGGCCTGCACTGACGGAAAGACCCGCGGCGCAGACGATTGCGAACGCGGCCAGATGACCTACAAGCTTCTTCATTGCATCCCCCAGCGGGCGGTCGAGATGGCTCCTTGAGGATTTGGCGACAGGAGTTTTCACAACCGCTCTACGGGAGGCTACGCTAAAGCGCGTGGGGGCGAATGTCAAGCGCGCGGAGCGGGGCCATCCATTGAAGTAAATCGCCTTATCGGGCGTTCTCGATAGCCGCTTCGTCCAGGGATGCTGGATACAGCGGAATGCCACCGCAGGAATCACGCCGAGTACATTTTCATCCCGACCCAGGATTCAGTCGAATCCTGCCACAGGGAAGGCCGTTTACCGAAAGATAACTGACGGATAGGCGACAAACCGCTCGCAACGGAAGAAAAGCCGTCTGGAATCTGAGATAATCGGCTGAATCTGCTCGCAAATCTAGCTTGGGAGAGTATGACCATGAGCGATCTTGCTTCGCCTTCAATTGCTTCTGAGCCTGCGTACCTAGAATTAACCTTTAGGCGCGTAATGTGCATTTGGTGGGCATATTTCTGGCGACACATGCTCTATGGTGGAGCTGCTGCCCTCACTGTCGGATTCCTCGAAGGATTAGCTGGGCTGGGAGGACACCTGTTGTTTTCTTTGAGCACTGCTGTGGTAATGGCTGCAGTGTCAATGGTTGTGTTGGGAGTTGTCCTACATAAACAATTTCGCCACTTTTCTATTCGGATTGTGGCGTCTCCACGCTAAAGCACCACTACCTGAAAAAATCGCCGATGCGCTCATTCACGGCATTCCGGGAGAGTCTCCGGCAACTCTTCAGTTACTTTTAAGTGAACATTCCGTCGCGCCTGCTGAGCGGATGGTCTTGCCGTTCCCCCTTTACGCGATTGCCAGGCGGCGCAGCGTTGCATCCGGTGGCGGCATTACGTTGCGCCGGGTGGCGGAATTGGTTGTGTTCAGCAAAGAGCTACCGATAGTAGGGCGGGTAGGGCGGCTGCACGTAGACCACGTAGGGCGAAGGGGCGGCGATGGCCCAGATCAGGGCGATGATCCAGCCGATGAACGTCCAGCCCAGAAAGAGATTGAGCAAGGTGATGGCCGTGCGCTCATGCAGGTGGCGGCCGCCTGCGATCAGGGAAGGCAGGAAGTAGAGCGCGAGAAAGCAGAAGAAGATGGGAATGTGGAACATGGATCGACACCTCCACTGAGGCGATCTGGTTCGGCAACGGTCCAGCGCTCGCTTCAAGAGCAGCGCTGCGCCGTTAAACATTCTATACGGTGTAACCTTTTCGAGAGTTCCCCCGTAAGGCGAAATAGAGGCGGGAGATGGCAGGGGGCGCGGAGACAGGCGTGGACGAACGGGAAATCCAGAAGCATCTGCTCGCGTTCCGGCAAGGCGACGTGGATGCCTTCGAGACGCTCTTCCGCCAGCACCAGCGCGCGGTGTATGGGTGGATTCTGCGCGTGGTGCGCAACCCGGCCACGGCCGAGGAGCTGACCGTGGAGACCTTCTGGCGTATCTTTCGGGCGCACGCCCGGTTTGAGCCCGCGCAGGGATTCGAGGGCTGGGCGCGGCGCATCGCCACCCGGGCGGCCCTGGATTGGATGCGGAGCGCGCGGGCGGAGAAGGAGCTGAAGGTGGAGTTTTCCGCCGATCCCGTGGCTCCGGCAGTTGCCGATGCGGCCATCTCTGCGGAGATTTGGCAAAAGACGGCGCTGGCGTTTCAGAGGCTGGCGCCCAAACTGCGGATCGCCGCGGTGCTGGCGGTGGTTGAGGAGCGGGCACACAAGGAAGTGGCCGAGGCGCTG
>DATNHL010000143.1:0-18328 GCA_035604995.1 Occallatibacter sp. | reverse complement strand
TGCGGGCTGACAGCGCCGCGCATGTACTCGCGGCAAGACTCGGTCTGAATGGTGAATCCCGGAGGCACCGGCAATCCGGCGTTGGTCATTTCCGCCAGGCCCGCGCCCTTGCCGCCCAGCACGTCCTTCATGCGGCCATTGCCATCGGCCGCTCCGCCGCCGAAGAAATACACATACTTGATTGGGGTTGAAGTTGAGTCTGCCTGAGGGGCAGACGACTGTTCCACCACGCCCTGCGTCATGGGGTAAAGCCTCCATATATTAGGATTCCGCGGGAGCGGCTCCTCAATGAGAGGGTGGCGGGACGGAGGCTCAGCTCAAAACAGGAGAACGGCAAAAGGCTGAGCACGTGCGAGTCAACCAGACATCTGACAGCGCTTCGCGGCGTTGATTCGTCGCTAGTACGAATAGCGCCGTCAGTATACCGTTGCATGTGCCACTCGTCACAGACGATTCATTTGCCGGAAGTCTTGAGTAGAGTTCACAAGTGGGATCTTGCGCAATTTGAGACGGGAACCGCTGTCAGAGCGGGGTTTGCGAGGCGGAAGCTGGAATTCAGGCCGCGGGCCGCCGCACCTGCGCGCCGTATTGCGAATTCTGAACCGCATTGTGGGAATACAAAAACCGGTCCAATCCCACCAGTTCAAGAATCTGCGCCACCCGTGCCGAGACATTCGTCACCTGGAACCGGTGCCCCGCTTCCCGCGCGCTCCGGTAGAGCCCAACCAGGGCCGCAATCCCTGCGGCGTCGATCCGCTCCACGCTGGCCAGGTCGAGCGTCACGTTGTGCTTGAGCACTAGCGGCCCCACGCCCTCCACCAGGTGCTTCTCCTGGCCGCGCACCAACTCCTTCAGTTCCGCGGGCTCAAGGGTCTCGGTCGTCATAGTTACCGTTGGTTCGAACATTGCAATCGTCATGGAAGGTCTCCTTAGGGGAAGGCTGCTGTTGTCCTCGGGCCGCCAGTTTTGCGCCACGGCCATAGGCGCTTTGGAACCTGCACTCCGGAGGCCAAAGTCGGCCTGCAGGGAATATTCTGCAATGACAGGGGATAGCAGCCTTCCGCGGTCTCCGCCTGCGGTTCCGGGTGTTCAATTCCGATCCCGGCGTCCGCAATCGGACACAAGGTTTATTACGCAAAAGGGAGTGCCATCGGTTCCGCGTTTCATTTTTCGCCCAGTTTCGCAGGCGGCCAGCAACCCCAATCCGGCCTGGCAAGGGAGCAGGTGCGCGCGCTGGCGCTTGAAGCTGGATTCGTCGAAGCCGGTCTTGTGGCGCTGCCGCACGCTAACGAGGAACGCGATGCGGCGCGGTTTAGCGAGTGGGTGGCTGCTGGGTGTGCGGGGAATATGCACTACCTGGAGCGGGTGGATGAGGGCGGCCGCCTGCTGCGTTCGCAGGTGAGCGTTCCATTTCCCTGGGCGCGCTCGGCCGTTGTCTGCTTTGCCAACTATAACAGCGCGGAGCCGCGCTCGACGGAGCCGGCTGGCGACGGCGAGGGATGGATTGCACGCTATGCCTGGAGCAGCCGCAAGGATGCAAGCGGCGCGCGGCGGCCCAGCGACTACCACAACGTGCTGAAGAAGCGGCTGAATGCGCTCCAAGCCCGCCTGCATGAACAGCACGGGGCATTTGAGGCGCGCGGCTACGTGGACACGGGCCCGGTGGTGGAGCGTGCGCTGGCATCGGCCTCCGGCCTGGGCTGGACGGGCAAGAACACCTGCCTGATCCATCCGAAGCTGGGTTCGTATGGGTTTCTGGCTGTGCTGCTCACGTCGGTTGAGGTACGCAAGGAGGGACCGCCGTTGACGGTGCCTGATCGCTGCGGAAGCTGCCGCCGCTGCCTCGACGCCTGTCCCACCGGCGCGCTCATCGCTCCGTATCAGATGGACGCCACGCGCTGCATCTCCTACCTGACCATCGAGCATCGCGGGACGATTGACGTGAGCTTCATGGAAGCTATGGGGCGGCAGGTCTTCGGCTGCGACATCTGCCAGGACGTCTGCCCGTGGAATCGTCCGCCGCGGGGGACTCCCATCGGGACGGACCCAGATCTCGAGCCCCGCGCCGAACTGGTGAACCCCGCACTCGATTGGCTGGCTGAACTGGACGAAGCGCAGTGGGAGAAACTCTTCAACGGCTCGCCGGTGCGCCGCGCGGGCTTCGCAGGCCTTCGCCGCAATGTGGCCATCGCCATGGGCAATAGTGGCCTGGTGCGCTTTGCGCCTTTGCTGAGCACTTGGGCCGCAGCGGCGGACCAGGGCCTGCGCGCTGCCGCGCAGCGGGCGCTGGCCCGGCTCGAAGCCGCGGCGAATCCGCCCCGTCCCTTCTGACGGTAGAGCAAGAGCAGAAAGGGTCTCTCAAATCCGCGTGTGCGGAAGACCCGGCTCAGGCGACGCGGGTCACTTCTGCTGCGCTTAGGCCCTTGGGCCCCTGCTGGCAGATAAACTCCACGGCCTCGCCTTCGTTCAGCGTTCTATATCCGCTCTCCTGGATAGCAGAGAAATGCACAAACACATCCTCTCCGCTGGAGCGTTGAATGAATCCAAATCCCTTGGCCCCGTTGAACCACTTCACCACGCCTTGTTCTTTCATGCGCACTCTCCCTCCCTGGTCCGGCATCCCCTCTCATCTCCCGTGCCGCAAGCCCCATGAGGGTGTGCGCTGAAGGCCTGAAGACGCCGCGAGCCGCCGTTGCGCACCTGTGAGGTGCACCGCGGCGGCTCGTTAGGTTTCCCAGGCAGAGGGTTTGCCCTCGAAAACTGAACTTCCAATGCAAACAGCCTTCCAGAGTTTGTTCGCGGCCCGCGCGTACAGGCCCTATCTTTTTATGGCAGGAAATGGATAAGGATGCAATAAGAAAATGAAGATCGCATGAGCAGCCATGAGCGCGGGTGGCCCTGGCGCATGGGTCTCCGCGGATTTCTCGCGTCGCGGTGCGCAGCGTTCTTGAGGGGGCTATCCTTGAAATAGGGCCCATCCGGCAGTTGCGCGGCATGCATATTGGCGCGGTGCAGCGGCAAGGGGGCGCAGGCATTCAAGAAGGAGCGGCGCGTGGTTCAGGTTTCAGATTCCGGGATAGAGAACGAAGCGGCAGGCGGCGCTGCCGCCGTCCAGAGCGATGTGGAGCCCGCAGCGCGGTCCAAGTGGTACCGCTGGCGCAGGGACGGCAAGGCGCTGATCGCCTACCTGCTCGACAGCGAGGTGCATACCTTCGCGTTCAGCGTGGCGGCCAACGCCATCATCTCTTTCATCCCGTTTATCGTGCTGCTCTACACGCTCTCCCGCGCAGTCTTCCACTCGCAGATGATGGTCGACGTGGTGGGCGACATGGTGCACTACTTTCTGCCCTCGAACCAGGATTTCGTCGCCGCCAGCCTGGCCGCCGCTGCCCCGCGCCACGGCGTGCAACTGCTTTCGCTGGTCATGATTCTCATCTCCTGCACGGGTATCTTCTTGCCGCTTGAGGTGGCGCTCAACCAGGCCTGGGGCGTGACCAAGAGCCGCAACTATCTCTTCAACCAGGTGGTCGCGTTTGGACTCGCGCTGCTCATGGTGGCGCTTGCGCTGATCAGCATTCTGTTGAATGCCGGCGAACAGGGGCTGCTGGCTTTTGTCTTCTTTCATCACGTCGATAACTTCGTCTACAAGGGAATCAGTTATCTGTGGCTGTCTCTTTCCACCGGCGTAGCCTCGATCCTTTTCTTCTTCTCCATCTACTGGCTCCTGCCCAACCGCAAGGTCCCGTGGCGTCCGGTTCTGCGCACCTCGATTGTGACCGGAATCGTGTGGCTGCTGGCCAAGATGGTGTTTGTACAGGTGCTGCCGCACCTCGATCTGAAGGCGCTCTACGGGCCGTTCTACGTGTCGGTGGGGCTGCTGTTCTGGGCTTATGTCTCGGGGCTGATTCTGTTCGCAGGCGCGCAGTTCAGCGTGGCGCGGCTAAACCCGCGCAATTCCAAAGCAGACGATGGGCGCTTACCTCAGCCTTAGTGGCGATCGTGGAACTGGAACCACCCGATCACGCGGCGCTCATACTCTTCGGGCTCGGCTCCGGCGGCGCCGCAATGGCCTGCTGCGTGCGGCTCCCACAATGCCACTGCGGAACCGCGGGCCGAACTCTGGACCAGAATGCTTTCGGAATGGCGGGGAGGGATATTGGTGTCTTGCCTGCCGTGAATGAGCAGGACCGGAACCTTGCTCGCGGCGACGGCGTTTTGTGGCGATTCCTGTTCAAGATCGGCCCCGTATTTCCATCGGGCGTATAAGAATCCAATCTCGACTGCGGGGCGCAGAAGCGTTCGGCCTGCCCAAGCGCCGGCATGCAGTCGTTCACCAAGGCGGTCATAGGATGCTTCACGGAAGCTGGCGAAGGGCGACTCGGCCACTGCGGCACAAAACCCAGGCGCCGCGCGCAGAGACTCGAGCAGTTGCGCGGCCCCCATGGAATCGCCGAGGCCGTCGATGCAGTGCGGCGCTTCGGCCTGTTCGAGCCAGTCGAACCAGCGCCTGATATCGTTTGCCTCCCTGATGCCGTAGGTTGCCAGATTGCCGCCGCTCAAGCCGTGGGCTCGTGCATCCGGCAGCAGAACTGCATAGCCGTGGCGGAGCAACAGGTCGGCATTACCAAGCATTCCGGCGCGGTTGTCGGACTGGCCGTGGAGGAGGATCACAGCATCGTCCCCAACACGCGTGGGGCGGATGTTCCAGGCACGAAGTGTTGTTCCGTCTGCGGCAGAGATCGAGACATTGGTCAGCACAGCATGGTTGCGCGAAGCAACAGCCTGCGCGAGCTCTTCGAACTGCACGCTCTCGACGCTTCGGGCGGGATGGAGAGCCATCTCTGCAGCCACGATCCCTATGGCGGAACACACGACGAGCCAAGTGGCAACAAGGATTGATGCGGAGATGAAAAGACGACGCACATGTCGCATGACAATGGTCTACGCGACCCGCACAGCCAGCGTTCCGGAAATCTCTTGCTCAGGAAGAAGGTCTTATGTGGATGCTCGATGCTCACGGCACCTTGAACGCCTTCACCGCAATTGCATTCGGTTCCCGCCCCGTCGGCAGAATCGTGAACAGCGACCGCGTAGCCGTCCGCACTACGGCGATGTCGGCGGAGCGGTTGTCGACCACCAGGGTCAGGAAGCCGTTGCTCGAAAATGCGAGGGCGACCGGGCCGTCGCCTACGTGGATGGAGGGGCTCAGGCGCTTGCCGTCGTCGATGGAGTAGGCGGTCACGTATCGCGAGCGGAAGTTGGCCACGTAGAGCAGGGAGTTGTCGCTCGAAACCAGGCCGCGGACGGGCTCGTCGCCCATCAGGTACGCGCCGCCCACGTCATTGGTTGTGGTCACCACTTCGCTGATCGAGTCGCTCAACGAATTCGAGACGAACAGCTCGCCGCCGTCGGGCTTGAGGGCCAGGTGCACCGGGGCGCGGCCCACGTCGAGGAAGGATTCGAGGCGGTCCGGCTGGCCGGGGTTGAACTTGGAGTCGGCCAGGGCGATGGCCATGAGCTGGTGGCCGGCCGAGCACGCCACGAATGCCTTGGACGAGTCGGGCAGGATGGCTACGTCCGCGGCGCCGGGGCAGCCGTCGAAGATGGAGCGAATGCGGCGGGCGGCCGCATCGAAGATGCTCACCGAGTTGCCGCCGCGGTTGGCGACTACAAGAGTTCTGCCGTCGGGCGTGATGCGCGCCGCCACCGGCTCTTCGCCCGCGCCGATCTGGGCAATCTCCCGGCGCGCCTTGAGGTCGACGACCGAGATCGAGTTCGAGCCGGAGTTGGCCACATAGGCCACCGTGCCGTCGACGTCAAGATCGATCGAAGCCGGCCTGCGATGGAGCGGAATGGTGGCCGCGACCGCGTTCTTTTCAGCGTCGATGATGGAGATGGATCCTTGCCCGCCTTCAGGGCCTGCGTTGACGACGTATACTTCGTCGCGGGTTGGGCTCGCCGTGACGGCTACCGGATTTTGGCCGACGGGAATCTCGCGGTCGACGCGGACGTTGACCACGTCTAACACCGTCACTGTGCCGCTGCCGCCGTTGGTGACGTAGGCGTATTCGCGGTAGTCGGGCGGGTACTGCGGGAAATCCTGCCTGCGGCAGCCGGTAAGGGCCAGCAGGGCGAGGAGCGCGGGAATCAGGGCGAGCCTGGCGAGATCCCATGTCTCAGCAGCGAGACCTGGGGCACCCGGCCCCTGAATGCTACGTCCCATGCACGTGCCTGACGGGTCGGTCATGCGCTCAGTCCGCGGTTGCGGCTACGTGGATGCTGCGGGGAAGATCGCGGGCTACCACGGGGGCTATCTGGGCGAGCTCGTCCATCATGCGGGCGAACTGGTCGGGGTAGATGGATTGCGGGCCGTCGGAGAGAGCCTTCTCGGGGTGGTTATGGACCTCGACCAGGATGCCGTCGCAGCCGGTGGCCACGGCGGCGCGGGCCATGGGCAGCACGCTGTCGCGGCGGCCGGTGCCGTGGCTGGGGTCGACCAGGATGGGCAGGTGGCTGAGGCGTTGCACGGCCGGGACAATGCTCAGGTCGAGGGTGTTGCGGGTGTGGTCGGCGAAGGTGCGCACGCCGCGCTCGCAAAGAATCACCTGATAATTGCCCTCGCTCATGATGTACTCGGCGCTCATGAGGAACTCTTCGAGAGTGGCAGAGAGGCCGCGCTTGAGCAGCACCGGCTTGCGCAGCTTGCCGGCCTTCTTGAGCAGGGAGAAGTTCTGCATGTTGCGCGCGCCGATCTGGATGACGTCGGCCCATTCGGCGACCAATGCGAGCGACTCGTTGTCGATGGCTTCGGTGACGATGCGCAGGCCGTAGCGCTCGCGAATCTCGGCCATGATGCGCAGGGCTTCAACGCCCAGGCCCTGGAAGGCGTAGGGCGAGGTGCGGGGCTTGTAAGCGCCGCCGCGGAAGAACTGCGCTCCGGCCGCGGCAACCTGCTCTGCGATCTCGAAGGCCTGGTCGCGGCTTTCGATGGAACAGGGGCCGGCGACGATGGCCAGGTCCCTGCCGCCGATGGTGGCGTCGGTGCCCGCGAACTTGATGACGGTGTCTTCTTCCTTGACGTCGCGGCTGGCCAGCTTGTAGGCCTTGGAGACGCGAATGACTTCGGAGACGCCGGAGAGCTCTTCGAGGTTGCCGCGATCGAACTCGCCCTTGTTGCCGGTGACGCCGATGGCGGTGCGCTGGGCTCCGGGAAGCGGGTGGGCACGGAAACCCAAGTGTTCGATATAGTCGCAGACCGCCTGGATTTGCTCCGGCGTCGCCTGCGCTTTCATGACAACCAGCATGGCAAGCCCCCAAACGACCAGTTTATCTGCTGGCAGGGTGAAGGGCAATTTGTTTCGTTGGAGTTGGGCAGAGGCGCGGCAAGCGGAGGGCCGGAAGAGGGCGGCAAACCTGGCGAAAACGGCCAATTCTACCGATTAGGCGGCCCGTAAGTTCTTTGTTTTTGACGGATGGTCAGTTTTCTTGGCCCGTAAGTCCTTTGTTTCGAGAAGATAGGCGTCATTTGGGGGTCATTTTTTATGTAACCTGTTTATTTTCATGGGGCTGGGACGAAAAGGGGGGCTACGTGGGGGGGGAGGAACGGCGAAACCTGAGGCACTCCGGCAGCGCGGCAGTTCACCATGGCTCATCCTCTCCAGACCCATTGTGCACCGTGGAACGGAAATGATCTGCAAACGCGCGGAGAGAAAGTTGGCCCGGAGGGATGCAGAGACCGGCGAGGGCGCAGGAGTGCGGGGGCAGATGGCGATTGGGGTGGTTCGCCGGGGCAGCTAGAAGCTTGCCGCGTTGCCGAGGGAGTCGCGCACGGCTCTGAAGCGGCTGCTGGTTGCGTCGACGGCACTGCTGACCAACGGGACCTTTTTGGCCAGTTCGTTCGCCTTGGCCCCCGCGTTCTGGGCCGCCACCTGGGGTCCGCCCTGAATCCAGCCGGGTGTGCCATGCGGCAGCCAATCGGAGAAATGGGTGGGAATGCTGTTGAACATGTAGGCAAGCTGCAGGCGCGCGGTGACTATGTTGCGGTGCACAAAGAGGCCGGCGGAGTTCGAAAAAGACTGCAGATTGGCGGTGAGTTCGGCGATGGTTCTCTGCGCGGCGGGGCCGGCTTCGGCGGAAGCCGTTTGGAGGAATGCACCGGAGCCTGAGGGCAGGCCCGGCATTTTCGACTGGGGCACAGTTGCGGCGATCTGCAAGAGGGTGGTGCCTAGAACCGCCAGGACTCCTAGAACGGCACAGCAGTAAAGGAACTTCCGAAGTGTGAACATAACGTGTCCTCACGAAGGTGCGAGGCAGGTTGATCAGTCGTCCAGATCATCGACCGCTTCGGCGCCGGACTTGGCAGCGACGATCGCGGGAGCAACTACCATTCCGATAAACGCCAGGGCAATCAATAGGTCATGCATCGGGGGATCTCCATGTGGGGCTCCGAGGCCCGTCCAGATCCTGATCATCGGCGCGATTAGAGGAAACTTAAATCCCACAAAGACGGTACTTTTTCGGCAAGTGGTGCTATGGTTCTGACACCTTGGTTGTATCGACCTGATTCTCACCACAAGGCGGAGCGGGCAGGCGAAAGGGGGGAGGCGTTTGTAACCTCTTCTAAGTATATGAATTAAAATTGTTTACATAACAGCCTGGAGTTCAGCGCGGGGAGCGCTGGTTGCGCGCGGCTTCGCGTTTTTGCGCACGCCATTTGAGCCCCAGCCAAGCCACATAGCCCAGTTGAATTACCCAAGTAACTACGTAAGCGGCGACCGTGAACTGGTGATCGAGAATTGCGCGCTGGTCCATTTTTTCCCTCGTTTTGGTTGAGTTCCGTGGCTGCTTCAGGCGTTCAACGCGTCCTGCGCGTCCTGCTCGGCGAACTTCTGGTGCTGGCGTTCCACGTAATAGCGCAGGGCGAGGATGAGAACGCCCCAGGCCAGCCAGGCCACGACGTTCCAGCCAAAAGCGGCGAGCATGGCGGGGTCCTTGATGCCGGAATCTTCTCCGCCGCCGAAGACCGGGGCGGGGTGCTGGGTGCGCCACCAGCGGTTGGACATGTAGACGATGGGCACGTCGAGGGCTCCGAAGATGCCGAGGACGGCGGCCAGCGTCTGCACCTGGGGTCCGGCGGCAAAGCGGCGGAGGAGCAGGTAGCTGACGTAGATGAGCCAGAGGACGAGGGTGGTGGTGAGGCGGGCGTCCCAGGTCCACCAGATGCCCCAGGCGCGGCGTCCCCAGAGGGGCCCGGTGATGAGGACGATGGTGCAGAAGACTACGCCGACCTCGGCGCCGGCCAGGGCCCAGGCGTCGGCGATCTGCGCCCACTCCGCGCGGCTGCGCCGGTAAGCCAGGTAGCCGATGGAGCCGGCCAGGGAGATGGCGAAGAACAGGAAGGCCACCATGGCCGAGGGCACATGGTAGTAGAAGATGCGCTGCACCTCGTGCATGGTCTGCTCGTCTGGAGCGACGTAGATGGCCTGGTAGAAGCCCCAGACCATGAGAGCGAGGGTGACGGCGGCGTAGAGGCCGATTGCGAGTTTCTTCATGGGAGGTCCTGATAGATCGTATTCAGTTTACGACGGCGACGGTATGTCGGTGTCAGCCGTTGGGTGGATTACCGAACCTGTGCCCCCGCAGGCTTCGCATTCCTCGAATAGCGGCAGGTTTCCGTCCATATCCACCGGGGCCGGCGTATAACCCCGAGACCGGCAAGGCCAGCAAAGGCCGTGTAAACGATAGAAGTCTTCCAGTCCCGACGGCCTGCCTGCGTTCTGCTCCTGTTCGCGCCAGTCTTTGACCTCCTGAACGCTAAACAGGGTGCCACAACGGCCAAAAGGCATGCCGGCGAAGGGCAACTTGCTGGCTAATTCCCGCCATGTCTGGCCGCGACGTTTCATTGTCTATCCTTTTACTCGAACAATAAGGGGATCTGGGTCAAGCGGCTTGCTGCCGCGGCTTCACCTTGTAGATTGCCTTGCTTCTTGAGGCAACCCAGAGATCGTGACCGCTCTGCAGACCGATCCAAAACTGGGCGGAGTTGCCGAAGTAGCGGCTGAGGCGCAGGGCAGTGTCGGCTGTGATGCCGCGCTTGCCGCGAACCAGGTCGTTGATGCGCGGGGCCGAGATCTGAAGATCTTTGGCGAGGCGATAGGCGGTCAGGCCAAGGGGCTCCATGAATTCGGTGCGGAGGATCTCGCCGGGGTTAATGGAGAAGGCGAAGGGGATGCTGTTCATAATTCCTCCTATATTGTCTCAATACCGCCGGCGTCTTCAATGCACTCGGCCTCAATTCCCTTGCGATATGATCGGCCTGTCAGAAATCGATCTTTGTCGCGCAAGCAAAGATCCGCTGGAGCCTCGCGCTCTACCTTCTTCTGGAATTCTTCGTACTCCGCCCAAAGTGAAGCTGAAAAAGACAGGTAGGGACGGTAGTCGTGCTTCAGTTCATCGCAGACGCGGTAATCGTAGACAGTGAATTCGCTTGGGTACAAAATCGCGAGAATTGCGGTCGCTGTTGGGAGGGAGAATTCCCAATCTTCCACCAGGATTTGCATACGCTCCTTTCGTTCAGCGCATGTCCACAGCGATGTAGCGATTCTGGAAACCGCCTCTTTGAAGCTCCCTGACGCCTTCTTCTGGAGCCTTTTCTTGTGATAGCCCTTTGCTCGGTTCGCCTTCCAAATCAGGAGCATATAGAAATCGACGGGATCTATCGTGCCAGCTTCGTGGAATTTCTGCGCAACCTCTCCCATGAGATAGTTCTCGTCGTCGTAAAACTTCAAATAGTCGATGCTTGCCATACCTGATCTGCCTCTTCGCTGATTGTCCTCAAGATACTCCCGCCGATGGGGGCCCCGTCAAAAATGAAGGCGTCTCTGTGACGACGATATTTTTCGGCACGGCTCATTCCGCGTGGAGGACGACGTCGAACAGCAGCAGGCTGACGGTGGTGAAGATGATGTCGTAGCCGAGCAGCAGCTTGATCCAGAGGGTTGGGTCGCTGTCGCCGGTGAGGATGGAGCCGGTGGCCAGCACCATGGCCAGCAAGGCGGGCATGAAGATGGGAAAGAGAATGAGCGGCAGCAGCAGTTCGCGGTTGCGGCTGCGGATGGAGAGCGCGGCAAAGAAGGTTCCGTTGGCCACCAGCGCCCATGTGCCCAGCGGGAGCACCAGCGCGAGCTGCCAGGCCTGGCCCTCGACGTGGAGGTTGTAGAAGACGAGGAAGACAGGCGCGAGCAGCAGTTGGACGATGGAGACGAAGAGGAAGTTGGCCAGCACCTTGGCCAGGAACATCTCCGCGCCGGGGGTGGGCGCCATGCGCTGGGCGTCGAGGACCTGGTGGCGAATCTCGCGGGCCCAGGCCTGGTTGAGCGCGCTGACCGAGGCGAACATGGTGGCCACGCAGAGCACGCCGCCGGCGATCTCGCGGGAGAAGGCGCCGCGGGGGTCGAAGGCCAGCGAGAAGAGCACCACCACCAGCAGTGCGAAGAAGAGCATCGAGTTGACGGCCTCGCGCGAGCGCCATTCGATGCGGAGATCCTTGACGAGGTGGGTCCAGAGGGCGCTGGTCATTTGTCGTGTCCCTCGGGTTCGTGGTCTCCCACCCTTGCATCAAAATGCCGATGCAAGGATGGGGCACCCAGGCCTTGAGCCGATGATCTGGGAACGTCTTTGGTGAGGTCGGCGAGCTGGACTTCGACTTCCATGGCCTGGGCGGCGCGAAGGTAGTCGTCGGGCGAAAGAATGAGCTGGGTTCCGCGGGCGCCGGCGGAGACGCTGATCTTGTCGAAGAGGATGGCGGTCTCGTCGATGTAGACGGGGTAGGGCTTGCGCGCGCCGAACAGAGTGACGCCGCCGCGGATGTAGCCGGTGAGTGGCTGGACGTCCTTGAGGGGGGCCATCTCCGCCTTGCGCAGGCCGGCGGCGCGGGCGAGTTTCTTGAAGTCGAGCTCGGCGTCGCCGGGGATGACGGCGAAGCGGTAGATGTTCGGCCCGCCGGTGATGAGGAGGGTTTTGAAGACCTGCTCGGCGGGCATGCCGATCTTTTTGGCGACAGTGATGGCGCTGAGGTCGGCGGGATCGACTTCGTACTCGCGGATCTCGAAGGGGATGCCGAGCGATTCCAGGAAGCGCGCGCCGTTGGTCTTCATAGGGTCGGGCTCCCTGGTTCACCACCCCCACGATGAAGACCTATCGTGGGGGACCCCGGCTCACCACCCCCACGACGAAGACCTATCGTGGGGGACCCCGGCTCAAACGAAGCGACGCGGCCGGCTTTGAGGGCCAGGACCCAGTCGGCGATGGGGGCGGCGTGCTCGCGCTGGTGGGTGGTGATTACGATCGTCCGGTTGCCCTGGCGGAAGCCGGCGAGCAGCTTGACCATCTGGCTGACGGATTCGACGTCCATGTTGGAGAAGGGCTCGTCGAGGAGAAGAAGCTCCGGGACGGGAAGTAGGACGCGTGCGAGCGAGGTGCGCTGGCGCATGCCCTGCGAATACTGGCCCAGGGTGCGGGTCAGATCGGGGTCGAGGCCGACCTGGCGGAGTGCCTCGGCGGGCGAAAGATTGGGGCGGCCGGGGTAGAGGCTGGAGAAGTAGCGCAGGTTCTCAACCGCGGTGAGCTCGTCGTAGAGCATGGGGGCGTGGCTCATGTAGCCAATGCGGGCACGGGCTTGCTGCGGGTCGAGGCCGCCAAACACCTTGACTGTGCCAAAGCTGGGGCGCAGCAGGCCGGCCAGAATGCGCAGCAGGGTCGATTTGCCGGCGCCGTTTTCGCCGATGAGCACATAGCAGCGGCCGGATTCGAGGTCGGCCGACACCTGGCGCAGTGCGGCAAACGATCCAAAGAGCTTGGAAACGCCGGCCAGGCTGGCACACACAGGGTGTGCGGAGGTCTGCGGGGCAGTTTCCGAAGCGGCTTCCGGTGCGTTCATCCTCAGGCGGCCGGTTTGGCGCTGGCAGCGGTGTCAGGCGCCGAGGCGTTGGACTTAGGCGGAGCGGCGGCGGGCTTGGCGCCGGGCTGATTGGGTCCCGATGGCGCATACTTGCTGGCGCACTTGGCCTGCAGCACGCTGGCGTGCAGGACGCCGTCGCGGCCGTAGGTGCCCTCGGCCAGTGCCTGGGAGTCGTCCTTGAACGTGTCCGGAGGCGGCTCGGAGCCCTTGTATTCGACCTTGAGCAGGCGGCCCGAAGGCGCCTTGGGCGAGTGGCTCTCAAACTCGTTGAGGACAAAATTGACGTGTGTGCCGTTCTGCTCGATGGAGCCCGGCACGACGAAGCCTTCGACGCGCAACTGGCTGTGGTAGGCCTTGTCGCCCAGCCCGCCCAGCTCGGCAATGGTGACGTAGTAGCTCTTGTTGGCGCTGTAACCGGATAGGGCGAGCCAGGTCACGGTGCCCACGATGACGACGGTTGCAATCCCGACCCGAATTGTGTTTCCAGAGATCTTCATAGTCAACCTTTAACGATACGAGGCTAACCGTTCGGGGTCAACCGAACTGTGATCTGGATCACCTGGGATGCGATTTGATTTCGGAATGCGGGGACCGGGCGGAGTGCGGCGCGCGGCTTACGCCTCTGTGCTGGATGCAGCGGGGGGCTCCGGAGCTTCCGCATCCTTGCCGGAGGGGTCGAAATACCGGTCGAAGTAGCCGTCGCGCGACTCAAGCGCCTGACGGTAGGCCACGAGGACGGGGATCAGGATGATGGCAACCCAAATAAGGCCAATGAGGAAATCAGCAAACATGGAGACCTCCAGTGGAGCGCGTGTAAACCTGCTTCGCCGGCAAGGGGCCCATCCGGATCAGCATCAGCGATTTGTAGCGAAACGGAACAAGATTTGGAATATCTAGTTGGTGGGACCAGGCATCGCGGCTCAGTAATGAGCGGGGGATTACCGACGGGGGATGCGCTTGCGACGCGCCTGGCGCCTGGGATGGATGGTGGGTTAACGGCGACGGGGACCCGGTGGCCAGGGCGGCGGCAAAGCGCTCGCCAAAGAGCCTTTAGAGTTCGCCGCGACGGGACCGGGCGCGCAGAATGCTGCCCAGAATGGTTGGGGTCATGATTACGGCCACAAACCAAGCGCCAATCAGGAAATCAACCATGGAAGCTGCTCCATCGGATTCCGGGTTCGATTGCGCTCAGGGAGCGCTCGAGCCTATGGGGGTCAATCCGCGGCAAGGCTAGCGGCCAGGAGCGGGAACAGGGAATAGCCATTCGGTGGGAGCGGCGTAGTCCGTTGGTAACGGGGACAGCCGCGGGATAGGGGTGGGGGTATTTCCGAACGTCTGGGAAAGCACCTAAGCCGCTAGCGGGAGAGTTTTGGGACAAATGCAGCGAGTTAGCCCCGGCTTCGCGGGGATAGCAAGTTAGCAAGTTAGCGGATGGCGGCGGTCTGCGCACGTTTCATCCGTCCGCGTGGCGGCTACGCTGATGAATGACTGATACAAAACGCTTGCGAATGCCCGCTGGGGCCAGCGATTCCGCATCTCGATTTGCGCTGGCGGCTTGTTCAGCGGATTGTCTCCAGCGTCTGGGCGGCGCGGTTGAGGGCCTGGGTCAGGACGGATAACTGCCGCGCTGCCCGGGTTCCGTCACGGGCGTCGAGGGCCTCGTTGACGCCTGGGAGGACCACCGCCGCATAGCCGGTGAACTCGCCGGGCGCATAGATGGTGTGCCGGTACCAGGGGCGATTGGGAAGGCCGGCATCGTTGACCAGCGCGGTCTCTGTGGCGCGCAAGGCTTGATTCAGCCTGGGCAGGTCGCCGGTCCCGGCCGTTTGCAATTCATGCGCTCTTTGGGCCGCGGCCAAAAAGCGCCCTGCGGCGGCTTCGGCGCTGCCAAAGTCGAGAGAACTGACGCCGGCATCGGAGGCCTTGCGCCTGGCCGCGGCAATATAGGACTCTATGGCGCGCGCGTAGGTGACGTAGTCGTAGGGCAGCACGTCGCTGTCGGCCATGCGCAGAGCTTCCAGGCCGAAGACGCGCGCCATCTCCTGCAGGTAAACGAAGTGCGGATCGGCGTTTTGCACGTACCAGGCGTAGTCGTCGAAGGTGGAGTGGTAGACGCCGTACGGCCCGCTGGAGCCGATGTCGGTGGACGGCACGCCCACGTGCTGCAGGAAGGGCGTGAAGTCGGAACCCGAGCCCAGGTCGCCCACATGCACATCTTCGTCTTCTTTCGGCGCGTTCGAGGTCCGATGCTCGTTGCCCTCGATGTGTGCAAGCTTCCACTGGTCGTAGACGGTTGCGCTCAACGCGCTGGGGACCGAGTGGGTCAGCTCGCGGATGAATTGCTTGAGCGAAGGCACCGCGGCGGCGGAGAAGTCCGGCCCCGCGACGGCCACGTCCATATTGAAGTAGGCGACGGCTAGCTCCAGGGTTTTGGTGTGCTGCTCGACCCACTCGGTTGAACCGATCAGGCCCTCTTCCTCGGCGTCCCAACTGCAGAAGACGATGGTGCGCTTGGGGCGCCATCCCTGCCTGAGAAGCGCGCCGATGCCGTGCACCGCTTCCAGCATGGCCGCCGTGCCGCTGTTGGGGTCGACAGCGCCATAGACCCAGGCATCGCGGTGATTGCCGGCGACGACCCAGTCGTCCGGGTACTCGGCGCCCTTCACCTTGCCGATCACGTCCCAGATGATGCGGCGCTGATAGTCCTGCTGTGAAACCAGATGAACCCTTACGCCACCCGGCCCCAGGTGATAGCGGAACGGCAGAGCGCCCTGCCAGCCCTGCGGCGCGCCTGGGCCTTGCAGGGCCTGCAGGATGGGCGAGGCATCGTGATAGCTGATGGGGATGGAGATGATGTGGGGCTGGTTGCCCTCGGGCGAGATGCGCGCCGAGTCGGGCAGATCGGGCGTGGACGCAACGCCCGGCGTCTCCGGGTCGCCGGGATACTTGAACAAGAACTGAACTGACCCGCGCTGCACGCCGGTTTCAGGCCGCCACGGGCCGATGGGCCAGGGATCGCCCTTGTAATAGCCGTCGTCCTGCGGGTCGGAGTAGATGAGTACGCCGGAGGCGCCGCGCTGCTGGGCGATGTACACCTTGACCCCGCGGAAGATGCTCCCGTAGCGCACCAGCACGATCTTGCCGTGCAGGTCGATGTGCTGGGATGCGAGCTGGTCGAAGTCCTCCAGGCGTCCGTAGTTGGCGTAGACCACTTCGCCGGTGACATCTCCAGACCCAGATGACCCGTTGAAGGGCATGACTACCCTCGGATCGTCCTGGCCGGGGTCGCCGTCGACGTGCTCGCGCGTGGGCCCGCTGATGAGCAGTTTGCCGCTCGGGTCATAGGCCTCCATGCGCACCACCTTGGGCCAGTTGATCAGGACGCGGTAGGGAACGATCTCCGTCTCGAGGCCCGCGGCGCGAAACTTCCCGGCGACATACTCGGCAGTCTTGTGGTCCTCGGGCGTGGCGGCCATGTGCGGCTCGGCGGTGAGCGTCTTCAGGTGCTGGCCGGCCAGTTTGGCATCGGGGACGGCGAGAAACTGCTGCTCGATCTTTGATTCGGCGGCAAAGTCGGTGTAACCGAAGACAGCGGCCGGGGTCGATTGTGCCGGCAGAACCGCCGGAGCCAGGGCCGGAAGCAGAAGGAAAACAAGAAGAGTGCGCACAGTCATTGTTTTTTCCTATGAGGCGATGCAATCGGGACTGCCGTGTTTTGAAACGGAGGCATGGGTCGGCAGGGAAGCATGAATAAAGCCACAGCTTACACTAGGAGCCATGGGGAAGCCTGATCTGAGCGAGGAACGCGAGTTGAGCCGAGAGCCCCTCAGCCTCGCAGTCGAAGAGGCCGATGCGGCTACGCCCGCCTTCGCCGATCCGGAAGAGAGCCGGCTTCCGAACATAGTCCGCGCGCTGCGCAACCCCAACTTCCGCCTCTTCTGGAGCGGCAACTTCCTCTCCAACATCGGCACCTGGATGCAGAACGTGGCCCAGGGCTGGCTGGTGCTGTCGCTGACCGGTTCGGCGTTCTGGCTGGGGGTGGTGGGATTTGCGGGATCGATTCCGTTTCTCATCTTCACGCTGTTCGGCGGGGTGGTGGCCGACCGCGCCAACAAGCGGCGTCTCCTGATGGTGACGCAATCGGTGATGATGCTGCTGGCGTTTGCGCTGGCGGGGCTGGCTTACACGCACCGCATCACTGTGTGGGGCGTGGTGGCGATCGCCTTCCTGAACGGCATGGCGATGGCCATGAACGCGCCCAGCTACCAGGCGCTGGTGCCACGGCTGGTTAAGCGCGAGGACCTGACGAACGCCATTGCGCTGAACTCCGCGCAGTTCAACATGTCGCGCATCCTGGGTCCCACGCTGGGCGGCTACGCGATGGCGCTGGTGGGCGTGGCGGGGAACTTCTTCCTGAACGGCGTGAGCTTTCTGGCGGTGCTGTGGGCGCTGACGCGCATTCGCTATCCCGAGCAGGAGCCGTCGCACTACCCAGGACTGATATCCAGCCTGCGCCAGGGCTTCGGCTACGTGAGGGCAAACCGCCAGTTGCGGGTGCTGGTGTGGATGACGGCCGCGGCCAGCTTGCTGGGCATTCCATTTCTTACCTTCATTTCCTACTTTGCCCGCATCGAGCTGCACGCGGGCGAAACCGGCCTGGGGTGGCTGATGGCCTCGTCCGGTCTGGGCGCGGTGCTGGGCGCGGTCACCGTGGCGGCGCGCGGCACGCTGCGGCATCGCGGCACCGTGGTCACCGTTGGCGGCCTGGTCTTCTTTTCGGCGATCATCGCCTTCTGCTACTCGCACAGCTTTCTGCTGTCGCAGTGCCTGCTGCTGGTGGAGGGTTACAGCGCGATCCTGATGATCTCGTCGTTCAACGTGGCCATCCAGCACCTGGCTTCCGACGAGATGCGGGGGCGCGTGATGAGCATCTACGCGACCTGTTTTCTTGGATTGCCGCCGCTGGGGTCGCTGCTGGCGGGCGAGATGTCGCGGCACATTCCGACGCCGCACGCGCTGGCTGCGATGGCTGCTGCCGCGGCGACGATCTTTGTGGGGACGTATGCGGTGTCGAGGCCGCTGCGGGAGCTGGACTGAGAGGCGATCGGGCGAGCGGGGCGTAGACGCAGCGGGTTGGCGGGCAGAACGGCTCGGCTGCGGACTGCTACAATTCCGGCAACCTGACGAGTATGGGGTGGGAGTGCCGTTGAAACGTTCAGCGATCTGCGCCGTTTGCCTTGTTCTTCTGTTTGCGATTTTTGTGGCTGGTGCACTGTCCCAGTCCGCGGCGCCGGGGGCGACAACGGCGTGGCACGATGGGCGATTCCATGTGGATGCGGCGGGCGTGGTGGCTCGCTCGGCTGTGGTTCT
>DATNHL010000142.1:0-3219 GCA_035604995.1 Occallatibacter sp. | reverse complement strand
CTTCCCGGTGAGCCAGCCGCCGTTCGCCGCACTCCCCGGTTTCTGTCTCTACCCACGCAATTTGCTGGAAGCCCGGATGATAGTCACATCCTATAATCAGCATGTTCGGCTCCTTTCCTCCGAGCCCTTTGGTTGGTTTGCGCCTCCAAAGTCTACTCGGGCCTGGGAGCCGACATTGTTATGGAATCATTACACTCATCGTCCAGATAGAAACTGGCGAGGGAGCTGCTGAAAGGCCAAAGCCGGTACCAGCGAAACTTCTACCGCAGTCCGGTGACCAGATAGAGGTCTGTAAGCTGTCGGCGATAGCCATAGACGTAAGTCTTGGCGTCGGGAGTTAGCAGGATTGGGCCGATAAACTCCACGCCCGCCGGGTCAGCCGGACGGAGCTTTTTCCACTCGCTGCGCTGGCCGGTAGTTATGTCTATCTTGACCACTGCAGCCGGCATCTCTGCGGTGCCGTAGACGTAAATGGAGCGGCTATCCGAGCTCCAGCTGATAGGAAGTTCGCCGGTATCGAAGCCGGGAATCGGACGCGGCTCGCCGCCGTCGAGCGGATACATGTATCCCTTTTGATCGGGGCCGACAGCTGCCACGAGTTTGTCATCCGGTGAGATGCTGTAGGCCAACGCATTGGCTCCTTCTGGAGAAATCGGTGCCAGACCAGCTGCATTGTTTTTGTGCAGGTAAAGACGAGCGCCGTGCCCGGGTTCATTGCCCGAGATGATGAAGCTCTGGCCGTCGTGCAGCCAGCGGCCGTCCACATGGTTTACATTGCTCGGCGGGAATGGTTTGGGCTCACCCGCCTTGGTGGGAAGCAAGACCAACTGCGTGGGGGCGGTGACTGAAGTCGACAGCGCCCACTGCTTATCGGGTGATAGAGCAAAGGCCCGGCCCTCTCCCAGAAGAATGGCAGGCGCGCCGTCGGTTGGACGGACATAGGCGCTGTAACTGAGCCCGCCGCCGGCGCCCTCTTCGCGGAAGAGGAGCGTATTTCCGTCCCTGGACAAATCTGCGGGGTAGGACCAGTCGAACCACGACAGGTCCCGTTCAGCGTTTTCGCCTGCACGCAGGCCGATTAGTCCCCGCCGTGAATTGTCGCGCGCCAGCAGCACCCGCCCGTCGCGATAAACATCGTGAAGCAGCAAATCACCGGGCGCCTGTGCCAGCAGCCTGGGCTTACCCCCGGTCGCGGCAATCGCATAAAGCACCTTGTCCAGACCGGAGGTTGCTGCTGTGAACCAGATCTCCCGGCCGTCGGCGCCCCAGGCCAAACCCTGCGCCGTGTAGAAGTCCTGGGTTAGAGTCTTTTTCTCGCCCTTGGAGTTGACCACGGCAACGGAGCCGCCGTCATCTCCCTCGATCGGATGGTCGAGAAAGGCGATGCGGTCGCCGTCCGGCGAAATTCGTGGGTGACTGATCCACCCGCCAGTCTCATATAGCAGCTTGCCGACGGGGTACTCCAGGCGATTCTTGCCTCCGAAGTCGCGGACCACAGCCAGGTTCTTGCCGTCGGGCGACCAGTCGGCCCACTGCACGTCATTGAGAATCTCGCGAGGACCGCCCCCTGACAAGGGGACGCGGGCAAGTGTTCCTACATGGATGTAGGAGCGTACCTGCCGGCTGCCGATCAGCACCGCCATGTCGCCAGTGGATGACATGGACTCGATCTCGGCGCCGGCCAGTTCAAGGTCGCGGGACTGCGGACTCTCTGGGCGGGTGGAGAATAGGCTGGAGGGATTTCCCTCCCAAGCTGCACTGTAAACCACCGTCTGACCATCGGGAGAAAACTTGGCCATGCGAATCGTGCCGCGGCGGAACGTCAACTGGTGGTAAAGAGGCGGCTCCACGATCGATTGCCGGCGCTCCACCCAGGCTCCAGCGAGTGCGCCGAGGATCAGCGCAGCAACCGATAATGCGATGACGGCAAGGCGCTTGCTGGTCTTGCGCAAGACCGGCGGTTTCGAGGGCGGCGGCGCGGCCTGCATAGGGACGACGGTCCGCACGATCCGGCTGGAGTCCAGGTCGCGTTTGAGGCGCTTCAGATCCGAGCGCAGTTCCGCCGCCGATTGGCAGCGTAGTTCGCGGTCTTTTTCTACCGCCTTATTGATGACTTCTTCCAGTTTAGGAGGAAGCTCGGGGTTGAGCTGCGTCGGCGGAAGCGGCGCGCGGTTCAAGATGGCGTCGATCACAACACCCGAAGTGTTGCCGGAAAACGCCACCATGCCCGTCGCCATCTCATAGAGCACGACTCCAAACGAGAACAGGTCGCTGCGTGCGTCCAGTTCCTCCCCGCGCACCTGCTCTGGCGACATGTAGGCCACGGTGCCGACCGTCATGCCTGCACTGGTCAGATCATGTTCCGTGACCGTGTCTCCATCCGGTCGCCCGCTAGCCACCAGTTTTGCCAGTCCAAAGTCCAGGACTTTCACTTGCCCGCGTGCCGTCACAAAAATGTTGGCGGGCTTGATGTCGCGGTGCACCACGCCAGCGCTGTGGGCGGCGTCGAGCGCGTCAGCGATCTGAATTCCGAGGTCCAGCACCTCCTCTACCTTGAGCCTGTGGTTCTCAATGAAGTGCTTGAGGGTCTGCCCCGGCAGCAACTCCATCGCGATGTAATGGAGGCCTTTATCTTCCCCAATGTCGTAAATTGTGCAGATGTGAGGGTGGTTGAGAGCCGACGCAGAACGAGCTTCGCGCTGAAAACGCTCAATTGCCACAGCGTCGCGCGATACCTCGGCGGGAAGGAACTTGAGCGCGACCTGCCGTCGCAGACGCGTGTCCTCGGTCTTGTACACCACGCCCATGCCGCCGCCACCGAGCTTTTCCAGTACCCGGTAATGCGCAACGGTAGTGCCAACAATAGCGTCCACGGACTCGCATCTTAGCCGAGTGACACAGGGGCGTCAAACGGGCGTGCCAGGTGCGGCCAGCAAGAGCTCTGACAGTCCGCCGTGCGGCAGCGACCTAGGATCCTTAGCCTTTGCGGCCGTTTACACTCGTCTTCTTCAGACGAGACGCACCGAACACATTTCTTGCCGGATCTCGGCTAACAGGAAACTACGCGCTGCTGGTCAGTTGGTGAAAAATCGCCATCTCTAACAATGTCGGCGAAGTCAAGCACTATGTACGCACACCACGGCATGCACTCGTGGAAGAGCGCCATCTCGCTCTCGTGGTTGGTTTGCGCATTCCAACCTAGGCTCGCTTCTAATCGTT
>DATNHL010000141.1:0-4844 GCA_035604995.1 Occallatibacter sp. | reverse complement strand
TGACCACCAGCGCCCAGCAGCGGCCGGTGAGCGATGCGCTGCTTGCGCGGCTTGAAGCTTACGTGGCGCAGGTGCATACGCCCGAATCGCAGGTCTTCGGGGAGCAGTACGAATTCGAGTACTACCGGCGGTTCGTGATCTGTTTGAAGGCGCGCGCGCAACGGACCATGGAGAATCCCGGGCCTGCTGGCGCCATGCTGCCTGTGACGTCGTACACGCTGGCGCAAGGACAGGAAAAGCTGGCACAGGTGCTGCCGGCGTACTGCTCGGTGGACGAGTTCCTGGATGACCTGGAGGCGCTGCGCGCTTCGCTGGCCGAGAACCGCGGGCTGCGGATTGCGCGGACGCTGATCGATCCGCTGATTCTGCAAGTGCGGACGTTCGGGCTGCATCTGCACACGCTGGACATTCGCCAGCATGCGCGGGTGCACGCCGCGGCGCTGCAGGAGGCGATTGCGGACTCGATTGCGCCGACGCTGCCGGGCGGCCTTTCCGCGGAGACGGCGAGCGTGTTGGAGACCTTCCGCGTGGTTGCGGAGATCAAGACGGGCTGCTCGCCTGAAGCCATTCGCCAGTACGTGATCAGCGGAGCGGCGACGGTGGAGGATGTGCTGACGGTTGTGCGGCTGGCACGGCTGGGAGGTGTGCAGGTGGAGGGCGCGGGGCGTGATCCGGGTCTGATGCCGGTGCCGCTGTTCGAGTCGATTGAAGACCTGCGCCAGGCGCCCGCGGTTTGCCGCGAGTTGTGGAGCCGACCGGACTATCGGAAGCTGATGGCCACGTGGGACAACTGGCAGGAGGTGATGCTGGGCTATTCCGATTCGAACAAAGACGGCGGCATGCTGACCTCGACGTGGGAGATCTTCCGCGCGCACCGCGATCTGCACGATGTGGCGCGCGAGGCGGGGGTGAAGCTGAGGCTGTTTCACGGGCGCGGAGGCACGGTGGGACGCGGGGGCGGGCCTACGCACCGCGCCATCTTTGCGCAGCCGATGGATTCGTTCGATGGGCAGTTGAGGATCACCGAGCAGGGCGAGGTGCTCAACTTCAAATACGCTGACGAGGTGCTGGCCGAGCGCAACCTGGAGCTGATGATTGCGGCGTCGCTGGATGCGCTGGCGCGGCCCAACGCGCGCGATCCGCAGGGGCACTTTACGGGCGTGCTGAAGCCGGAGTGGGAGGCTGCGCTCAACCGGCTCTCGGACCTTTCGTATGGCTATTACCGGGAGCACATCCTGGAAGACCCGGGGGTGCTGACTTATTTTGAGCAGTCGACGCCTGTGGGTGAGCTGGAGAATGCCAAGATCGGGTCGCGGCCGTCGCGGCGGAAGGCTTCGTCCAAGCTGGCGGACCTGCGCGCGATTCCATGGGTGTTTGGGTGGACGCAGTCGCGGCTGCTGGTTCCGGCGTGGTTTGGGGTGGGGTTTGCGCTGGAGCAGTACCTGGGCGAGGCGGGGTCACTTGAGCTGCTGCAGACCATGGCGCGGGAGTTTCCGCTGTTCATCGACCTGCTGCGCAACGTGGAGATGGCGCTGGGCAAGGTGGACATGGCGACGGCGCGGCTTTACTCGTCGCTGGTGCCGGATACGGAGTTGCGCGAGCGCATCTACGACCTGTTCGAGGCCGAGTTCCACAGGACGGTGCGGGAGCTGCTTGCGGTGCTGCGGCAGACGGAGTTGCTGGAAAAGAACCAGGTGCTGGCGCACTCGATCCGGCTGAGGAATCCGTATGTGGACCCGATGCACCTGATCCAGGTGGATATGCTGCGACGCAAGCGGGCCGGGGAAGATACGCCTGAGGTGAATCGGGCGTTGGCGGCGACAATCAGCGGCATCTCGGCCGGGCTGCGCAACACGGGGTGAGGACAGGCTGGCTTGTTTGCTGTCTTTCTCGAAGCGAAAACGGGGCAAGCACGGGTTGCGTTGCAGTTATGCTCCGGCGAGCGGGTGGCCAATTTCCCAGTGATGACCGTAGGGATCGACGACGCGCCCAACCCGCCACCCATGGCCCTCGCTGACCGCGTAAACCTCGGATGCGCCTGCCTTCAGCGCCCGCTGGAATACTGCGTCGGGATCGGCGACTGTGAAGATGATCCGAATGGAGGAGCCGCCCAGCGATGCGGGGCTGAAGTTGAAATGCTCCGGCGACTCATCGGCGACCCAGAACTCTGCACCGTCCACCGAGAGTCTTGCCACCACGCTGCCGCCGGGGTCCTCCAGGCGGTAGACTTCGACGGCTGCGAAGGCCGCCTTGTAGAACTCGACCGCCTGGGCGCTGTTCCTGACCGAAAGCCACGGAACGATTGAGCATGAGAACGGAGCTGGTGCTGCGTCCTGGTCCATACAACTCTCCTTCGCGAATGGCCAATTCAGCGCATCGCCAAATGTACCGCGACATGCAGGCCCATCATGAGCGCTGTCGTCAGAATGCCCACTGCCACGGGCCCTTTCTTTCGCCATAGAAAGATTGCCGCGGCCACGAAGATGGTTTCCGGAATCACGATCACGGCCAGCCAGTGCGTCCATTCCGCGTGCTCCAGCCCCAGGCCCGGGAAAAGATGGGCAGCGATGCGCAGGACGGCAAACGCGCACCCCACCAGCATCAATGCAGACACTGCCCCCAAGCCCACTCCCATCGCCTTTTTGCCCACCTTGTTCATTCCAGGCTCCTTATTTGATCTGCGCTTCAACCATGCCCGCGCAGCGCTTGCCGCATGCCGCACGACAGCGGCGGCGCTGCCCAGCGCCCAAAATAATGCCCCCCCAGTCTCCGTGAACAAAGTCCAACTCCCGCAGCATGGCGCTGGCCCATCCCCGGCTCTCGGCTGGCGCCAGGCGAACCACGGTCCGCAGCAGTCCTGCAGCGAGTCTGCGCGGTGTGCCCATCAGCGGTGCACCAGGCCCAAAGCCACCTGTCCAAGGCCGCTGCCGGCGTGCGCCGGGGCGTTGGCTCTGGCGAATCGCAGACCATCCGGCGTGAACCGGTACATGTGCCTCGGGGGCTTGCCCGGCTCGCCCTGCTCCCACTCTGTCTCCAGCAGGTTCCTTTCAGCCAGCCGCATGAGAATCGGATAGAGCGTGCCGGACTTCAGCCCCGTGACCCGGCTCAGGTCGTAGCCGTACTTCCATTCCTCCACCTGCTCAAGAAAAGCGTCGAGAACCAGCAGGGTTTGCGACGACAATCGAAGCTTCATTCGCTAGACTCTACATATGTAGACTTTGATTGTCAAATGGGGATATTGCTGGCCAAGCCTTCAAAGGGATTGGAGCTCGTGGAGAAAGTGCGAGTTTGGAGGCGGGGGTGGGCGGCGCGGGTAGGCGGCGCGGGCTTGGGTTTGCGGTTTCTTGCACTTCCCCTTGCCATACCCGGCGGTCCGGGTCTAGGCTATGTGCATGCGTCGATGTCGCTAACACCGTCCTGGTGAGAAGCCCGATGCAGACGTGCGCCGAGTTCGCGCGCGATTTCTCTCGCTTTTGAGCTCCACCACCCCCCAAACATTTGCATTTCAATGGCCGGGGCCCACTTGCCCCAAAGAGGAGATCATCATGGCGCGCATTGCCGCGGATATAACTGAACTGATTGGCCGTACCCCGTTGGTGCGGCTCAACCGCATGGCGGCCGGCCTGCCCGCTACCGTTCTGGTCAAGCTGGAGAGCCAGAACCCCCTCTCGAGCGTCAAGGACCGCATTGGCCTGGCCATGATCGAGGCAGCCGAGAAGGCCGGCAAGATCACACCGGGCAAGACCGTGCTGATTGAACCCACCAGCGGCAACACCGGCATCGGCCTGGCCTTCATCGCCGCCGTGAAGGGCTACCGGCTGATTCTGACCATGCCGGAGACGATGAGCATGGAGCGGCGCGTGCTGCTGCTGGCGTTTGGCGCGGAACTGGTGCTGACGCCCGGGCCGAACGGCATGAAGGGCGCCATCGCCAAGGCCAACGAGCTGCTGGCCCAGACGCCGGACGGGTTCATCCTGCAGCAGTTCGACAATCCGGCCAACCCCGCCATTCACTTGGCCACCACGGGCCCGGAAATCTGGGACGACACCGACGGCAAGGTGGATATCCTCATCTCGGGGGTGGGGACGGGGGGGACTATTACGGGCGTGGCCACGTACATCAAGGAGCGGAAGCCGGAGTTCAAGGCGATTGCGGTGGAGCCGACGGACAGCCCGGTGCTCTCCGGCGGCAAGCCTGGGCCGCACAAGATCCAGGGCATCGGGGCGGGGTTTGTGCCGTCGATCCTGAATACCAAGCTGATCGATGAGGTCGTGCAGGTGTCGAACGACGAGGCCATTACGACAGCGCGGCGGCTGCCGCTGGAGGAAGGGCTGTTTGTGGGCATCTCCTCGGGCGCGGCGGTGCATGCGGCGCTGACGGTGGCGGCGCGGCCGGAGAATGCCGGGAAGCTGATCGTCGCCATCCTGCCCAGCTTCGGCGAGCGTTACCTTTCGAGCGCCCTATTCGACTCGCTGCGGCAGCAGGCGCTGGCGCTGGTGACGCAAGCGGTTACGCTGTAGGTAGCCCTGCCACGCATGCCGTACCCCTATCCTTTCGCCTGCTACGGCGGACGAAAGGATGGGAGGGCCCAGGAGCAGCACTTTGGGAGCTGCCCGCTTGACCACGATCCCTATGTCCTTGTATGCACGCATCCGCGAAGACATCGACTCCGTGCTGGAGCGGGACCCGGCTGCGCGGTCGCGCATCGAGGTCTTTCTCTGCTATCCCGGCCTTTGGGCGGTGTGGATTCATCGCATCTCCCATTGGCTATGGCGGCACCATCTTCGGTTGTTCGCGCGCATTTTGTCGCAGATCGGCCGCTTCTTCACGGGAGTTGACATTCA
>DATNHL010000140.1:0-3538 GCA_035604995.1 Occallatibacter sp. | reverse complement strand
CAGCGCCTGGGGGCTGTCGTTGCCGCCGACCTCGCCGCGACACATGCTGCCGGGCTTGGCCCTGAGGTGGACCAGCACACCGCCCGGCGCCGCACGGCCGACAAAACTGGAGCCGTTCGTCACCGGACCACCTTGGCCGTAAACTACTTCTCCGCCGATTTGGTTGGTTGTGACCCAGGCCCAGGGAGTTCCGCGATCGGGACCTGTAGATGGAATCTGCGCGTCCTCGACCTCCGTCATCGATGCCCATGCCCTCAGGTTAGTGATGATGGGGATGCTGCGATGGGAAAACCGGACCGCGTCGAACTGCAAAGAAATCTCCATGCCGCTCCCGGTCTTCGCCGGAGCCACATTGACGATGTGGCCGACGATCCTGGCGCCGGCTGGAATCCTTCCGGCAGGCAGCGGAACATCCTGCATGATCCTGGCTGTGATCACTTGCCCAGGCTTGCTCTTGCCGGAGTCCAGCGAAGCGCTCAGCTCGGCGGGGAGCACAGTCCCCACTGGGACAGCATTCTGCGCCCACGCCGCAGCCGAGAACAGCAGCAGACTGATCAAGAAAAATTTCATGGCACGGCACTTCTCTGCAACGACAACCGGCCCCTCCTCTAACGTCGCGCCGACAGCTCCGGCGGGCTCACCAGCTTCCCGCGCCCAGCGGACTGTATCTTCCTGCGTTAAAGTCCCATCCTGACTTGTACCCCGCGATGTAGCCCAGGCGAAACCGCTGTTGATAAGCCTCTTTGTCGCCATAGGGCGCGGTATATCCATCCGTTGCCTGTCCGTAAACGGAGCCACCCTGATCGTTGTAGTTGGCAAGAGCTGCGGAATCGTTCCCGCCTTGGCGATAGCCCTCCTCATAACCAGCCACAAACGCCGGATCCTTGCGGCTCACCTTGTGCGGAGCCTGGCCGGCATTGCCGCGAGCTTGAGACTTACCCGGCACCCCGAACGCGCCGAGCGCAAACGTCACAGCGAAGACCGGGATCAACTTGCTGCGGCGGCTACGAAATGAGGAGAGAAAGAACATCCTGCACCCCTGCGGGAGATTAACCGCCTCCGCCGTACTCCACGCGGTTCTGCTGCGCCTGCGGGTCGCCTGGATGGTGGGCGGTGTTGCCGCTGCCATTCTCGCAATAAGCACTCGGGGCGTTGTAGCCGTAATAGCCGTTGCGGAGGACCGGCGGGCCATAGTCGTGGTAAGTACCCGTGTAGTATCCAGTTTTGCTCCCTTCGTCGTAGCAATAACCGACACGATAACCGCTGTCGTACGCCGGGCGGTCCGCGCCATTCCCACTCGCATACCGGGCGGCCGGCTCGAGGTTATCTCGCCGGTCTTTCGCGCCCTGCTGATATCCCCGTTGATACGCCGGGGAGTTCTGGCTGTTGGCTTGATCGCCTGGAGAATTAGCTTTCTGGGCTCCCGCCGGCAAAGCCAGCAGGACCGCCAAACCCAACGGTCCGGCCAGCCAGCACGCGTGCAGAAGAATCTTCATAGAACCTCCTCGCGCCATCGGTCTTAAGGGAGACGCGGCGGCAGCATATGTGACAGCTCCTCTCGTGCCGGGGAGATTACCCACCGGCGCCACCACCTCCATTGGCTCCCAGAGGATTGTACTGCCCTGAATTGAAGTCCCATCCCGCCTTGAAGCCCTCGATATAGCCCCGACGAAACAGCGTCTGATAGGTTGCTCGATCGCCGTACTGCGGGGTATATCCGTCGATGGCCTGTTCGTAGGTGGGGCCACTCTGGTCATTGTAGCCAGCGGCAAGAGCCGCGGAATTACTTGCCCCTTGGCGATAGCCATCCATGTAGCGGCACGGAACGCCGGGTCATGACGGTTTACCTTGTTGGCCGCGCTGGCATCGTTGTGTTGCTTAGCGGGCGCCGCCAACGCGCCAACCGCGAAGGCCGAGCCCAGCAGCAGGGCGCACATTGTTCGGCAGCACATATCCTGCATCTCCCGACACTCCATCGAGCGTCTCTCCAGCAATCGAAGCTTCTGGTTAGCTAAATGCCGTCACACCAGAGCCGGAGGCGGGCGGTCGTACAGGCAGTGGACAGGCGGAGATAGGTGGCCTCTTTCGTCGGCCACAACCGGGGGATCGGGGGCCGGCGCCAGGGAAACGGATACACTCACCACCGGCAGCGCCCAGCCATACGCATCCCGACACATATGCTGGACCTTGGGTGAGTTGGACTGAACGGTTACGGGTCCAGAGAGGGGCAGACTAAAGCGGCCTACCAGATGTGCGCCGAGGGAGAGGATGGCGAAGCAGACCAACCAACTCCGCCATGGGAGAGGGCGCCGTTTAGCCGTTGCGAGCTGGCCAAAGATCGGCATGGAAGCGAAGTCCTGGGCCCTGTCAGATATCGGATGCTATGGTGCGGCGAAAGGATGCACCCAGTGTGGCCCGCTGGGAGTTGTAGCTGTCTATGGCGACAGCTTGTGCGGGCAATGCGGGCCTTCCTTTGTCTAATGTGTCTTATGGTCGTGCGTATCCGTGAGCCCCTTCCTCCGGGCCATGTTCCTCATCTCCGGCGATTCGGTGAGAAGGCTTTCCTTCAAGCACGTGTCGATTTGGATGACCGAGGTTTCGACGATCTGCCGCTCCGGCCCGTCCAGTTTGGGAGCGCAGTAGGCGATAGGCTGCAGCGCGTTTCGGATTCTGTGGTTCAACTCCCTCCGAAGGCGTTCTCGTTGGGCCTCGAAGGACAGCAGTTTATAGACCAGCACAGCTCCCACCAGGCCCCCCAACGAGTTGGACGCCAGCGCCATTTGAGGCTCCCGCCATCCCGAATGGAACGCCTGCCGCAACAGGAACTCCCCGACAAACTCACCCGCCATGACCAGGGCGCCCGCTCCCGCTGAGATCAGCCCTCTGTGGAATTTGCTTTCGTAGAGCATGGTTGCCAGCATGAAGGGCAAGCTACTGCAACTGGTGAGGAAGGTCAATTCTCCGAAGGTGGTGCAATCCCGTCGACGGCGTTTGCACCATCCACGCCTGCTCCACCCCTCGTCAGAGCGTCTCTGGGCTTCCGGTGGCTAGGAATAGTCCTTGCGGGTAATGCCCAGCTTCCGCATCTTGGAGTTGAGGGTGGTGCGCTTCAGGCCCAGGCGGGCGGCAGCGCCTTGCCCGCCGGAAATGAGGCCGCGCGCCTCCCGCAGCGCTTTCAGAATGTGATCGCGCTCGGCGTCTTCGAGGGTGGCCACGTCGTCCGCCGCGGCGGCGGGCTCGGGACCGGGCTTCAGCTCCGCCAACGGCACGTTCAGAACCGTCCCGCGGGTGAGGATGACGGCGCGTTCGATCAGGTTCTCCAGTTCACGCACGTTGCCCGGCCAGTGCCAGCGCTCGAGCGCCTGCATGGTCTCGGCCGGGATGCGCTCGATCTGCTTGCCCTTGCTCTCGGCGTGTTTTTGCGCGAAGTAGCGGGCCAGCATGGGGATATCCTTGCCGCGCTCGCGCAGCGCCGGCAGTTGGATGGGGAAGACGTTCAAGCGGTAGAAGAGGTCGCTGCGAAACTCGCGGTCGGCAA
>DATNHL010000139.1:0-2521 GCA_035604995.1 Occallatibacter sp. | reverse complement strand
TGTTCGACCTCCCCGCACCGCAGCCCCTGATTGTCACGGAACACCGCGCCCATGCCTGTCTTTGCGGGAATTGCGGTGCCGAGACGCGTGCGGACTTCCCCGAAGACGTGACCGCGCCGGTGCAATACGGCGCGCGCCTCGCTGCGGTGGTGGTGTATCTGTTGCACTACCAGTTGCTGCCCGAGAAGCGTCTGGCCGCGCTGATGGCCGATCTGTTCGGTGTGCATCTGGTCACCGCCACCATCGCCCGGATCAGCCAGGACTGTGCCGAACGCTTCCAGGGCTTTGCCGCGGCAGTCCGCGACCGCGTGGCTGCGGCACCCGTCAAGCACCTGGACGAGACCGGGTTTCGGATTGGCGGCAAGACCCAGTGGCTGCACGTCGCCTCGACCATGCTGCTGACCTTCTATCGGGCGGCGGCCCCCGCCTTCGCAGGGACAGGCTCCGCGCGGCAGCCTGCTGGCAGGCCTAACGGGCATGATCGTGCATGACCACTGGAAGCCGTACTACACCCTGAAAGGCGTGCTGCACGCGCTGTGCAACGCGCACCCCCTGCGCGAACTGAAGGCGCTGGTCGAGATCGAGAAGGAGGACTGGGCGCGCCGGATGCAGCGGCTGCTGCGGCGTGCCTGCCATGGCGTGAACCTCGCACGCGAGCAGGACGTGCCGCTGAAGCCGGGACTGATTGCCCTGATCGAACGGCGTTACGACGCCATCGTCGCAGTGGGCCTGGCGTTCCATGAAGCGCAGCCCGCGCTGGCCAAGCTCAGGCCCCGCGGCCGCCAGCCGCGACGGGTCGGCCACAATCTCCTGCTCCGGCTCAGCACGCACAAGCAGGACGTGCTCCGCTTTCTCATCGATCCGCGGGTGGCGTTCACCAACAACCTTGCGGAGCGGGACGGACGGATGATGAAACTGCGGCAGAAGATCTCCGGCAGCTTCCGCTCCGAGGAGGCTGCCAAGGACTTCGCAGTGATCCGCTCGGTCCTGTCCACTGCCAGGAAACAGGGCTGGGATATGCTCCAGACCCTGAACGACGATCCAACCCGTCTGATCATCAACTTGCGATTGGTCTGACGACCTCCGATACCTGGGCTGTTACGATGCATCATCGATTCGGGAGCGGTATGCGGCGGTTGGTCGTGGCCTGAACGAGCGCAGCCGTCGTCTGTTCGCGGCGGCCGAGGCCCGAACGGCGGGTTACGGCGGGATCAGCGCGACGGCCCGGGCAACGGGGATCGCACGCAGCACGATTGGCCGTGGTCTGAAAGACCTTGATGACCCTGACGCGCTGTCGGGCGTGGTCCGGCGTCCCGGCAGCGGCCGAAGGGCGCTGACCGCGATGGATGCAACGCTGCTTGAAGATCTGCGCCGGTTGCTGGAGCCGGCGACGAAGGGCGATCCGATGCGACCGCTGCTGTGGGTCTCGAAGAGCCACGCGAAGCTGGCGGCGGCGCTGTGCGCGATGGGGCACCGGATTGCCAAGAGCAGCATTCCCAAGCTGCTGGGGCTGCTGCAATACCGTCGGCAGGTGAACCGCAAGACGTTGGAAGGCAGCCGCAATCCGGACCGTGACGCCCAGTTCGAGCACATCAACGCCGCGGTGATTGCCGCGCAGGCGGCAGGCCAACCGGTGATCTCGGTCGACACGAAGAAGAAGGAGCTCATCGGCCCCTACAAGAACGGCGGGAGCGATTATCGGCCCGAGGGCTGTCCGGACCGGGTCAATGTGCACGACTTCGTCGACGATGAGCTTGGCAAGGTGGTCCCCTACGGTGTCTACGACATCACCGCCAACGCCGGATGGGTGAGCGTAGGCATCGACAACGATACGGCACAGTTCTCGGTCAATTCGATCCGCCGCTGGCTGGATGTGATGGGCCGGGAGCGGTATCCGACATCTGACCAGCTGATGATCACGGCGGATGGTGGAGGTTCCAACGGTTCGCGGGTGCGGCTGTTCAAGGTGGAACTGCAGAAGCTGGCCGATGACACCGGCCTGACCCTTCGGGTCTGCCATTATCCGCCTGGGACCTCGAAGTGGAACCGCATCGAGCACCGGCTGTTCTGCCATATCACCCAGAACTGGCGGGGAACGCCGCTGACCAGCCGTTCAGCGGTGGTGGAACTGATCGCCTCCACGACGACCAAGACGGGCCTGAAGGTGCGCTGCGAACTCGATACGCGGGCCTACGCCAAGGGGATCAAGGTCAGCGACGACGAGATGGCCAGCCTCAATATCACGGGGGACACATTCCATCCGGAGTGGAATTACTCCATCGCGCCCAGAAGGCCGCCCTGACGCGGTAATTGTTGGGCGTCGCCTAAGGGAGAAGCACAAGTGGCGAAAACCACGAGGCGAGAGTACCGAAGCGAAGCACTGGGGCGGACCGACCCGTACGAGCGACGAAGGTTCTGTAATGGGACCGGAGCAAAGGGGTCGGATCAGGTTGCCGCACCACCGCTCAACCGGCAACGGGAGGAAGCGGTGCGTGTGGCAAAGCGAGGCGGCACTTGCGGC
>DATNHL010000138.1:0-7963 GCA_035604995.1 Occallatibacter sp. | reverse complement strand
GACTGTCGGATTGGTGATTGAGCGATTCATCAAGGATGAGCGCATAGAGGAGATTCTGAAACAGAAACCAGGGGAAACCACCATCAAGGACGGATTCTCCTACAGCACGGCGTCCGGTTATCGCAGCTACCTCAACAACCACATCAAGCCGCGTTGGGGTAGTAAACCGCTGGCCGCCGTCAAGCCGTTGGAAGTTGCCGAATGGCTGAAGGCTTTGCCACTATCACCCAAAACGCGCGGGCAGGTACGGGCGCTGATGCACTTGCTGTTTGAAAAGGCCATGCTGTGGGGTTTGATCGACCTACAGCGCAACCCGATTGAACTGGTCAAACTGAAAGGCGCAAGCCGACGGCAGAGAAAACCGCAGATCATCGCGCCAGAAAAGTTTCAGGAACTGGTGGCCGTTCTGCGAGAGCCGTACAAAACGATGGTGATTGTGGCGATGTGTACCGGATTGAGGGTTTCGGAACTTCTGGCCCTGCGCTGGGAACACATCGACTTCAATACCGGCGTAATGGCGATTCAGCAGGGCGTCGTTAACGGACGTATCGGCAAGTTGAAAACCGAAGCGTCTCAAGACGAGGTTCCGCTTGATCCTGCATTTGCCGCTGTATTGAACGACTGGAAAGGCAACCGGACAGAAGGGCTGGTGTTTCCCTCGCACGTCACGGGAGGCTGCTACTACGCGGGCATCATTCAGCGCCAGATTCTCAGGCCCAGAGGTAAGGATGTGGGGATTGAGGGGCTGGGCTGGCACACATTCCGACACACGTACCGTTCGCTACTGGATGAGACGGGCGCTCCGATTGGCGTACAGCAAAAACTGATGCGGCACAGCAATGTGGCAACCACCATGAACGTGTACGGAAACAGCACCTTGCAAGCCAAGAAGGAAGCCAATTCCAAAGTTGTTCAAATGGTGATGAAGCAGGAAACGCCTTTGGCAGTTGCAGTGTAAGCGTTAGCGTGGGGTTTTGTGGGGATTGTGAATCTGAGGAATTACTTTAAGTTGTTGATTTTATTGGCTCCTCAGGTAGGACTCGAACCTACAACCCTTCGGTTAACAGCCGAATGCTCTGCCATTGAGCTACTGAGGAGTGTCGTGCCGCAAAACTTCCTTTATTAAGGTAGCAGAGAGCCCGGGGCGCGTCAAAAGGCCGTGTCCGTGATCTGCGGCCTATCTCCGCCGTCAGGCCGGCGTGCACCGCTCCCCATCCTTCGGTACCATGGAAGAAGCTCCTCAGGAGGCGCAATGTCCCGGATATCACGTCTCGACCGCACTGAAGTCACCCCCGATATCGCCGCGCTTTACGACAAGGCCTTTGCCCAGCGCGGCAACGTGCCCAACATGTTCCGTGTCATGGCGCACCGGCCGGAGATCTTCGCCACCATGCAGGCCCATTTCGGCGCTGTACTCAGTACCGGAACGGTTTCGACACGCCTCAAGGAGCTGATCATCGTCCGCACCAGCCAAGTCAACGAGACGCCCTACTGCCTGGCCAGCCACACCATCCTCGCCCGCAACCTGGGCTGGACGGACAACCAGCTCGCGCATCTCGCGGACTGGCCCCAGCGCGAAGACTTCACCCCGACCGAGAAGGCCGCCCTGCGCCTGGCCGAGACCGTCACCCGCGACGCCCACGCCGTGACCGACGAGCAGTTTGCCGAGCTGCGCAGCTTCTACTCCGAAGGCGAAATCGTCGAGCTGCTTTGCGCCATCGGCCTCTTCAACTACTTCAACCGCTTCAACAACGCCCTCGAGATGCAGCCCACCAAGCCCGGCGAAGGCGGCTGCGCACCGCCGGCGACTGAGCCCACGGCTGCCCACGCCTGAGCTATCCGATCTATCGGGAGTCTTCCGTGCCCATCCTTGCGCATCTTCCCGCTCAAGGGTGGGAAAGCACGAACCCCAAAACCCGCGCCAGGTCCCAGCGAATCCAAATCCCACCCCAACCCCAGGAGCTCCCTACCCGCATGAAACTCCCTCTACCCGCCGGCGACTTCCGCGCCTATCTCTTCGACTGCGACGGCACCATCGTCGACTCCATGCCGCTGCACTACATTGCCTGGAAGACGGCGCTGGCCGAGCAGGGCTGCCCATTTCCCGAAGACCTCTTCTACTCCTGGGGCGGCAAGCCGGTGGACGAGATCATCACCACGCTCAACGCGATGAACGGCCTGCACATGCCCGTCGAGCAGGTGGGCACGCGCAAGGAGGGAATGTACTTCGACCTGCTGCCCCAACTGCAGGTCATTCCGGAGGTACTCGAACACATCGAGGCCCAGAAGGACCGCATCCCCTTCGCCGTGGTCTCCGGCGGACGCCGCACCTCGGTTGTCCGCTCTCTCAACGCCGTTCATCTCCTCGACCGCTTCCAGACCATCGTGGGCGCCGACGACTACACAAACTCGAAGCCAGCTCCGGACGCCTTCCTGGTTGCCGCCGAGCGTCTCGGCGTAGCCGCTGCAGATTGCCTCGTCTTTGAAGACACCGACCTAGGCATCCAGGCCGCGACGGCTGCCGGCATGGCTTCGGTTCGCGTGCCATCGGCGCTGGAACGGCGTTGACCGGCAAAAACTGAGTGGAACTGTCCGCCTCCACCCCGCGTACACTTGCCTGAAGCGTGTTTGGAAGAGGAATCTGCGTCCCGTTCCGTGGAGCAGAGCCTCATTCGAAAGAGGTTAGCGCACCGAGAAACGGCTATTTCACAGGTTCCCCGACACGTAAGTCCTTTGTTTTCGGCAAGCGAAAAATGCGCGAGATGCGTAAGTCCTTTATTTCGATAGGGCAAAACGGGTTGATTTGGATGTAACATCCTTGTTTTCATGGGGCTGGTACGAAAAGGGGGAAGGGGTGGCATTCATAAGCGCTAAGTTAAGACTTCGTGGCGACTTTTTGTCCAGCTTGACACGCAATCGGTGGGGTAATCAAAGTGATAACTGCACAATGCGTAGGGTTACTGATCGGTTATCTTAGCGCTTATGGGGGTGGCATTGCACTGCAGTTCCGGCCGGGGCTTTTCAGGGGCTCGCATTCCGGCGGTGCTAAGCATCTCCATCGTTCAACCCTTCCAGAACCATTGTGCGCCAAGGGAGGATAATTATCTGCAAGACAGCTCCTAGCTTCCAGCTCCTCGCTCTCCCAGGTCTCAGAATCGAGACCTGGGGAACCCGGCACCCGGAATCCGGCTAACTTGGTGCTCATGCTGCAAACAATGCCGTAAGCCCAAGAGAGGCGTCCGATCCGTCCATGACCCAAACGAACTCCGCCCTTCAACCCGATAGCCCCGCGAGCCTGCCCCGCAGCGAGTGGGCGGGCCTGCTCGCCATCGCGGCCGCCATCACCCTGCTCCACCTGCTCACCAACGGCCGCTACGGCTTCCACCGCGACGAACTCCAGTTCCTCTCCGACGCCCGGCACCTCGACTGGGGCTTCGTCGCCTACCCGCCTTTCACGCCCGTCGTCGAGCGCATCAGCCTCGCCCTCTTCGGCCTGTCGCTGGTGGGCCTGCGCCTGTTTTCAGTCTTCGCTCAGGCAGCGGCCATCGTTGTCACCGGCCTGATGGCGCGCGAACTCGGCGGCCGGAGGCTTGCCCAGGCCGCGGCGGCCCTGGCCGTCGCCCTCTCGCCGCTCCCTCTGTTTGAGGGCACGGAGTTCCAGTACTCGTCGTTCGACTACCTGTGGTGGGCGCTGATTGCATACTTCACCATCCGCCTTCTCCGCACTGAAAATCCGCGCTGGTGGCTGGCCATCGGCGCAGCCGTGGGCATGGGCCTGCTGACCAAGTACTCCATTGTCTTCTTCATCGCCGGAATCCTGGCCGGCCTGGTTCTCTCCGGCGAGCGTCGCTTTTTCAAGAGCCCCTGGTTCTGGGCCGGCATCGCACTCGCCCTGCTGATCTTTCTGCCCAACTTCGTCTGGCTTGTGCGCCACCAGTTCATCTCCTACCACTTCCTGCAGCACATCCATGTCCGCGACGTGGGCGAAGGCCGCGCCGACGGTTTCCTCACCGACCAGTTCCGCATCTGTGTGAATCTCTTCGCCGCGCCCCTGTGGATCGCCGGCCTGGTGGCCTTGCTGCGCAACCCACGCTACCGCATGCTGGCCTGGATGTACCTGGTTCCCCTCGCGCTCTTTTTCCTTGCCAAGGGCCGCGGCTACTACATGGCCGGCGCCTATCCCATGCTGCTGGCCATGGGTGCGGCCACCGCCGAGCGCTGGCTTGCCGGGCTGCCCCGCTGGGGCCGGCGCACCATTGCATCCGTCTACTTTGCCGGACTCTTCGTCTGCGCAGCCTTCATCCTGGCCATCGTTGTTCCGCTGGCCTCATCCGGCCCGCTGAGAGATTTTGCGCTGCAGCGAAACGGCGACCTGCGCGAGGAGTTCGGCTGGCAGGAACTGGTGAAAACCGTCGCCGGAATCCGCGATTCGCTGCCCCCGGAGCAGCAAGCGAGTGTCGGCATCACGGTTGGCAACTACGGCGAGCAGGGCGCGATCGAGATACTCGGCCCGGCCTATCACCTGCCTCCGCCGATCAGCACAACCAATTCGGCGTGGCTGCGCGGCTACCCCACGCCGCCGCCAACGACGCTGATCGTGGTCGGCGTTTCGCGCGAAGAGGTGGATGGGATCTTTACCGGCTGCCGTCTGGCCGGGCACAACGGCAATGCCGAGGGCATCCGCAACGAAGAGAGCCAATACCACCCGGACATTTTTGTCTGCGGCCCGCCACGCCTGCCGTGGCCGGAGCTCTGGCAGAAGCACAAGTCATTTGGGTGATTCATTCGTTCGCTAGCCGCCTTATTCCGGCCTCAGCAGCAAAACTGCCACGCGGTACACCGTGAAGGTGGCTCCGGAATCTGCCGCGGGGCAGCTGCCCACCGCCGCCTCGCGGTACCTGCCCGTCGCAATGCGGTCCAGCAGCGCCTGCGGCAATTGATCGAACTCCGCATCCTGCCAGCGCATGATGAACTCCGGACGCCGGTTGTCGAGCAAGGCCGGCATTCCACGGTCCTGCGCGCAGGCCAGGCGCGCGCCGGCCGAGTTTGCATGCGCTTCCACCCCGCTGGCCTCAAGCAGGCTCACCACCGTGGCTTCAACCTGCTCCCTGCTCAGCACCGGCACGGCGCGGGCAAAGTCGGCCACGGCATAGAGCATATTGCCCCGCGCCACCACCGCAACACCCACCCGATTCACCTCTGGATTGAGCAGGTTTTCCCTGTGCCCCTTGGAATGCATCCAGGCCTGATGAATGGTGGCCGGCGCATTCCCCTCGGCCACATTCTCTTCGATCAGGCTGAAGTGCGCTCCAGCATGCCCGGCGCGTTCGGTCAGGTCGGGCTCGCCGGCGTACTGGTGGGAGATGGGCCCCTCGGCCGCCATGCGCGCACAGTGATTCAGGGCAGCCGCCGCCAGTGCCGGGTCCCACTTGAGCGGACGCAAACCCTGAGCCGCGCGCGCCTGGTTGCCCAGCGCAAACAACTGCGCAGCCATGTTGCGCAGGGCCTGGTTATTGGCGATTTGCGCGTCCGCAGCTTGGGCGGCGGCAGGAGCGGGGCCGGCAAAAAGCACTGGAGCCGGACCAGCAAGAGCCGCTAACGCGAGAGAGAGGATGAGCCTGTGAGACGAAAAAACCATGGCTAAACCGGCCTCCCTTCGGCGCGCTTGAAGCTGTATTCTTGCACTGTGCCCAGACAAGCCAGTGCCACTTTCAGCTTAAGCCACGCGGCCGCGAGTGTCAGCCGACAGCCCCTGGCCGCGCTGGGCATTCTGCTGCTGGCCGCCTTCGTCTTCGGCGGTCTCACAGCTCCCTGGCTGGCACCCGATCCTCCCGCCAGCATCGATCTGGTCCATCGGCTCGAAGGCCCATCCGCATCGCATCTAGCAGGCACCGACGAACTCGGCCGCGACACGCTTTCGCGCCTGCTGTGGGGTGCACGGCTGTCCCTCTCCGTCTCTGTGAGCGTGGTTGCTGTTTCGCTCGTGCTGGGCTTAAGCATTGGCGGCCTGGCCGGCTACCTGGGCGGCTGGGTGGATACCGCCCTGACCACCTTCGCCATGAACACGTTTCTCGCCTTGCCGGGGATTCTGCTGGCCATCGCCTTTGCGGCGTTCCTGGGGCCAGGATTTTCGAACCTGGTGCTGGCGCTGGCCATCGGCGGCTGGGCCGGCTACGCGCGGCTGGTGCGCGCCCAGGTGATGGCCGTGCGCGACCGCGAGTATGTGGATGCGGCGCGGGCGCTGGGGGCCGGCGGGTTGCGGATTTTCTTCCGGCACATTCTGCCGAATATTGTGCAGCCCATCCTGGTGCAGGCGGCCATCGGCATGGCCGGCGTCATCCTGGCCGAAGCCACGCTGTCGTTCTTAGGGCTGGGGATTCCCGCACCCGCGCCGAGTTGGGGATCGATGCTCAACGACGCGCGTTCGCACCTGTTCGATTCGCCGCACCTGGTGCTGTTTCCGGCGGCGGCTGTGGCTGGAGCGGTGTTGGGGTTCAACTTTTTGGGGGATGCGCTGCGGGACAGGCTGGATCCGCGGACACGGCTGGAGCTGGGGCTTTAGGGGAACGATGGCTAGGCAAAACAAAGGTAACTGCGAACATTGCCACCGAGAGTTTAACTATCAGCTCTGGCATGCGGGGTTTAGCGATTTTTCCTATGCGTACTGCGATTTGTGCGGATCGGTTGCAACGTTGAGTTACTGGGAGCACGACCGATTGCATATGCCAGCGATTACTGTGTTTTATCAGGAGATCAACCAGGAGATTGAGCCGCTTCTCCGTCCGTGCGGATGCGGGGGAAGGTTTAAGAAAGGCGCGTCTCCGCGTTGTCCGCACTGCAAGTCCGCGCTCTCGGCTGGGTACGCGGCTTCATACATTGAGGCCAATGCACCAGGCGCGACTAAAGGATGGCGCTGGCAACGAAATTGGAGCGGGCTTTACTGCCTGGGGGTCGAGGACCCGGCCAAGCCGGGGTGCATTTCATGCACGATGAACCCGTGTCTCGATCTTGACTTGTATCGCGGGAGAAGGAATCCAAGCAAATGAGAATCGGCGTGGTGAGCGACACGCACGGCCTGCTCCGCGCCGAAGTCGCCCCCGCCTTCGCCGGCGTCGACCGCATCCTGCACCTCGGCGACGTGGGCAAAATCTCCATCCTGCGCGAACTCGAAAAGATCGCCCCGGTCACCGCCATCCGCGGCAACATCGACCGCGAAGGCCCATGCGGCGAACTGCCTGAGACTGAAGTCCTGCTCCTCGAAGGCCGCTACATTTACCTGCTCCACGACCTGCACACACTCCACCTCGACCCCGCGGCGGCCCGGTTTGCGGCTGTGCTCTACGGGCATACGCACGTGCCGAATCTTCACAAGAGGAAGGGCGTGCTCTACTTCAACCCCGGCAGTTGCGGGCCGCGGCGGTTCCAACTGCCCGTGACGGTGGGGCTGCTGACGATTGAAGGGGATGGGGAGTTGGTTGCTGAGATAGTCCCGCTCACCCCGGCTTAGCCGGGGTAAGTTCCGGTTTGCCGGTAATACACTCGAGATGTCATTTTGGACCCGGCCACTATGCACACGGGCTACGTTCGACTAGTGATTGGGTTACCCCACTTGTCCATCTCACAGCCGCATTTGTCGCAAGTTCCACCACCCCAGAGCATCTCACGACGCGATCTGGGTTTGCGCGCTCTTGGAACGGGCGCGTGGCAGCGTGGGCAGTTGACTTGTTGAAGATTGACGCCCCATCGATTTCGCGCAAAGCTTCCGTATGCCACCAACACCAGGCCGATGAGCATCACCGTCGCCACCGCTGCGAATGCAACATTTAGATTCTTACCGTTTCATTCGTAAATAAGAATACTTCAACATTTGTCATGCGGCTTGGAGCAGTTGAAGGATGTTTTGGATGGAGTGATCGGCTTTGTGGTAGGCGGATTCGAGCTTGCTGTCTGGCCGCGGGGCGAC
>DATNHL010000137.1:0-9686 GCA_035604995.1 Occallatibacter sp. | reverse complement strand
CAGCGCCTTGAGGTTGCTGGCTCCGCCCTGGGCCGCGCCATAACCCGCCATTCCCGGGAGTTCCACTTGAACGCGCACATTGCGGAAGCCTTGCGCTATGAGTTTTTTCGCACTGTCGACGACATCCTGAAGCTCGGCGCCGCTGGCATGTGTATAGCAATCAACGGCTTCCCGGCATTTGCCGCCGGCGAGCTGGTAGACGGGCATGCCGGCCTGGCGGCCCTTGATATCCCAGAGCGCCTGATCGATGCCACTGAGCGCGTTGTTCAAAACCGGCCCGTTCTTCCAATAGGAACTTTCGTAGCAGGACTGCCAGATATCTTCGATCCGGTCGGTGGGTTTACCCAGCAGAAAAGGCTTGAGATACTTCTCGACTGCGGGCTTGATCAGGTCCGCTCGCTGCGTAAATGTGGCACAACCATAGCCGTAGAGCCCGGGTTGATCCGTAGTGATCTTCACCACGGTCAGGCGCACTCCGGCGGGCTGGCATTCAATGAGGCTGATGTCTTTGATGCGCGGCGCTGGTGTTGCCCGAGTAGCGCGCGCCACCTGCTCCTGCGCCTCCACACAACGCGGAGCGAGGGCGAGTACTCCCGACCCTGCGATAGTCTTCAACAAATCACGCCGTTGTATGAGCATTTCTGAGCCCTCCCGCATCTCACTTCTGCAACACGCGTAAAACATCTCTCAGAGAAGGGAATCCACCAAGAATGTTCATTCTGCATTCGAGACGACGAGCCAGTTTACCACCGGGTGTCTGCGCCGGGTGCGCTTCCTGCATCCGTTTCCTTCCAGTAAGACCTCACAAGGCTTGTCAGGGAATTGTGCTGGGCGGGAAGTTAGGGCATTGGATTGCAACGACTTCCTGATCCGTTCTATGAGCGGATCATTAGAGGGAATCGCATCCTGGGCTTGCACTATACAGAATATCCGTTATCGGACATAGGAGATAGGAACGACTAAAGCCCATAAAGCGGAGTTGGGAACCCCAAGTGCCTTAAACGTCAGAGACATGGAACACTCCCCTTAATACTCTCCTTTACGGTTCCCCAAGCCGAAGTCTTTCCGACAGTTTGATGAGTTCGACTTGGTTCTCAACTCCTCGCTACCTGCCGAGCGGTTCAAAGCGGGCCTGGAAGAAGCGCAGGTACTTTGGTTCGTAGGTCATGCGCAGGCCACGGATGTTGGCCCGGTCGGCGTAGACTGATTCGACGGACTCGGCGACCACATCCATGTGCGCCTGGGTGTAGACGCGGCGCGGGATGGTAAGCCGCACCAGTTCCAGGCTCGGCTTGTTGTCTTCGCCGGTCTGCTTGTTGCGGCCCGCCGAGACAATGCCGCGCTCCATGCTGCGCACTCCGGAATCGAGGTAAAGCGCCGCGGCCAGAGCCTGGGCCGGGTACTGCTCCTGAGGGATGTGCGGCAGGAAGGCGCGGGCGTCGAGGAAGACACCGTGGCCGCCGATGGGCACCACGATGGGAACGCCGGCGTCGATCAGCTTCTGGCCGAGGTAGAGGACCTGCCCCACCCGGGCGCGGATGTGGTCTTCGTGTAGCGACTCTTCGATGCCGGTGGCCAGGGCCTCCATGTCGCGGCCGGCCATGCCGCCGTAGGTGTGCAGCCCCTCGTAGATGACGGCGAAGTTGGCCGACTCCTCATAGATGGCGCGGTCGTTCACCGCCAGGAAGCCGCCGATGTTCACCAGCGGGTCCTTCTTGGCGCTCATGGTGCAGCCGTCGGTCTGGGAGCAGAGCTCTTTGACGATGGCGGCGATGGACCAGTCGGCGAAGCCGAGTTCCCTCTTCTGGATGAAGTAGGCGTTCTCGACCACGCGCGCGGCGTCGAGTATAACGCGGATGCTGTGCTTGTGGGCCAACTCCTTGACGGCCCGGGCGTTAGCGAGCGAGATGGGCTGACCGCCGGCCAGGTTCACCGTGGCGGCAATGCTGATATATGGGATGCGGGCGGCGCCGTAGGTGCGGATGACCTCTTCGAGCCTGGCGAGATCGACATCGCCCTTGAAGGGGTGGGTGCTCGCCGGGTCGTGGGCCTCGGGAATGATGACATCGACGAAGGTGCCGCCGGCCAGTTCCTGATGGAGGCGCGTGGTGGTGAAGTACATGTTGCCGGGAACGATGTCGCCCGGCTTGATGAGGGTCTTGGAGAGCAGGTTTTCGGCGCCGCGGCCCTGGTGGGTGGGGACCACAAACTTGTACCCGTAGTAGGTCTGGACGGCTTCCTCGAGCCGGTAAAAGCTGCGGCTGCCGGCATAGGCCTCGTCGCCCATCATCATGGCGGCCCACTGGCGGTCGCTCATGGCGGTGGTTCCAGAGTCGGTGAGGAGGTCGATATAGACGTCTTCCGAGCGCAGGAGAAACGTGTTGTAGCCGGCCTCGCAGATGGCCTTTTCGCGCGTCTCCGGGCTGGGGATGTTGACGGGTTCGACGACCTTGATCTTGAAGGGCTCTGCCCAGGTGCGCCTGGCTATCGGCATTGGAAATGGCTCCGGAAATGAATTGGTGCTGAGGGCGTGCGGCGGGGCGGAGCCGGCGTTCGTCACTGGCCTGCGATCATGCCGGGACCACTCTCGCCGCAACAGAGGAGGATAGGCCAAAATGGCGCCGAATCCAATGCAGATTCGATTGAATTGAGGCGAGATTCCCGACAACCTTGTCGTTTTTGCTAGAATTGCTTTCCGTGCGTTAAGTGGATTGGTGCAGGAGGTGCGAAGTGCCTGAAACCGGAAAAGAACGGCTGCTCGACGGGCTGGGGTGGAAGCTGCTGGCGGAGCTGCAGAAAGATGCGCGCACCTCGTTTGCCGAGCTCGGACGCAGGGTGGGCCTCTCGACGCCGGCCGTGGCACAGCGGGTGCGCCGCATGGAGGACGAGGGGATTATTCGCGCCTACCGGGCTGAGCTGAACCCCGCGCGCGTGGGGCTGCCGATTACCGCCTTCATCCGCATGAGCGTGGTGGGGGATGTGCTGACCAGGCTGACGGCGCGGGTGCGGTCGATGCCCGAGATCGTCGAATGCCACCGCGGAACGGGCGAGGACTCATTCATCATGAAGGTGAATGTGGTTTCGGTGGAGCACCTGAGGGACGTGATAGACCACCTAACCCCGTATGGGACCACTTCGACTTCGCTGGTGCTGGGGACGATTGTTGACAGGAATCTGCTGAGCCCGGCCAACCTGGATTGGCCGGCGCCGAAAGAAGGAGGCCAGCGGCTGCCGTAACGGCCTCGGGCAGAGCCGATTCCGGCCCATCGTGCACGGGCCTCATTTGCCGATTGCGTCGGGCAGGCCGCAATAATACCGAAAGCCTTCCACCGGCTTTCCGTCCCGCGTCCGAATCGACTCGCGCACCAGTGCCTTCATTGCCTTCATTTCCTCTTCGCCGGGGTTGGGGTTGTAGTTCTTCCAGCCCGGGCCAAACTGGCTGATGTAGTGCGATCCGGCATTCACGCGCTGGTCCACAAAGGCCCCGATGTCAACCCAGAGATTCTCGTCCTGAAAGTCATAGTCGTTATAGAACATATATTCAGGAATCGTGAACTCTTTCAGGCCCTGCTGACTGATCTGGCCTTCAAAGAGCAGACGCCACATTGCCGCGCGCGCCGCGTCCGCCGCCAGATAGGCCGCGGCGCGATGGTCCGCTTTATGCCAGCGCTGATAGACCTTTCCGGGGTCCCACGCAAACAGGACATCGGGGCGAAGCTTGCGAATCCAGTAGACGAGGTTTTCCACGACGGCCTTGCGGTCCTCGAACTCCAGCATTCCGTCGTCATAGCCCAGGTTGATGTAATGCTCCGCGTTAATGCCCAAATCCTTGAGCGCGGCCAGTTCTTCCTGACGTCGAATCTCCGCCAGCTGCAGGCGGGAAAGCCTGGGGTCTTGCGTACCGACGTTTCCGGTGGTCAGAGTTAGGATGTAGACTTGGTTGCCGTGGGCCTGCAGCATGGCCAGCGTTCCATGGGAAAGCGCGTCGTCGTCCGCATGGGCGCCAATGAACAGGACCGTCTTCCCTGTCCATTTTTCTACAGGCGCCTCCGGTTTCTGGGCCGGGGCCTGTGCTGCTGCCGGAGTCACCGCTATACATAGCGCCGCGAGAGCAAGAAGACCCATCCGCATCGACCGCATTTCTCCCCCAATTCAGAAATCAGCTGCCGGTAGCACTATACTATGCGCCAATCATCCTGATCGAAGGCAAAGCCGCTTCAGTTGCGGATGCCGGCCAGCAATGATTCGATCTCGGCTTTTTGCTGCGCCGTGACCGGGAGCAAAGGCGCACGGGCACGGCCACCGTAGTAGCCGTTGAAGTCGCAGGCGTGCTTTACGCCGCTGATGCCCAGCTCGCCCGTAATGCGCTGGCCGGGGCGGGCGATGCGCAGCTGTTTTTCCGCAGCGAGCTTCAGGTCGTGATCCTTCCAGGCGAGGTAAACCTCCTGACAGGCCTGCGGCGCGCAGGCGGCAAACCCGAGGATGGCGCCGGAGGCTCCGGCATCAAGGGCCTGGACCAGAATGGAGGACGAACCGGTGAGGACCTGGAAGCCCACTTCCTTGGTCCGGGTCTTGATGGGGGTGAAGGGCGGAGCGGTAGCCACGGCAGCTCCGCCGGCCAAATCGCCAGCTGCGACAAAGGTGCTTGCAGAATCAGGCTTCGCGGCGAGCATGCGCGCCGTTACTGCCTCAAAGACAGGCGTGACGGTGACGGTGCGCCGCAGGGCGTTGCGCGTGGCTTCGACTGTGGCCCCGATTCGCGGGAGGTTGCCGCTGGAGTCCTTGATGCCGATGATGTTGGGATGCTGGGCCAGCTCGGCGATCAGGTCAATGGGAATATCGTAGGGTGCGCAGCGCGGGATGTTGTAAAGCAGGACCGGCAAGGGCGACCGGTCGGCCACGCTGCGAAAGTAATGAAGAACGGCGGCCGGGGACATCTGGCTGGCGTAGTAAGTGGGCGTGCGGACCAGGACAGCATCGTAGTGGAACTGCGCGGCGGCCTCGGCCAGCTCCACCGTGGTCTTTACACTCTCGTGGCCGATGCCGGCAACAAGAACCTTCTCCGGCGCGGCGGCTTCAGCGGCCACGCGCAGCACTTCGCGGGATTCAGCTTCGTCCAGGGCCACCGCCTCGCCCGTGGAACCGAGAAGTAGGATGCCGGAGAGCAGAGTGCGCGAGTAGCGGGCGACGTTGGCTTCGAGCTTGCGAAAATAGATGCGCTCGTCCGGGTAGAACGGCGTGGGAACCGCGGCAAAAATGCCCTCAATCAGCATGGTTTTATTGTAGAGCCACGGATCGAGAGCGAGACCCGTTTGGAGGGCGCCGCGAACGAAAGTGGAATTGATGCCAGGGGACGCGAGTCTACGCTACATTGGCTATAGTCCCAGGAAAGAACACTTCGAGGAGCAGCTTGGATGGACCCTTTGCTGAATGGCGATGAGGAAGAAAAGAGTCCCTCGAAGCTGTACCACCAGGCAATCTGGTTCTTCACGCATACGGCCCTGGCGCTGGGGTCTTGGCTTGCGCTGATGATGGTGGGCTATGCCTTCAATCCGCCGGGCGTTTCGCAGCTGCTGATCCTGATCCTGTCCATCACGGTTCCGCTGCTGGCGGGCTTTGCTTTGACGCGGGTGCGCCAGGATGAGATGGCCGCGCTGGTGTGGCTCGCGGGTCTGATCTGGCTGCTGATCATGAGCCTCTGGATTCTGGACATGCCGACCGGGCCCAACGCCTGCTTTCATTGCGACGCCACGGAGAAGCTGACGCGGACCTTCGTCAGCCTGCCAAAGCCGAGCGGCCTGATCGACGATGATGGGCCGTTTTTGGGCACCTGGCCCGCGGCAGCGCTGGCGGGCTACTCCATCGGCGCACGGTTGGCCATGAAGCCGAAGAAATAACCCACTCCCAGTTCCCTTCTCAGGCGCCGGTGTCTGCGTGCAGTTGCTGCAAGGCGTAGACAGTAGTGCGCTGCCGTTGCATGGCGGCAATGCCCTCGACCGCGGCCTGGGCGGCGGCGATGGTGGTGATGGTGGGAATGCGCGCCAGGACAGCTGCGCGGCGGATCGCCTTCTCGTCGAAGAATGTGTCCTGGCCGCGCGGCGTGTTCACGATGAGCTGGATGCGATCGCCCTTGATCAGATCCACAACGTTCGGGCGGCCCTCCTTGACCTTGAAAACTCGCTCCACGCTGAGGCCCACACCCTCCAGCACATTGGCCGTACCTTCGGTGGCGACGATTTTGAAGCCTAGATGGACGTAGCGGCGGGCCAGCTCCGTAGCCGCCTCCTTGTCGTGGTCGTTGACGCTGAAGAAGACCGTGCCGGTGGTGGGCAGCACGTGACCGGCGGAGAGCTGCGCCTTGGCAAAGGCCTCGCCAAAGGTGGCCGCCACGCCCATCACCTCGCCGGTGGAGCGCATCTCGGGCCCGAGGACCGTATCCACGCCGGCAAACTTGTTCCAGGGGAAGACCGGGGACTTTACATAGTAGTAGGCGCCGGTTTCGAGATCCTTGCCGGAAGCCAGCTGTTTGGGCAGGAGTTCGCGGAGTTTGCGGCCGGTCATGAGGCGCGCCGCAACTTTGGCCAGCGGGATGCCGGTGGCTTTTGAAACGTAGGGCACGGTGCGAGAGGCGCGCGGATTGACCTCGATCACGTAGACGCGGTCCTGGTCTTCCGCGTCGCGCTGGATCGCAAATTGAAGATTGACCAGGCCTACCACCTTGAGCGCCAGGGCAAGCTTGCGCGTGTAGGTGCGCATCACTTCAAGCGTCTCCGGGCGGATGTCTACCGCGGGGAGCACGCAGGATGAGTCGCCGGAGTGGATGCCGGCCTCTTCAATGTGCTGCATGATCCCGGCGATGATCACGTCGTCGGAGTCGCAGAGCGCGTCAACGTCCACTTCGGTAGCGTCCATGAGGAAGTGATCGACGAGCACCGGCCGCTCCTGGGAGTACTCAACCGCCTGCTTCATGTATTGGGCGACCGCTTCGCCGTCGTAACAGATGACCATGGCGCGCCCGCCGAGCACGTAGCTGGGCCGGACCAGCACCGGGTAGCCGATGCGCTCGCCGATGACCAGAGCTTCTTCCACGCTGGTGGCGGTGCCGCCGCGGGGCTGGGGGATTTCAAGCTCTTCGAGGAGCTTGCCGAAGCGCTTGCGGTCTTCGGCGAGGTCGATGGACTCAGGCGATGTGCCGATGATGGGAACGCCGGCCGCGCGCAGGCGCTGGGCCAGGTTGAGCGGGGTTTGGCCGCCGAATTGGACGATCATGCCGATCGGCGCACCCGACTGCGCCTCATGGTTGTAAACGGCGAGCACGTCTTCAAGCGTCAACGGCTCAAAGTAGAGGCGGTCGCTGGTGTCGTAGTCGGTGGAGACGGTCTCAGGGTTGCAGTTGACCATGATGGTCTCGTAGCCGTCGTCTTTGAGCGCGAAGGCGGCGTGGCAGCAGCAGTAGTCGAACTCGATGCCTTGGCCGATGCGGTTTGGGCCGGATCCAAGGATGATGATCTTGGGGGTCTGGGTGGGTGCTGCCTCATCCTCTTCGTCGTAGGTTGAGTAGAGGTAGGGCGTCATGGACTCGAACTCGGCGGCGCAGGTGTCCACCAGCTTGAAGACGGGCCTGATTCCCTTCCCCTCGCGCAGTTCCCTCACCTGCTGGACCCCGGCGTGGCCTTCGAGCTTCCACTCCGTGGCGATGCGTTCGTCGCTCAGGCCGAGACGCTTGAGTTGGCGCAGGTGCTCTTCGGTGATTTCCTCGGGCGTTGTGGCGGCGATCTTGCCCTGCTCCAGGGTGATTTCGCGAATCTGGTGCAGGAACCAGGGGTCCATGCTGGTGAGGCGCGCGACCTCGCGCACGCTCATGCCGCGCTCGAAGGCGAAGCGGATGTAGCCGAGACGCTCAGGCTGCGGCGTGACCAGGCGCTGGGTCAGGCGGCGCGGCTCGAGGGTGATTTCGGCGCCGGTCTTCTTGCCCGTCTCGAGTGCGCGCCAGGCTTTCATCAGCGATTCCTTGAAGGTGCGGCCGATGGCCATCACCTCGCCGACGGACTTCATCTGCGGTCCCAGCGTGTCGTCGGAGCCGGGAAACTTTTCAAATTGCCACTTGGGAATCTTTACAACGACATAATCGATGGTCGGCTCGAAGCAGGCGGGCGTCTTGCGCGTGATGTCGTTGGGGATTTCGTCGAGCGTGTAGCCCACGGCAAGCTTGGCGGCGATCTTGGCGATGGGAAAGCCGGTGGCCTTGGAGGCCAGCGCCGACGAGCGCGAGACGCGCGGGTTCATCTCGATCACGGTCATGCGGCCGTCGACGGGGTTGACGGCGAACTGCACGTTGGAGCCGCCTGTCTCGACGCCGATCTCGCGCATGACTGCGATGGCCGCGTCGCGCATCTTCTGGTACTCGCGATCGGTGAGCGTTTGCGCCGGGGCCACGGTGATAGAGTCGCCGGTGTGGACGCCCATCGGGTCGAAGTTTTCGATCGAACAAATAATGATGACGTTGTCGGCGAGGTCCCTCATAACCTCAAGCTCGTATTCCTTCCAGCCGAGCACGCTCTCTTCGACCAGGCATTCGTGAACGGGCGAAAGGTCCAGGCCGCGGGCCAGAATCTCCAAAAGCTCTTCGCGGTTGTAGGCGATGCCTCCGCCCGTACCGCCCAGCGTGAAACTCGGCCGGATGAGAACCGGGAAGCCGAGTTTGCCGGCAAAATCGAGACCGTCGCGCAGGTTATTGACGAGGGCCGATTTTGAGACGTCAAGGCCGATGCGGATCATTGCATCCTTGAAGAGCAGGCGGTCTTCGGCCTTCTTGATGGCTTCGAGCTTGGCGCCGATCAGCTCGACGTTGTAGCGGTCGAGGATGCCGGCGTCGGCCAGGTCGACGGCGAGATTGAGGGCCGTCTGGCCGCCGACGGTGGGCAGCAGCGCAAAGATACCGGAGCCGGGTTTGCCGGCAAGCATCTGAGACTCAATGCGAATGATCTCTTCAACGTACTCGCGGGTGAGCGGCTCGATGTAGGTGCGGTCGGCAAGGTCGGGATCGGTCATGATGGTGGCCGGGTTGGAGTTCACCAGCACCACCTCGTAGCCCTCCTGCTTGAGGGCCTTGCAGGCCTGCGTACCGGAATAGTCGAACTCGGCGGACTGGCCGATTACGATCGGGCCGGAACCGATCACGAGGATCTTTTGGATGTCATTTCTGCGTGGCATATTTCTTCAATAATTCCTGGTTGATTGCCAGTTCATTTCGCTTGATCAAATTGCCTTCTGTTAACAAGGATCGGAGGGAAACCTGGGTTGTTTCATTTGTATGGCGATTTTGAGGCTGATTCCTTCCACAAGCGATTCGTCAACTCAAAACTCCAGCCTCGAACCCGCGCCTTCGATACCGTTGCCCCCTCGGCCACATTCCAAGTGACGTGAGATTCATCACCTATCGTGCGACGCTCAGAAAAGTCTTGATTGAGAGCAATCGTGACCGTTACCGAGATTTTGTGCCGCATCGATAGAAATAGGACGGACCAACGCTCGAACATGGCATCTTGACCTTGCCCTCAGAATGCGTATCTCTTAACCGGCCGGGTTTTGAGGATTAAATTCATCCTCGTCGTCGTCGTGGCGGTGGAAATGTGGGAATCGGCTTGATCGATTTCCAAGGTTTGTGGGAAGGGCGGAAAACAGCG
>DATNHL010000136.1:0-13412 GCA_035604995.1 Occallatibacter sp. | reverse complement strand
TCCGAGGACGAAAGCGACCACTGCTGCTGCTACATTTATTGGGCCTCGCCAGTTGGCGTCCGGCGGTATAAAGATGCTAAGGACAAGCGCGATGCCGACAATTCCGAGTTTTGTGGATCTCGTCATCGTTTGCCCTCGAGTGCATTATTCCTCCGTCCCCCACTCCAGCGCCAGCTTTGAATGTTGAGATAACGGAGGCGCTGCAACGGCCCGCGCCTGAAGGCGTCGGGATTTACGGCAATCCTTCATGGGGCTGAAGCCCCATGCTCCCTCCGCAAAGGCGTGTCGGATTAGGGTTCTGAGGTTTCCCACCCTTTCCGCAAAAAGCGCGGAAAGGATGGGGCACCAAGCACCCAGCTTGTTCGCTGACCAGCTGACTGGCTGTCCCGCCATCCTGCCACCAACGCATCTTCGGCGCGGGCGAAGGTGTAGGGGCCTTCGGGCACCAGGGCCACACGGGCGCCGGCGGGCAGGCCGGCAAGGGTCGCGGCTACGGCTTCTTCGATGGTGCTGAAGGCACTCTCGGCCAGGAAGCCAAGCTGGCCTTTCGTCACGCCGGGCGTGAAGAAGTAGAGCTCGAACTTCTCGCCGGCCAGCGCCAGCTTCTCCAGTTGCCACTGGTCGACTTCAACCGGAGCTGTCCGAATCTCTTCCAGGAAGCTCTGGAAACTTTTCATGCCGGAGAGCTTGCGGGCAAACTCCGGCGAGCCAACGCCCTCGGCGCATTGGGCGACGATGAGGATGCGGCCTCCTGGTTTGACCATGTGCTGGGCCGCCGTGATCCCCTTGACGATCTGATAGAACGTCAGGTCGAGCGGATAGCCGGCGGAGCTGGTGATCACCGCGTCCACCGGCTCGTCGAGGCGCTCCAGGCAGGTCTTTTCAACGAACGCAACGCCGGCGGCGTGGGCCTTGACCGGGTCGCCGGCAAAGACGCCGGAGATCTTCCGCTCCTGGGTCAGCGTGACATCGAGCATGAAGTCGTGGCGAGCCATGCGGGCTACCTCGAGCAACTCGGCGTGGAGGGGATTGCCGGCGATGGATCCCTCGGTGGCCAGCGGCTCGCGCATGAAGCGGGGCGAGTGGATGACCTTGATGGTCTCCTGCGCGGCTAAGCCCGGCGCGATCAGCTTGCGCCCGCCGCTGAAACCCAACATCAGGTGCTGCTCAATGAAGCCCAGCGTGATGTGCAGATCGGCCGCGATGAAGCGCTCGTCGATGTGGACCGGGGTGCCGCGCCCGGTTGCGCCCAGAAAGCGGTGCTCGCTGAGTGCTTTGGCGTCGTGGCTGACGATGCGGTATTTGGCGGCAATCTCCGGGCCGACGATGGTGTCGATCTCGTCGTCCGTTGCGCCGCGATGCAGGCCGGTGGCGATGAGAATGGTGATGCCTTCGACAGGAATGCCGGCCTGGTGGAGGCGGTCGAGCAGGGGCGGCAGGGTGACCCGGTTGGGCGCGGGGCGTGTAATGTCGCAGACGGAGATGGCAGCGGTCTTTTTGCCGGCCGCAAGCTCGAGGAGCGGGGCGCAGCCGATGGGGGAGTCAAGCGCGGCATAAAGAGCCGCCTGTTCGTCGTCGAGCGCCTCGGCCGTGTGGCTCATGATGACCTGGCTCTGGAATCCATCCGGAACCGATACTTCAATGCCGCTCTTGCCAAATGAAAAATGTGCTTTCATGCGATTGCCTCCAACCCATCCCGCAATCTTTTTGAAATTCCCGTGCCTGGGGCAAGTCTACTTTCTTTTTGCCGGTTTCGCAGCCCTTGTTAACCAAGTGACCGGCTCATTCGTTATGTAGGCAGAAGAAGCTCAACAACTCCTTCCAAAAGAGGGAAATCCGACATGCTGAATTCTACCCGCATTCTGTCCAGGCTTGTTCGTTCGCTTGCCTTGCCCGCCATTCTGTGCGCCGCAGTTGTTTCCGCGCAGGTCCCGCCCGCGCCGGTTCACCCGGCAGCAGCGCAAAGGCCAACCGCGCCCGCCCAGGCGGCGGCCCCAGCCGGTCCAGTGAGCGACCGCGACCTGGCTAACACGCAGGGAGAGCTGATCAAGCTGCTGCGTCTGAGTCCCACGCTGACCACGGTGGTGGCCCACGATCCTTCGCTGCTGGCCAACCAGGATTACGTGAGCCGCAACAATCCCCAACTGGCGCAGTTTCTCGCCGCCCACCCCGAGGTCGCCCGCAACCCCGAGTTCTATCTGTTTACCCATGTGCATCTCGACGACGGAAGTCCCGACCAGGCGCTGGAACGCGCGGTGTGGCCGGAACTGGTTCCACGGAACGATTCCTGGTCCGCCAACGATGTGATTGGTCCGATTTGCGCCATGCTTGCATTTGCCTGTTTCCTCGCCGCGCTCGTCTGGCTCAGCCGCCAGTTCCTTGAAAACCGCCGCTGGGGCCGCATCTTCAAGCTGCAGAGCGAGGTGCATGCCCGCCTGATCGACAAATTCGGCTCCAATCAGGAACTGGCCAGCTACATGGAGACCGAGGCCGGCAAGCGGTTTCTCGAGGCTGCGCCGATTCCAGTCGACTTCGAGCAGCAGCAGCGGGTCCCCAACGCCGTGGCCCGGGTATTGACTCCGCTGCAGATCGGGATCGTCCTGGTGCTGCTGGGTGTGGGCTTTTTCCTGCTGCGCCACGTACGCATGGAGATGTACGAGCCCATGCTGGTTCTGGGCACAATAGCGCTGATGCCCGGCCTGGGATTTATCATCTCCGCAGGGATTACGTGGTTTCTTGCCGGAAGGCTCGGCCTGATCCCGGAGAGCCAGCAAACCCGGCCCGTGTCTTCGTCCCTGCTGTCAAAGGACACCGAGTGAGCAGGGGTGGCAGCCAACCCGTTGGGAGAGCAAGCGCGCATGTCCTGGGAATTTGTACTTCCGAACCTGATCGCCGGCGACACGCCGCATGTGCCGGGTCTCGTTGCGGACCTGCCCGCAGAAACACTCATGGATAGCGACGCGTTTGCCGGCTTCTATCAGCGTTCAGCGCGGCCGCTTTGGGCTTACCTGGCGCGGGTTTCGACCGATCCGGCGCTGGCCGACGACCTGATGCAGGAGAGCTTTGTGCGTTTCCTGTGCGCCTCGCGGCCGGAACTCTCTCTGGCCGAGGGGGAAGTGGCGGCGCGGCGCTATCTGTTCCGCATCGCCAGCAACCTGCTGCGCGACCACTGGCGGCGGCCGGTCTCGGCCTCGATTGAGGAGTTGCCCGAGGAGTTTTTTGCGGCGGCCGATCGTTCCGCGCAGGCCGACTCGCAGGCGATCCTGGGCCCGGCGCTGGCACAGATGCGGCCGCGGGACCGGCAAATCCTGTGGCTGGCCCACGCTGAGGGCTACTCGCACCGCGAGATCGCGCAGATCACGGGGCTGGCCAGCGCAAGCATCCGGTTGTTGCTGTTTCGGGCGCGGCGGAGGATTGCGCGCATCCTCATGGCGCAGGGCGAGCTGCGCGCTGCAGCGAAGGAGGGCCAGCCGCAACAAGCGGCGGGCCTGAGGAGCCAGCCATGACCTTGCGTACCTGCTCTAGGCAAGTAGAGGTGACGGAGTTGCTGGCTCGCGGCCACTGGCCGCATGCGTGTCCGGCGGAGTTGCGCGCGCACCTGGCCGAGTGCAAATCGTGCGGGCAATTGTTGCTGGTGACACAGGCATTTCAGCAGTCGCGCGCAGCGGCTGCGGCCGAGGTGAAGCTGCCGGCGCCGGGGGCCATCTGGTGGAGGGCGCAGCTGCGCAGGCGCAACGCCGCGGTCGAGCGCGTGGGAAGGCCGATCCTGGGCGCGTATGTCTTTGCGCTGACGATTACCCTGCTTGTTGCCGCGGTGGTGGCCGTCAGCCAGGCCCGGCACGGATTGCGGTGGCTGGAGTGGGGCAGCACGTCGCTGCACCTTGATTCGTTCAGCCCCTCCGCATGGCTGAGTTCCGCTGGACCCTTGACGGTTCTGATTCCGGTCTTCGCGACTTTGGCGCTGGTGGGTGCGGTGGTGGTCTACCTTTCGGCGGAGAGGCAGTAGGGAGCGGCGTTCGCGAGTCAGCGCGTCTTCTTCTTGTGGCTCCAGTCGAAGCGGCGGCCGATGATGCCTTTGACAATCCAGCGGTCGGTGGCGGCGGTGGGGCCGATGCCGACGCCGAAGTTGATTTCCCAGTCGGGGCTCACGTTGAGGTCGATGGCGGGGAAGAGCTGCTGCTGCTGATTGTGCAGGCTGGCGATATTGGTGATGCTGCCGTAGTCGGCGTAGTACTCGAAGCCGCCGGTGATCTTCCTGGTAAAGTCGTAACTGATTTTGGCAGCGGGCGAGAAGCCGAGGCCCTGGTTTACGTCGGGGCCGTGCCAGGTTCGCTCGAGGGCTGGATTGACGGCGAAGTACCAGCGGCCGGCTGTTTTGTCGACGATGGGGCGAATCTCCCAGGTCCAGGTGTCGGGCGAGAAGAGGGCGCGCTGGTAGCCGACCTCGGTGGAGAGGCTGACGCCGACCGGCCAGCGCCACTTCTCAGGGACGCGAACGCGGGGGCGGATGTGGTCGCCGACCCACTGTACGCCCAGGCCGCTCTGCTCGCTGGTGAAGACGTAAAAGCCAACCTCGGACCAGTCGTTGATGCCCTGCGTGATCTCAATGGTCTCGTGCTCGGCGTGATAGGTGGGCGCAGCGCCGCCGATGTAGGAGCGTTGGCCGTCGACGGTGAAGTTGGAGTGCAGCTCGACCATGGTGTTGCGGGGGGCAACGGTTTCGACGCCGTAGACCTGGATTTCGTAGTTGCCCTGGGCGCGGATCATGGGAACGGCCGCACCGAACAGGATGAGGGCGAAGAGACAGAACTTCAAGGGCGCTCCCTGGGGATGATGTTCGTCTTGCTCACGGAAGCAAGTCATGCGTAGCGAAACAGGGCCATGAAGCCGGAGTCCATGTGGTCCTGCTGGTGGCAGTGGAAGAGAGTGTTGCCGGGGTTGCTGGCGACCAGGTCGGCTTCCACTTGAGTTCCTGCTTCTACGATTACCACGTCCTTTTGGATGCCGCTTAGAGTGGCTCCGCGAATGGAGACAACTTCGAAGGCGTGGCGATGCAGGTGCACTGGGTGGTCGTCCATGCTGCGGTTGTCGAAGACCAGCCGGTGGCGCAGGCCCCCGTGAAGCAGCAGCGGCGCGGCGTCGGGCCAGGACTTGCCGTTGATCATCCAGCGGTCGAGGGCGCCGTGGCCCTGAAAGCGGGAGGTGAAAACCAGCGGAATGGTCACGTCGGGCTTCTGGAGGGCAGGCGTTGGGTCGGCGAAGGCGCGATAGTCCCACTGGAGGCGGGCCGGAGGCGTGAATTGCGGCTTGCCTGAGGCGCCTGCGTATTCGATTACGGCGCCCATGCCAGCGTTGCGGAAGGCGGCGCGGGGTTCGCCCATGATCCAGACGCCCGGAGCATCCATGGTGACCAGTGCGGCGACCCGCTCGGCAGGGCCGAGGCGGAGGCTATCCACTTTGGCTTGTGTCGGAACGGGGCGGCCGTCGAGGGCGAGAACCTGGAACTGGTGGGCGGGGAGGGTGAGCCAGTGAGTCTCGGTGGCGCTGGCGTTAAGGATGTGAAAGAGCACGCGTTGGCTCTGGCGCACCGGAATGGGTTTGTCGTGGCCCAACATGCGGCAGTTGATGGAGGCGGCGACGTAGTTGACCATGAGCGAGCCGTCGTCGCTGGGGGAGTAGTAGGGCTCCCAATCGTGGAGGACGAGGAACTGCTCCTGGTCGTAGCGGCCGGGGTTGGAGCGCGCTTCGACGTAGAGGGGGCCGAACTGGCCGGTGTAGAGGCCCTGCTTGAGGCTGCGATGGGCCATGGCGTGAGTGTGGTACCAGTGCAGCCCGGAGGGCCGGGGAGTGAATGCGATGCGAGTGGTGGCGCCGGGCGCGATCATGGGCGAGCCTTCTTCCATGGAGCCGTCCACATCGGGCGGAATCCACAGGCCGTGCCAGTGGACAATCTCCTGGCGATCAAGGCGGTTGGCGATCTCGATGGAGACGGATTTGCCTTCCTCCAGACGAATGAGTTGGCCGGGGATCTGTCCGTTGTAGGCCGTGGTGCGGAGCTTTTTTGTGGGCGACAGTTCCCAGTCGATCTCACCGATTTCAATGCGGTAGTCGGGAGCGGACGGCGGGGTGGGCGGATTGACCGGCGCGGTCTGGGGGGCAGGTTGGGCGGTCTGTGCCGCTGCGCAGGCGGGCCATGGCTGCCGGGAGACGATGGCTGCGGCGGCAAGAGAGGCGGCGCGCAGGAACTGGCGGCGGCTGGCGGGCCACGCACGCGAGAGATCAGCCTGACGTAGAGGTGCGCTGCTCATGCTCATACCCTCTTCTTATTGTCGCGCCGTTTATCGAGCCACTCTTGCTAAAGCCAGGGGTGAGATTGATGGGAGTGGAATGGGATGTGCGGGGAAAAGTGCTTTTCTGCACCAAGGAGCGCTCGTTTTCCCCGATGTGAGTCAGGACCTTGACAGATGGAGCCAAAACGATGTTTCCTCACAGTACTGCATCTTATTCACTCCAGCGGAAGGCTTACTTTTTCGAGTCTCCGTGTGCGTTGTCACGAGGAGAGCGGCTGAGTTGGTGAACGGGATTGGACATGGGGAAGAGATTCCCCGCACGAGCGTCCGGTAAAGAGAGACCCCCGCACCGCCAGTCACGATTCCTTCAAGCGTCTTGGATGCCGGTTGCGGCCGCGGACGCGATAGTCCTCTGATCGGGAGGGGCTCGTGCTCAAACGCGGAGTGGATGTCGCCTTGGCGGGCTTGCTGCTGCTGGTCTCATTGCCGCTTCTGGCAGCGGCCGCCATCGCGATCAAACTGGATTCCGAGGGCCCGGTTTTCTTTCGCCAGGCGCGGATGGGCCAGGGGTTCCGGCGCTTCCATCTGGTGAAACTGAGAAGCATGCGCGCATCGATCGATGGCCCTGGTTACACGATCGCCGAAGATCCACGCATTACGCGCGTGGGGCGCTGGCTGCGCTGGTTCAAGGTGGACGAACTGCCCCAGTTGTGGAACGTGCTGCGGGGGGAGATGAGCCTGGTTGGGCCGCGGCCAGTGGTTTCCGAGTTGGCCCAGGAGTTCAAGGCGGACTACGAGCGGCTGCTTGAGGTGCGTCCCGGCCTGACCGATCCGGCGACGGTGAAATACTGCCGCGAGGACGAGTTGCTGGCGCTGGTCCCCGATCCTCCCCACTACTTCAAGACGGTGCTGATGCCGGACAAGGTGCGTCTCTCCGCGGCCTATCTGGAACGCGCCAATGTTTGGAGGGATCTGGGTGTGCTTGTCGGGACGGCTCTGGCCCTTTTCCCATCCAGATGGTGGCCAGGGTTCGTGGAAGACCGGCTTGCTCAGCCGAGGCAGGCCGCGGACGTGTTATTCTCCGAGCCGGCGTCAGGGGCAGAGGCGCAACCATCCGCTGAAAACGTTTGATTGCAGGAGTGCGGCGGTGTGCAGCAGGGCGCGGGGTTGTGCATAGGCGTGTTGTCTGTCACAGGCCGAGTCGAACGCGGCCTTGGTATGATTAGGGGCGAAAAAAGACAAGCCGGACCTGCGTCTGGAACGGCAAGGAGAGCGTAATGCCCGAAGCAAATGGCCTAAGCACAATTCCCACCAAGATTTTGGTGCCCATCGACTTCAGTCCCTCATCCCATGCAGCCGTGGAGTCGGCTGCGGATCTTGCCCAGCATTTTGGGGCTGCGATTCATCTCGTGCACGTGATTCCCATGTTTCCCGCCACCACGTTTCCGGACTTCATTCCCGAGACCAAGTTCCTTGAGGGGGCTAAAGCTGAGGCCGACCGGCACTTTGCCGCGGTCAGCGCCGATTTGACCAGCAAGGGGATCAAGGTGGGTTCGAGCGTGGAAGTTGGCGACGACGTGGCCAGCACCATTCTGGAAGTGTTGGAGCGCGAGAATGCAGACATGGTTGTGATCTCCACGCACGGGTTGACCGGCTGGCATCCGCTGGTCTTCGGATCGATCGCCGAGAAGGTGATGAAGCTCGTTTCTTGCCCGGTGCTGCTGCTGCGCACGCCCAAGCCGGAGAGCAGCGCCAAGGTTGCCTCAGGGCGTTTGATGGAGTGGTGGTAGTTCGCCGATCTTTTAATGGGTGATTGAGTGTGTGTCGTGCTTTCTCACCCTTGCCGCAAGAAGACGCGGCAAGGGTGGGGCACCCAGACGACCGGCCAGTTCGGCGTCCGCCCTTTTGTTAGTCAGCCGCGCCAGTAGATGGAGAGAGCGGCGTCAGCAGCCTTGCTTTCACGTGGATCACGCCGTCCTGATTCTGCAGCTTTCCAGCGATGGAGAGAAAGCGGCTGCGCGTGACTATGAGGCGGTTCTGCTCAAAGACGTCGGGCGCAACGATGATGTTGGCGATGCCGGTTTCGTCTTCGAGGGAAAGAAATACAAATCCCTTGGCAGTGCCGGGGCGCTGGCGGCTGATAACGCGTCCGGCCACGCGGACCTGGGCCTCGCTGCGGCAACTCTCCAACTCCTGCGCGGAGAGAAAGCCTTGCCGCCGCAAAACGGCGCGCTGCCAGGCCATGGGATGGGGGCCGGTGGTGATACCGGTGCCGGCGTAGTCGGCGGCCAGGCGCTCGTCGGCTGTCATTTGCTGCAAAGGATTTGTTGTTCCCGTGTGGACTGGTGCTGCTCCTCGGAGCAAAGGACCCACGGGACGCCCGGCCTGTTCCACCTGCCAGAGCGCATCACGGCGATGCTCGACGGCGCCCAGTGCATTGAGAGCGCCGACACTGGCCAGCGCAACCAGGTCCTTGCGGTTGAGTGCGGGCAAGCGCACGGCGAGCTGGTCTACCGATGCGAAGGGGCCATGGCTGCTGCGCGCGGCAAGAAGAGCTTCCGCCGAGAATTGGCGCAACCCTTTCACATAATTCAGGCCGATGCGCAGCGAGAGAGAACCGTCCAGCTCCGGTTCCACCGTGCAGAGCCAATCGGATTGCTGCACGCAAATGGGGCGCACGCGCAGGCCGTGGCGCTGCGCGTCTTTGATGAGCACGGCGGGCGAGTAGAAGCCCATGGGCTGGTTGTTGAGCAGGCCGCAGGTGAAGGCCGCCAGGTAGTGAACCTTGAGGTAGGCCGAGGCGTAGGCGATCAGCGCAAAGCTGGCCGCGTGCGACTCAGGAAAGCCGTACATGGCGAAGGACGAGATGCCCTGCACGATATTGTCCTGGGCCTCGGGGCCGATGCCGTTGCGGGTCATGCCCGCGCGCAGGCGGCCTTCCAGGTCCATCATGCGCTGCATGGATCGCCTCATACCGACAGCCCGGCGCAGCTCTTCGGCTTCAGCGCCGGAGAAACTGGCTACCGTCATGGCCATGCGCAAAAGCTGCTCCTGAAAGAGCGGGACGCCGAGGGTGCGCTTGAGCACGGGCTCGAGCGAGGGATGCGGATAGGTGACTTCCTCTTTGCCCTGGCGGCGGCGCATGTAGGGGTGCATCAACTTGCCCACAATGGGGCCAGGGCGGATGATGGCCACCTGCACAACAAGGTCGTAGAAGCGCGCGGGCGCGTTGTGGGGAATCGAAGCCATCTGCGCGCGGCTCTCTACCTGGAACATGCCCACGGTGTCGGCCTTGCAGAGGGTTTGATAGACGAGCGGATCTTCGGGCAGCGCGGCGAGGTCGATCTCTTTCTTGTAGTGACGCGGGATGAGTTCGATGCAGTCCTGAAGCACAGCCATCATGCCGAGGCCGAGCAGGTCGACCTTGATTAGGCCCATGTCGGCGCAGTCTTCCTTGTCCCACTGGATGACCGTGCGGCCGGGCATGGACGCGCGTTCGAGGGGGACGACGCGGTTGAGCATGCCGGCGCAGATGACCATGCCGCCGGAGTGCTGGCCGAGGTGGCGCGGCAGGTTATACATGCGCTGGCAGAGTTCGAGGTAGCGGGCGATGCGCGGATGACGCGCGTCCAGGCCGGCCTGTTGGAAGTTGTGGGCCAGCGTGTCGTTGGCGCCGCGCCACTCCCAGTGGCCGACGAGGCCGGAGAGCCGGGTGAGCTGTTCTTCCTCGAAGCCGAGGGCTTTGCCGACCTCGCGCGCGGCAGATCGGCCGCGATAGCTGATGACGTTGGCGGTCATGGCCGCACCGAGCTGGCCATAGCGCTCATAGACGTATTGAATGACCTGTTCGCGCTGATCGCCGGAGGGCAGATCGAGGTCGATGTCTGGCCACTCGCCGCGGTTCTCGTTGAGAAAGCGCTCGAACAGCAGTTCCATGCCGACCGGATCGACAGCCGTGATTTCAAGCGCGTAGCAGACGGCGGAGTTGGCTGCCGAGCCGCGACCCTGGGCGAGGATGCCGTACTGCTGGCAGTAGCGGACCAGGTCCCAGACTATAAGGAAGTAGCCGGCGAAGCCGAGCCTGGCGATGAGCTTGAGTTCGTGCTCAACCTGGGCGCGGGCTTTGGTGAGCAGATGCTGCTTGGCCGGTGAGCCGTAGCGTTTAACGACGCCCTCTTCGACGCGGCGGGCGAGAAAGCTGTCCATCGTTTCGCCGTCGGGCACGGGATAGTGAGGGAATTGGTAGCCCAGGTTATCGAGCGTGAATTCGAGGCGGTCGCTGATCATGCGCGTGTTGGCGATAGCCTCGGGAATGTCGGCGAAGAGCGCTTCCATGTGCTGCGCGGGGCGGAGTTCCCGGGCGTTGTTGCACGCGAGCAAGAGGCCCGCGCGGTCGAGCGTGGTGTGGTGGCGGATGGTGGTGAGCACGTCGAGGATTTCTCGGTCCTGCTCCATGGCGTAGAGGACGCCGTTGGTGGCGACGACGGGCAGATTGAGCGAGGAAGCCAGGCTCAGCAGGGACTGGTTGCGGCACTCCTGCTCGCGTTGGCCGTGGCGCTGCAACTCGAGATAGAGATTGCCGCGGCCGTAGATGCTTGCGAGGCGCTCTGCGCGTTTGTGGGCTCCGATCATCCCTTCCTGCACAAGAGCCAAAGCGAGCGGGCCTTCTTCGCCGCCGGTGAGGCAGATGAGTCCGGCGGAGAATTCTTCCAAGTCATCAAGGGTTGCCGCGCCTTCGGTCTTTGTGGCTTCGCGCATCTTGAAGCGGGTGATGAGCTGGCAGAGGTTCTGGTAGCCGGTTTGCGAGGCGCAGAGCAGGAGCAGACGCGGGGGCTCGGCGGGGAACCGATGAGGAAGCCAGTGGGGCGGCGTGAGCCTGTTGCCGAAGGAACTGACGGAGATCTCCGCACCGATATGGGCCTGGACGCCGGTTTTCTTCGCCTGGGTGTGGAAACGCGCCACGCCGTAGAGGCCGTTGCGGTCGGCCAGAGCGAGGGAGGGCATACCCAGCTCAGCGGCGCGCTCGATGAGCGCTTCTGGCTGCGAAGCTCCGGCGAGAAAGCTGAAGGCGCTGGCGGCGTGGAGTTCGATGTATGCGGAATCGTGCGGCATGGCGACTCGGTGTGATGTGATCAGGGTTTTGAAAGGGCACGGCTTTAGCCGTGCCACAGGGCGATTTAAAAAGACAACGGCTTTAGCCGCTGAGGGAATGCACGTCGCGCAATGTACATTCCCTCAGGGGCTAAAGCCCACGGTTTTTCCGGCTGTTTTCGGCACGGCTAAAGCCGTGCCCTTTCAATGCTGCAGATTCCGCCTCTAACCCTTGCAAAGAACGCACGGGATGGGGCACCCAGGATTCATCGTGTTGTGGAGTGGTTCCTTAGTCATAAAATGCTTCTAACTGCCATTGGTTGCGGGTGCAGTCGCGGACTAACAGGCAGGCAACGGAAGCGCCGCCGCTCGATTCGGCGAGCACGTCCCACTCTTCGGTGTTCCAGGCTTCGGTGGACCACCAGCAGCCGCTGGTTCGCCACGGGCCGTAGGCTGCTGCGACCTTGAAGCATTGCTCGGGATCACGAAAGGCAACAGGCCTGAGCGTGTCCAGCTGCACGCGCACGGGAGCGGGAGGGCGGACGCGGCGCAGGGCCATGCGCGGATGGGCTGGCTCCGATTCACCGAGTTTGCCGGCGCTGGATGGATTTGCGATGGAAAAACTTTCCATGCGGAAGCTGCCCGGACGGTGCGTGTCTTCGAGGACCGGCGAGCCGACGCGATCGTCGCCGGCGATGGCCTTGAGGCGGGCGATGGTTACGTCCAGGCGCGAGGGCTCGGGCGTTTGCGGCGCGAAGAGGCCGAGCTGGACCTTGCTGGATTGGCCGGCCTGCGCGCTGAGCGTGAGCGAGAGTACGGCGGCCTGGGGCGGGTGCGCTGCAATCTCCAGTTGCAGCAGCTTGAGAAGAAACTTTCGGTCGATGGTGGCGAGGGCGGGACGGATGGTGCGTTGATACGCGTGCCCACTCTCGAGTTGCATCTCGACGATGAGCGAGGCCAGGGAAAGCGCGCGGGCGGAGGCGCGCGTGGCGAGGCAATCGATCATGCGCGCACCGATGAACAGCAGCGAGTCGATCTGCTCGACGGGGGTCTCGAAGGCGCAGAACTCCTCCAGGGAAAAGTCGGCTTCGATAGGTTGAAAGGCGTGACTGTGCGTGCCGAGGGCCAGCTTGCGCCAGTCAACGGCCTGTGGGCCGAGGCGCGCGACCAGGTCGGACTCGGGGAGCGCGGCCAACTCGGCGAGGGTGCGAATGCCCCAGATTGCGAAGGTTTCGGCGGGGTCTTCGGCAAGGCCCAGCACAGCCAAAGGAAGTTTGCCCAGCGCAGCTGATTCCTGCTGGGGCGGAATGACGGTGATGCCGCGGGCGGCAGCGGCCTTCAGGCGGGCGGTGTGGAAGTTGGCGCTGACAGCAAAGGAGGCGTGGAACCCGGCCGTGGCGAGGGCCGCGCGCAGGTTGCGGGCCAGGGTTTCCGGCGGGCCGAAAAGGCGTTCGGTGCCGGCAATGTCCAGAACGCAGGAGCAGGCTGTTTGCTGGCTTACGTCCTCAAGGCGCGGCGAAAACTGCGCGGCCGATTCGAATAGAACAGCGCGGGCGGCTGCCTCCGTTTCCGGGGAGCGGGCGATGAGCCGCAGGCCGTAGATGCTCTCGGCTTCCAGGCGGGTCATGCCGAGCGATGCTCCGGTCAGGCGCGCCAGCCGGTTGAGGGAACAGACGGTCTGAAGAGGTGGGCGACCGTCAAGAACGGCTACAGGTTGCGTGGCCAGTTCCGGATTGAGGCGCAGGAGAGCCTGGGCGGGAAACTCCCCGACGTATACGCAGGCGTAGAGTTCCGGGCTCATGCGCTTACCTCTCTCTGGGCCGCGGCGCTTCTCTGGGCCGCGGCAGTTGCCGACCATACAGAACCAGGCGGTTTGCGCTGGCCGGCAAGGTGCAGGGTTTTAGCGGCTGATGCGACGCGCCCGGTTCGGACCTGGTACTCACAGCCGGCAAGGACGGTCTGGCTGGGTGACTGCGCGTTCAGGTGAGCGCATTCGAGGACAACGGCGGCGCTGGATTGGGCGACAGGCTG